>CATLVU010000032.1 GCA_950061135.1 uncultured Oligoflexia bacterium
AGTTAACAGCAAAAGAGATTTGCAGTAATAACCCAATTTTTATCTCACCTGATCAAAAGTTAGTGGAAGCCGAACATTTACTTCAGGAAAAGAAAATCACGACCGTTTTAGTCGGGAGTAAAGAAAGCCTGGATGGAGTATTACAATTATACGATATTTAGAGAGAAGTTTCCTACTTAATACCATTTGCTAAATATGGTTTAATTAATACGTGAAATTATTCTTAATCTATTGTTTATTTTTTATTAGTACGAATTCATACGGAAATTCTTTTTTTAAGAGACTTGGAATCAATAGCTATGAAAATGAACAATGGGAATTTCTTAGTCAAAGGGGTCATAGTAATCCAGAAGTATTAAATCGCTACTCAAATCCGAAAGGGATGTTTGAAAGGTTTTATGGCTTTTGGGATGGTTGTACCCAAGGAACTACATGGGAAAACTACGGGGTTCCTAATAAGCTAAGTTTTCAAAAACCATTTGAAGATTATATAAATTCACCACAATTTGATAATTTAAATAAAAGTTGTAAAAAAGACATTGTCTATAAATACATCGAACAAAAAGCCTCTCTGTTGGGGGATGATCTTTTTAAAGATGAAATTTGTCAAAATGGTTGTCCAGTTATTAAAAGTGAAGTTAAACGCATTCAAGATGCAATTTATTATTCTATGGGAAAGATTAATTCTGATCTTGAACATGAAATATTGTGTTCTCAGCCTACTATTGGAACGGCTATTGAGAAAATTCTATCAGGAGAGTTTGATCAGATAACTAAGTGTCAAGAAGTTGGTGAAGGGCAGTATAAAGTGGTGTCAGGCTGGGGGAAGGATTCAGTCAACAAAGGAGGGCATGCTTATACAATAGTTAATACATCAAATAAGTATGAACTACTTTTTAACCTTGATTTTAATGCTGATAACACAAGTTCTGAATCTAAAATGAGGCAAAAAGTAAATCAGTGCTTAAAGTCTGTCGGACCCAATTTAAAAACACCAGATGGAAAAAAACTTGAGTTACGTTTTTGGAAGAACGAAGATGGCATTGATAAAATGCCTCCTGATCACCAAATAAATATAGTGTCCCCTTTAAAAGAAAATGGTGAGCTTAGAAGAGCTGATTCAGGTAATTACCCAGAAGATATTTCCTGTCCAACCATTTTTCATGAAGTTTTACATATTGCAGGTCTTCGAGATGAGTATGAGGAACATGAATTAGATTATACCTGTCGTGCAAGTCATGATCATGATAGTGTTATGAACTCTCAGGCTTCAGTTTTTAATAAGCAAAACCAAGAAGTCTCTTGTCAGTGTGAAACTCAAACTTGTCAGAATTTACTAACAAAAAAACCAAAGATTATAATGAGTAGTTTTATAAGAACGACTCCAAGCGATTTAAGTGCAATAACATGTTCAAGCAGAGGTATGTATAGTGGGACTATAGGAAAACTGGTTGACTTAGAAAACTTTGATAGGGATATTAAAGTTTTAGAAAACTCTAGTAATCGCTTTAGATACTCAGTAAGAGACTTTGAAATATCTTACACTGAGAATGAAGCATTGGTATTTAATAATACAGTCAGTTGTAGCTGTGAAGGTTCCCCTCAAGAATGCCAAAAAGAAATCAAAATAATAAAAAAGCACTTATTAAATCCCGAGCCATCAAGAAGCTCATGTCCAAAGGGTATGAAGGAAGTTGAATCAATACTTGGAAAGTCTAATGGGAAAATGCGTATTGAAAATGGACTATTAAAAATTCCAAGACGTGGACAGCTTGATAATTTATTACGTCCTATAGATTATAAAAAACTTTTATCAGGAAATTGTAATTTAGGACTAGAAAAATTTAACACTTGTACTAGTTATTCTCAAATTTCCATAAGCGATCCTGCATGTAAAAACAAACCTAGTTATTGTGATGATCCCAGTATCTGGACTAGTGTGGAGGAGCAATGATGAAAATAGCTCTAATGATATTATTACTACTGCCTGTTTATGGGTTTTCTGAAGATTTAAAAATTCATTATGCTTACCCAACAGAACAGGCCATACACGAAGTTTTTATAACAGTATTAGAAGATAAAATCTTACTCGATAAAAAATCGAATTTTTTTGATAAACATAAAAATATTGGAGTAGGGGAGTTTTCTTTAAAAAGATCTTCAGTTGATGGAGAGTTAAAAGATATTTTAAAAGTAAAAAAGAATATGGATAATATATCTGCGCATTTAGCTCAGTTTGATAAAGAAATCCAAGAGATGTTGCCAAATAGAGAAGGGAGGCAAAGCTTTATTAAAATTAATGAGCATTTCGTATCTGAGCAATCTAGTTATTATAAATTACTTAGAAAAAGAGTTGGAATGATTATTAATCATCATTTGCTCAGGCCTGTAAATACCTCAAGAATTGACATTTCAAGGTCCCAGTCTATTAAAATCAACAAGGGTAAAGAAGTGAAAGAGTTTATTCGTGTTGCAGATAAGTGTAAAAGACTTAATAATGAATACCTTTGCGAGACGGAGCACGGTTTATATTATCACCGGCTTTAGTTTTACAGTCCTGATATTGGGAGGTTTATTCAAGAAGATCCGCATCCGGGGAAAAAAGCTTCTCCAATTACTTTAATTAATAAGTATGTATATGCAGGAGGAAATCCAATAATAAATACTGATCCTAGTGGACGATTTTTTGTAACAGCTGCTTTTGTTGGTTCCACTATTCTTGCAGCAGCTATAAATACGGGAATTACAGTTGGACTTGCAAACCTAACAATACAAGCAGCAAGAGTTGGTGCTACAGGGGGTAGTTTTAGTGCGGGAGACGCTTTCAGTGCTTTTGGTGTTGGATTCCTATCTGGCCTTGCAATACCATATTTAGCTCCGAAGATTGGATATTTTGCAGCAGGGGCTGTTTCATCGACTATTTTTAGTACAGGGACGGCACTGAGTGATGATGGAAAAATTTCAAGTCGTGAATTAGGACAAATAGGGGCATCAGCCTTATTGGGTGGATACTTCGCACACATGGGAACGATCATTGATGGTAAGTCGGGAGCTTTCTTAATCAATTACGCTGGAGCTCTTTCAGATAGTGCGGTACAGTTTTTTGGACCAATAATTGAAGAAGAACTTGATAATAAAGGTGGAAAAAATGAGGTTCCTGAATGATTGATCAAAAATCTTATCAATACAAACCTTCTGTAGAAGACTATCGAGGTAGTATTCTATTTGCTTTAATATTTCTATTTTTTATGCACTGGATATCATATATTAATTCTGGCGAGATAACGCTTCAACCATTTGTTATAGTTGTTTCATTCTTGCTTGTATTTATACCTGTCTTAAGTGCTTTTAAACATCGTAAATACTTAATAATTATAAACAATAGTACTATCTCAGGATTTGATCTAAACTCAAAAAATCGAGTAAAGAGAAATGTTAATTCTATAGCCTCTTATGGCATTCAAAAAGCCTCCGCTAAGATTAATCCCAAAAACCATTTATCATTTGTAGATCATGTTTTTATTAATTTATCCTCTGGTGAACGATTGATCATACTCCTGAAGAAAAACAAGAGAAACGAATTACTTAGTGTTTTAGAGCGACTTCAACAAGAAAATAAAAGACAGCATCAAAATCAGTAAAAACCTTCTCTGATTATCAAACTATCGTGTCTTATAATCATGAACTAAGCTCTCTGTACTTGCAGATCCAATCTAAATAAAATTAATGCCAATCTTTTGGCAACATTGCCACTAAACCCAATTATATACCTGACTCGTTTTTGATGCACTTTCTGTGACTAAGGTCCTGACTCGCAAGTGAATACTTTATAAATCAAAAGGACTTGGATTTTCTACATCTTCAGCTCTTAAGTTTCCATAAAGATCAATAGTCATATGAATTGATTTATGGCCTAAAATCGCTTGAAGTTCATACATATGTCCTCCCTTCTTTAAAAAGTTATAGGCAAAACTATGACGTAATGAATGACATCGCCAATCTTTACCATTGGGATAAGCATTTTTAAACGATACATGGTGACGTCCAAATTGTGAGCGACCTATTTGTCCTCCTTCTGGATTGGTAAAAAGCCATTCATTTTGTTTAGGCCATGACTCGATAAAACGATATAAATTATTGCTCATTTTAATAGTTCTATTTGTCCCATTTTTTGTTTCTCTAAACATAAGAACACCTCTTTGTAGGTCAACGTCAGACCATTTAAGGTTGAATACCTCTTGCCTTCTTGCTCCTGTATGAATGAGCGTATAAAAAACAGGATACAAAAATCTTGGACTATATTCTTTAGCATTTTCTAAAATTAAACGAATCTCATTTTCTGTTAGATATACTCTAGGTCTTTTGGGTGGTGGATTTCGATTAAACCTTACTTGTGCAAGAGGGCTAACCATTAAAGCGCCTATATCAACCAAGAAGCCAAAAAAATGATTAAGATTTCCTCTGATATGGATCAGTGTCAAATCTGAGTAATCATTTTCTTTTTTGCGTTTTTCAAACCATTTTTTTAGTTCAAAAACATTTATTTCTTTTAGTTTGTATTCAGCAAATGTGTTGTAAAAATCTAAAAAATTATTTTTTCTATCCATCATTCTTGATTTTGGACATTCTTCCAGATGAAGATTTATTAGCTCTGATACTTTCATATCAAGATATGGATTTTCAGGATGTTCTTTATATTGATGTTCCAATTCTTTTTGATAGGCAACTGCTTCTCTATAAGTATTAAATCTATTTCGAACTCTTTTTTGAGTAAATGGATGAATATACTCAATAAGAAACTTGTTTCCTTTTATTGCTTTTAATTTGGATTTAAAGTCTTTAGTATTCATCTGGCAAACCTCCTCAAAAGTTCTTCTCCGCTAAACTTAACAGGTCTAATTGTTTGCTTTTTAAGCCATGCTAAATAAGAGGTCGTATCAATCATATATTTTTTCTTTAGTCCGATATTTACGACTGGAAACGTTGGATCTGTTTTTATTTGTGAGTACAAAATAGTTTTTGAAACACCAAACTCATGGGAGATTTCATTAATTGTTTTAAGTCTTTTCATAATAGCTCCTAAAAAATTGATATTTCTCAAAACTTTTAAAAGTTCTAAAAATATACTTTTTACAAATCATGCATTGATCTGTTTTTGTTGAGACTGTGTTTACTTCAATTTTTGATTCACTATAAGTTTTATGAGTCACTTTCTGATGCAAGACTTTTAAGCGATACTTTTTTTGTCGTAGGGCATGTTTGAATCGCCCTTTAAATGTCTTTTGATATTTAACCTGAGCAGTTTTTTGTTTAATCAAATAACCTTTACGCCTACATCTGTATGAACAGTATTTATGGCCTCGGTAACAGCTCTTGCATATATAGAAAGTTTTATGGCAGAGCTTACAACTTATTGAAAATCCGTCCATGTGTTTATCTTTTTTAGCTCAAGTAATTGATATTATGTACCGATATTGACAATGGTGCTATATATGATACCATTTGTATATGAGTATTGAAGAAGCATTGGAAGCTCTCAAGAGTGATAAAAATATTAAATTTAAAGTCCTTTTAAAAATTTGTGAGGACTTTTTTGAAGGGCCTAGAATAACAGGAAGCCACCATGTGTTTAAAATGCCATGGCCAGGCCATCCAAGAGTTAACATTCAAAAAGATGGAAACAAGGCCAAAGCTTATCAAGTGAAGCAAGTAAAAGAGGCTCTAATAAAATTGAAAAAAATAAAAATGGAGGAAAGCAAATGAATAAGTTAAAAGATTTAGTAAATAAGTTTTCCTATAATATAGAGTTTGATGCTGAAGATAATATTTATATTGCAAGATGTGCTGAATTGTCTTCATTAGCTGCACATGGAAAAACACAAGAAGGGGCATTAAAAGAAATTAAAGTTGTTGCTCTTGAGACTTTAAAGTGGATGAAAGAAGATGGAGAAAAATTACCTGAACCTTTTAGCCTTCATAAGTTTAGTGGTGAATTTCGTGTTCGCATGCCACCTGAGAAGCATAGAAAAATTGCAATTGAATCATCTTTGCAAGGAGTTTCTATGAATCAGTTTATTGTAAATAAACTTTAAAGATTTGCCATCGTACGAGCATGGTACAGACACAGGATCAACCATATATTTTAGAGTTAAGTTCTCTTGCCAATTCTTTGGCAAAAAATAAAAAATTATCTACAAAAATTCATGTTGCCAAATCAGAGCAAGAAAAATTTAATGCTGTAAAATACTTCTATGACGATCAATTAAAAGTCTTATGTCATCGAGTCAGATACAGATCTATAATTAGTATAGGCAATAACCGATCCATTCACCTTTGAAGTATTCTGCATATCCATAATACCAAGAAATTGTTTCATTTTTCTGAGGATCAAAAATCGCCTGACTCATTAAAGTTGAGCCTAGTAGGCCATCCACTGCGAAGCACCATCCATAAACTTTCATATGATAATCAGAAATGATCTCATAGGTTTCTAATCCTACAGGTGTATTATAGATTGAGTTCACTCCATGTTCCCCTGCAATATGAGGAATATTATTACTTTCAAGATAATATCGAGTTAGCTCACCAACTGTAGTGATGGTAAAGACTTCAACATGGCCATGGTTAGCAATTAAACTGCTATTGGGTTTGTATATTTGTATTTCTGCACAAAACAATGTTTGAGCATTGAGTAAAACGACTAAGAAAACTAGAATTAATTTGTTCATGGCATGTGAATAGCTAATAATTGATAGCTTTGTAAAGTGTCACATTTAAAAAGTTGTGATAAGTATTAAGTATGAAAACAATTTTAATTACCGGCGTTGCTGGCTTTATTGCCCATAAAACAGCAGAAAAACTTTTAGAGAAAGACTACCAAGTAATTGGTATCGACAATTTAAATGATTATTATGACGTCAGATTGAAACATTTTCGCTTAGAAAGTCTAAAGCCTTATAAAAATTTTAAGTTTTACCCAATTGATATCGAAAACAAGCAGAAATTAACTGTTCTGTTTGAAAAATATAAGTTTGATACCGTTTATAATTTAGCGGCAAGAGCAGGTGTAAGGTATTCAATGGAAAACCCTGACATATATCTTAGCACTAATTCTCAGGGGTCATTGAATCTATTAGAACAAATGAAAAATCATAAAGTAAAAAAGTTTGTTCTCGCTTCTACGAGTTCATTGTATGCGGGATTGCCAATGCCTTTTAATGAGAGCTTGGAAGTGAATACTCCGATATCGCCCTATGCAGCTTCTAAAAAGTCTGCAGAAATGATGGCATATACATATCATCATCTCTATGGAGTTGATGTGAGTATAGTTCGATACTTTACCGTTTATGGACCCAATAGTAGGCCTGATATGGCACAATTTAGATTTATGAAATGGATAGATCGAGGACAAGAGATTCAATTATATGGAGATGGAACCCAGGCAAGAGACTTTACTTATGTCGATGATATTGCAGAAGGGACAATCTTGGCAGGCGAGAAGGAATTAGGCTTTGAGATAATCAATCTTGGAGGGGGAAATAATCCCATAAGTGTAAAACGGATGATAGAAATATTAGAAGGTTTACTGGGTAAAAAAGCAAAAATTAATTATTTGGACTTTCACAAGGCAGATATGAAAGAAACATGGGCCGATATCGAAAAAGCTAAAAAAGTTTTAAGTTGGACTCCTAAAGTAAGCTTTGAAAAAGGTCTTGAATATTCAGTGCATACTTACAAAGAAAATATTGATTTTATGCGAGAAATACAATGCTAAATATTTTAAAAGAACAACTTGAAAACAGTTCTAATTTTTTCAGAGTAAATATCGATTATTTTGAAGCTTTATATGAAAAGCTAAAAGCAAAAGAACAAATAGACTTAGTTTTGAATGATGGAAAAAACGAATCAAATATTTACTCATTCAGTTCTTTGGATTTATCTAATGAGCCTGTTGATTTTGCAAATTATGAAACATTAGAGGATAGTACGGCAGAGCTAGGCAATTACGAATTAACTATTTGTAAAATGCAAGCGGGTCTAGGAACAAGTGTAAAGAGACAAGACTTAATATTGAAGTATGAAAATCGTGAAAAGTTAGGAGCAAAGGGAACAGATCTTTTTATTTCTAAAAATGGAAGAATGATTTCTATTGCTCAGGCGCAATTGGAAAAAGCGATTGAACTTAGCGCGAAGAGTATTTATAAAAAAATTAATTACGTTGATTTATATAATGAAGAAACCAAGGAAGCATTAGAGCGTAATTGGCAAAAAGACTTTGAAGGAAAGTCTTTAATTAAATGGTTTGAAGGCTCAAAACTTGAAAGATTAGAGAGTATTGAGCAATTGATGATGCCTACAATAAAAGATGGAGAGTTAACAGTTGAAAGACTTGCTCCTGCGGGACATGGTTTTTTAGGCTTTTATAAATTACTGAAAGTTTTCAGAGAAAATGAACTAAGAAAAGAATTATTTGTAATTGGCAATGGTGAGGATTTACAATCTACCCCTGACCACAAAATTTTAAACTGGATGGTTCGCAATGAACTTCCGATTGTAATGATAACCACTACTAAAACAGAGAATGATAAAAAGGGTGGCCAATTAGCACTTGTAAAAAACGATAGGCCCTATGTTACAATTGTTGAAAAAGCACAGGCCGAAAAAGCAAACCAGTTAGAGCTTTTTGAGCAATTAGGACTCAGAGAAGAAGATAATTCATCTTTTTTTAATACCAATATCGTTCTTATCAATACATATGCTCTAAAAAAGCAATTAGATCAAAAGTTGAAAACCGTAAATGAATCAAGTTTTAAAAAAATTATATCACCTGACTTAATAAAGAATGTAAAAAAAGTTGATGGTGTTGAGTATACTCAACTTGAAGGGGCAATTGGCTCTTGTATGCTAAATTTAGATAAGTATTTTAGACAAGAGTTTGAGCAACCATTGATCGGCTTTTTAAATTTAAATTCTTTAGAATCTAGATTAAACTTTTTTAGACCAATCAAGAAAAGAGAAGACTTTGATGAGATTTATAAATGAATAATGTAAACGTATTATTAATCGTTCCTTGTTACAATGAAGAAAACCGCTTGAAGTTGGATGAGTTTAAGAAGTACTCGTCTTCGATCTCATTTTTATTTGCTAATGATGGTTCACAGGATAGAACTGAGCAATTAATAAAGCCTGTTGTTAATAATGAAGAAATATATTTGTACACAACAAATATAAACAAAGGAAAAGCGCAGGTTGTCTTCGATGCGTATAATTATGCCAAGTCAGAGAAAATTTTAGAAAAATATGATTGGGTAGGTTATTGGGATGCTGATCTTGCGACTCCTTTATGGGAAGTAGAAAATATGTTGAAACTTGCAATTTCACAACAAGCCGATTCTGTCTGGGGCAGTCGCGTTTCAAGACTGGGCTCAAATATTCAAAGATCTAAAATAAGGCATTATCTAGGACGTGCTTTTGCAACTATAGCTTCTTTTATTTTAAAGGTAAGTTCTTATGATTCTCAATGTGGAGCTAAGATTTTTTCTTTAGAGTGCTCTCAAAAAGCTTTTGATTCACGCTTTATAACAAACTGGGTTTTTGATATCGAAATTTTAATAAAAATTCAGCATAAAAAAATTATTGAATATCCTTTACTGGAATGGACAGATGTTCCGGGCAGTAAGGTGAATTTTACAAAAGACTTACCAAGAGTTCTGGGAGACCTGTTTAAATTATGGAAAAAATATATAAACTAGAAACGATAGTCTTTTATGGATGTTTAATTTTCTTAGTTATTTTATGTGCTCTTGGTTTTATAGCTTATCCAGCGGTAGATGATTATGAGTATGCACTCAAGTCAATTGAAAAAGGTTTTTGGAATTCTCAAGTATATGAGTATCTAAATTGGAACGGCAGATATTTGGCCACAGCGATACTTAGTTTTAATCCTCTTACTTGGAGATGGTATTTTGGTTATCATTTAATTCCTCTATGTTTGATTATTGGACTAGTTCTCTCTTTGGCCTATTTTCTTAGAAGTTTATTAAATGGTTTTGACCAATATAAAATATATAAAATATATAAAATTTCAATAGTAATTATTGCGATCTATTTAATGCGTCACTTTTCACTAGACCAGAATATTTATTGGATGTCTGGTTCAATCACTTATACTTTGCCTTTAATTTTAGAGTTAATTTTCTTTGCATTGTTGTATAAAAACCTCTACCAAGAGAAGAAAAATTATAGAACTATAGCGATGGTATTACTTACCATTTTAATAATTGGTTTAAACGAAACGATAATGCTTGCTCATTGCTTCTTGCTATTTATGACCTGTGTATATTTCATTTATAAAGATAAAAAATTACCTAGCGATTTAATAATATTATTAATAATCAGCATGCTCTCTTCTTTAATAGTCGTTCTTGCCCCTGGTAATGGAGTGAGGGCTTCACGTTTTGAGCGATCACATGATGTGCTATTCACTCTTACCAATTCAATTACTTATACTATTATTTATAGTATAAAGTTTTTAAGTCCTTTTTATATCGCCTTATTTGTTTTTTTCAGGAAAAATATTAAGCAAATATTACAAAGCTTTGAGCTAGGTAAAACTATAAAATTTAACTTTTGGTTTGTTTTACTCACTTCATTGGGCCTTATATATGTGACTATGGCCCCTTCTCTGTGGGGAATGGGGAGAAGGCCAAATGATCGAACTTTAAATATGGTCATGTTCTTATACCAGCTAGTATTTCCATTTCTTGCTTGGCAAATTTATCATAAATTTTACGAGAAGTTTTCTTGGCCTAGGAAGTTTATATCTACAATGAATAAAAAAACTTTTTTGTATTTGTTTGTAGTCAGTTTTTTCTTTTATAATCCATTTTTTATAATACAAGATGGACTAACTAAGTATCCTCGATACTTAGAATTAATGGATCAGAGGTTTTCCAAAATATTTAGTTCTGATAAAAATAGTATCGTTGAGTTAGACTATTTAACGGAAAAAGAAATTCCACGAACTATTATGTTCAAAGATATTGATGAGAAGTTTCCTAAAATAAAACGTTATTACAATATTCCAAATGCGACTTTAGTGGGAAAATAATATTAAGTTTTTATATTCTGATTTTCATCCAGATATAGGCAACTTGAAAAAGCAATACATAATAAAGCAAAACATGTTTCTCTAATTTCATGGAGAATATTACCTCCATCTCCAAAAAGATGGTGCCAATTGTGATGATGAAAATACCAAACGATAAATGTCGTTAGACAAAAACAAAAACATTGTAATGCCAGAGTTTTATTTTTATTTCTAATTGCTAAGAACGGATAGATAATAAAAAAGAGATAGCCAATAGGCCAAACGTCTTGGTTCCAGTCACCAAGTTTCCTATAGATGGGTAAAAGTAAAAAGGCGAGGCATAATGAATTTAAGGGCATCTTAAAGCCGAAAAGACGATCTTTTCCTCTTAGATGTAAAATAGAAGTTGTTACGGCAAGTAAAAAGGTCATACGTTCGAGCCATCGATCAAAAAACTTCTTATTTATATTATGTAAGTTAGTTTCATTTTGGTCATTTACCGCCTTGAGCCAATCAGGCGTTGTTGTTCCTAGCATATGTTGGCCCCAACTAATTTCTTCTCCTGCTGCCCAGAAAAAAAGCACTCCTGCTCCGATATATGCCCAGAACTTGTAGTCCTTGTTTTTAATTTGTTTCTTTCTTTTAACTGCAGTAGTCCAAAGTATTATACTTGTAATAAGAAGAGCGAGAGCTCCAAGCAACTCCACAGGCCCATCCTCAAAATCTAAAGTATAGTACATGTCCTTAAAATTCATCACAAGGAAAACTAAGAAAACATACAAAAGACAAAGAATATAAAAAGACATATGAGATATTTTATTCATTATTTTTCCTTTGAGAGTAATTTAGTATAGAAAACTTGATAAATGAAGAGTCCTCCGTAGAGACAAAGTCAATTTTCTCTGTCGGTAAGTTCTTATAATTGATTAGCTCTAATTGTATTGTATATGTTTTATAGAGCGCTTCAAATAAAGTAAAAATATCTAAATCAAACTCATTAATTGTAATAACAGCTTCCGATACATGGGCAGAGAACCAAAGCTGTGAGGGTTGTCCAAAAGTTGTTTCTATGTAATTTTGATTTAGCGATCCTGGAGTAATAAGAAAATGTATATTTAATCTAAGGGATAGGTTTTGATTTCCATATATAACCTCCCATGTTTCAGAGTCTTTTAAAAGGTTAAAGTGTTCAGACTTTGAAAGTTTGGATACCTGACGAATATTTTTTATCTTCATATCACTACCTAGGCGTAATTTCCGATGAAGCAGTTCCCAGATGTTTTTAGATGTTTTTTGAGTTATTAGTTTTTCTTCATTCCAAGACGGGATGATTTTTACAATATTAAAGTCTTTACTTCTATCAATAAGAAATTGATGATCATTGATTTTTAAGTTTCGCCCAAAGTACTGAAGGCATCTTGGTTTCATACAAGCATCTAAGAAGTATTCAAACTCCAGTGGAAACATATGCCATTTAAGACTTGTGTGCACGTTTGAGTTAGGTGGTAGTAAGTATTTAGATTGTCTTAAGTGACGACCTTTTAAAGCTTGGGTATCCAATTCTTCTTTCTCAAATTGGCTTAAATTAAAGATTAAAATGATTAAAGCGATAACTGAAAGACAGATATTTGTTCTTTTATTTTGTAAATATGCAAAACGAATTACGCAAAGATAGAGTTGTAAATTAAAAATAAACATATATCGCTCATAATGAGCAGCATTTGCCAAAGTAAAGCCTATAAAATGCAGAATAGTTGGTAAGATGAAAACAACAATGTCTGTATTTATCGCATCAAAACTTTTGTAGGAATAACTTTCTAGTTTTTTCCATTTGAAGTTGTGTTTACGCGCTTGATAAATGATATATCCGATATAGATGATGAATACGCTGATGATGAAAATGGCAAGTAATGTTGACCTTTGAGTGTTAAATAAGTTTTGTGGCCAAAAAGAGATATGCTCTAGTAGAGTTTTTGGGTCTTTTTGATTTGCAAGCTTTCTAAACCACGTTATTGCGGCAAATTTTGATGTATTACTTGCTTGGTAAATAAAAGCAATGAACCAAATCCACCTTGTAGACTTCAGAAAAAATAAAATTTCATTTTTGATATGTTTAAAACTGAGTTGAGGAAGTAAGAAAACTATTGCGTATATGGGTGCCCACATGAAGGTTGATTGTTTCACACAAAATGATAGAGCGAACCAAATATATGAGTATCTTAAAAACTTTTTATTTTGAGTCCTTAGGAATTGAAAATAATGGGTTACTATAAAAGTAAAAGAGATGAATAAAAAAGGCTCCGCCATAGCAGATGAAAAGTACTTGATGTGAAATGGGTTACTTATAAAAAGTAATGCAATTAAAATCGAGAATAGAGTTCTTTTTTGCTCAATAATCTTACTAAGCTTAATATGGGCCCATACTGAGGCAATAATTCCTGAAAAACTGAAACCTATGATATTATTTCCCATAAACAATATGCCCGGAATAATCCAAAAAAATTGCATAAATGGTTTATCAAACCAGTAGTCTCTTAAAAAAAGATCTCCGCTTAATACTTTTAGTGCGGCACCGACATACAATGACTCATCTACGAATAAAGTAGGGTAAAATGAGTTCAGAAAAAGAAACAAAAAGAAAATGATTGTTGATAGAGTTAAAAAAAGAGAAACGATAGTTTTACTTGAAAATGTTTTTTTTAGTATATTATTCATTACAGCCTTCTATTGGATATTTTAAATACTCTAGGGACTCTTGACATAAAAATGCTTTTCTATGTTTTATAAAAGTTTTTATGCGGTTTATATCTTTGTTCATTTTATTTGAATTACCTGCAAGGGATTTATAATGTATGAGTTGATCTTGAAAAAAATTACTTTGATATAACAGCTCAAAAATATCTCCTATTTTTCGGACAAGTTTTCTTTGAAATTCATCACTTTCAGATAATAGCCTTCTAAACAAAAACGACCTTAAACTTCCAGTATGAAACTCATTCGCTATTTTGAACCCCGGACTTTCCCAGAACTTTGTATCACTTTTTAGTTTTAACCGTGCTCTATCTAAAAAAAAAGCATTGTCATGATCCCATGTTACCCATTCCCAGCGTGGTATTTGTTGACTAAGATCTTTAAAAACAAATCCCTGTGCCCAGTCTGTCATGCCTGTAAAGATAGTAGTTGCCATTTGAGCTGTAAAATTATCTAAGTTAAAAAGTTGATTCATCTCTGTATAACTAATTGGGCTGGAAGCGTATCGAACTTGATCGATAGCTTTTTCGTACAGAAGATGAGAGGTCGTATCGTTATTACTTTTGAGTTTGTAAAATAAAAAGTTTGAATGGCCTAGGTTTTTTTCAAGTTGAAACTCTGATTGATGTTCAGTCATGTGATAATGGCCATAAAGCTGGCCATTTAAAAAGAGAGCTACATGTTGTAGCTTAGGTGCTAAGCCGCCTAGTTTATTTATAATCTTGTAGGTCAAGTCATGTGAAAAGTGATACCGCTTATCGAAACGTAAAACTAGACGTTTAATTGGAGAGTTTTCTTTTAGGGTTAGAGACTCTTTATTGTAGAAGCTTTTCTTTTGATACCCTTTACGAAAATAGGCCCTAAAGCTTTTTGGATCATTGCCATCTCTGCTTGTTCCTCCGTGTAACCTGATACCGATCATTGAATTAAATACAGCATTGCCATTTTTATAGTATGTTATGTGAGCAGGACGTTCCCATAAACGACCACGTTTTTGATCATTTTTGATAATGCCTCTCTCATTACTATATAAATCTCTTGGGTCGACTCTGAGAGAAATAATAGGCCATGTAGAGTCAGAAGAATCAAAGTTATTCTCTAGTTCAATCTGCTTTTTGAGCTCATCTGTAACAATATAACTTTGATCTAACGGATTATAGACAGCATGAATTTTACTTTTGTAAATTTCTTTTGAGTCTTCAGATGTTTGGGCATAGACTCTCTTTAACTGACGGATTGATTTTATATGATCAGCATTCACTAAAAATATAGTAAGGGCGGTAATTGCTGAAAAATAAAAAAAAGTTTTCAAATTTTGCACAAGGTTTAATTACGAATATTATTATAAAAAATATTAAGCTCTATATTTTGAGAAATCTCTTTTAGTGCTTTTCTTAAATTAAATGAATCCTCATCACTTAGTTTTGAAAAATTATAAGTTAGAGTACAACACTCGTTGTCTTCTGTTAGGCTATCTGTACTTGCTGAAGATAAGTATTTGTTAATAGTATCTAGGATTATCATTTGATTTGAATCTAAGTCTTGTTTATTTACTTTCAGGATGCATATTCCTTCATTTGAATTCTTTCTGAAAAATTTTTTATCCACCTTTAAAACAATGAGGCCGATAATTGCAGCCAAGAGTAAGATCGATAAAAATGGAAGATTAAAAGTTGCACAACAAAGACTAGAGGCAATGACTAGTAAGATAAAGCCAATCTCTTCCGGATCTTTGATTGGAGTTCTAAACCTTACAATAGACAAAGCTCCTAAAAGGCCAAGGGATAATGGTATTGAAAATTGTAAACTAACAAATATGGCGGTAATTGCAACTCCCAAAAGAGGGAAGGCCCTGTGAACAGTACTTCCTGTTCCTTTAACTCCATAAAACCTCAGATATAAGTGAGAAATAAATAGCGAGGTTAATAAAGAAACAAGTAGCATAAAGAAAAAAGGCATAAGGCCAATTGTTGCCATTTTTTGTATGCCTCCTGTGTTAAGCATTTTTAAATCATAAAAAAATTCCATTAGTATTCCTTAGATATAAGTTCGTGAAAGCATCGATCGTATTTTGAAAAGGCTTCTTTTTTCAAACCCATTGACTCAAAAAATAGACAACGGTTTGGTAAAGCTTGGATTTCTCCTTTTGTTTCAAAAACACATTGTGACAAGAAGGTTTTTCTTTGATTTCGACGAACAAGAAGTGGATTGTTGTTTGAAATATGTATATCTGAATCTATACAAACTCGAAGCCCTGAAGAGGGTTCAATAAACCTCTTTCGAGTATAGCTTATAGTAAAGCAGGGAAATATTGCTGAAGGCAGTGGTAAGTGACTCAGTTCTAGAGTTTGAAAGCAATTATAAAACTTATTGGATGTAAGTTTTAACTTTGAAAATTGATTTGCGGCTTTATGCCTTCTTTTAAGTCTTGTATTTCCAACTTTGTGTTTGAATTCAAAGAAGCAAATATCGGAGTCTTTCTCGCTATCGATATCAGTATACCACCTGATTCGAAATTTTGACTTTATATGATCACTATTGAGCTTTTCGTTATAAAAATCTAAGTTTTTTGTATCAAAATATATACTAGAAATCTTAGCTTCCGGAAAATCACCATCGGGCTCAAGATTTAATTCTAGCCACTTTTTTATTTCATGGGCCTTACCATTTGGGGCCACGTACTTAACTTCGAAATCGCGCATTGCTCTATGGTACACGCTTCCTTTTGGAAATATCAAGTAGTTACTACTTACATAAAATAAGAATTCTCTAGGCTTGACTGACTGCGTTCGCCTGTAGAAGGAGTCAATAGTAAAAAAGTTCTAGAGTAGCGAGGAGTCTTTTGAGGAACTTGAAACTCTGTTCTTCTGAGACCTTTTTTTATTACCTCATTAATCTCATTTTTGGGAACTTGTTCAATCCACTTGTTGTAATCTTTATATTTGAGGTGTGGAATGAATTCCAAATTCTTTTGTAGTGAAGCTGGAAAGTTTAAACTTGAAAAAGGATAGTCGATACATTTATTACAGATGCCTGCTCTGACAGGGTTCTGATATATATAGCGGTAAACATTCATTAAATATGATTGTGAGTTGATGATGCTCCATTTATATCGATTAGCAAATTTATGATTTTCATGGCCTGAAAACTTTTTTATGCAATTGCTGAGTCTGCGATTAAAGTGCTCCATGAATTTATCAATATTTTCATTCGGAGTCGTTACCAGCATATGGTAATGATTGTTCATCAAGACAAACCCATGAAGTTCAACCGGAACTTTTCTATGGGCGTATACCAGAGAGGTCGTCGCAATTTTCCAAACTAACTCCATGGGCAGTCCAAACCAATCACGATTATTGGTTCTGATAAAAATGTGATACGGAAATAAATTTTGTCTTATAAGTTTTTTTCTTGGCATGCGTGGTTTTTACTAACTCAATGTCAGTTTGTCTGAAATGCTACTGCTTTAATTAGATAAATTTCATTTTTGAAATCATATATTGTAAGTGGTTGATTTTACTTTTGACTCGGTTTCTTTTTAAACTTGATGTTGAAAATATCCATGATATTATTAATGTATGTTTAAACGATGGATCAAGCCTCCAAGGAGTTCTTATATTCTAGTAGGCCCAAGAAGGGCTGGGAAAACAACTTTTTTAAAAAAAGAATACCCAGACTTTGATTATATAACTTTGGATGATTTTGATTATTTAACACTTGCAGAGAAAGACCCTAAGGCCATAGTTGACGGGAAAAAAAAGCTTATCATTGATGAAATACAGCGAGTTCCGAAGCTTACGATCGCGGTAAAGCATGCGATTGATGAGCACGGCTCAACAATAATAATGACAGGTTCTAGTCGGATCGGCTTATTAGATTCAGCAGCAGATTCTTTAGCGGGTAGAATAAAACTTATGAGTATGCCAACAGCCTGTTGGGGTGAAGAAGATGGAGAAATATCACATTCTATTTTCAATGAAAAAGCTGACCCTATACAAATTAAGAAAGCAAATCGAGCTCTAGAAAGATCAATCAAGTATGGAGGTTTCCCCGAGATTATTCAACTTCCGACGGAGTTGGATCAAAAAGAGAAGTTAAATGATTATAAGAATACGTACTTTACAAGAGATTTAAGCTTACTTTCTAATATAGATAATATTTCTGCTTTGTTGGCTATTTTAAATTATTATGCAATTTCGATAGGCTCGTTAACGAATGTCTCTAACTTTAGTCGAGAATCGGGAGTTAGTCATCAAACTGCTCAAAAATATCTTAATGTAATTTATCAAGCAGATCTTGGATTTAAGTTGCTTGGGTATCAGTTTGGTCCAGCTAAAAGACATATTAAATCTGCAAAGTCTTACTTCGCAGATAACGGAATTATTGAGAGCCTGGGAGGTCACTGCTCATCTGGGCAACTTTTAGAAAACTTTGTAATCTCAGAATTAGAAAAACGAAGAAAGCTCAATTATATTGATACAGATCAATTTTACTACTATCAAACAATAAGTGGAGCAGAGATTGATCTTGTATTTGAATCCAAGGGAATCGTGCATGCTATTGAGGTTAAATCAAGTAAAGTGGTACAAAACAAAGATATAAGAAATCTCAAAAGTTTTATAGATGAAGATAAAAAGAATCGGAAAGGCTTTTTGTTTTATAATGGTGAAGAATATAGTGAAATAGAGGGTATTAATTGTATACCGATAGCCGCAATTTATAGAGGAGCTTAGTTTTAGACTAAGTTTTTACCAAAAGGAAGCGTGTACCTTGAAAAAAATATTATTTCTAAGAAATGTAAATGCAAGTTGGGCACTCAGAGACCGAGATATTCTTGCGAAAAAACATAAGGTCGATGACCAATTTGTTACCAAAAAATTCTACTTAAACTCATTATGGATTTTTAAAGTGTTAGCTTCGGATGTAGTGTTCTGTTGGTTTGCTTCGTTTGCTTTTTTTCCAGTTGTTGTATTAGCAAAACTTCTAGGTAAAAAGGTTATTATCGTATCAGGAGGATTTGATGCGGCATATGCCCCCGCAATTGGCTATGGGGCATTTACTAAGTCTTCATTAAGCGTTTTTCTGAGAAGAAAATTATTTAATATGGCCCACAAAGTTTTATGTGTGTCCAAGGCCAATATGGCCGAAACAATCATTCACGCGAAAGTTCCATCCGAAAAATGCGAAATGATTTATCATGGTTTTGAAGAGTTAGACCAGTCAATAAAGCTTCTTCCTTGGAAAGAAAGAAAAAAACAAATAGCACTAATAAGCCAATGTGATGATACGACTTACTATAGAAAAGGAGTTGATCTTTTTATAAAGTTAAGCGAGTTATTACCTGATTTTGAATTTGCTCTCATTGGCCGTATTGGCCAGAGCTTAGAAAACTTTATTCATAATCAGACACCAAAAAATTTTAGAGCAACTGGTTTTCTTCCTTTCATGGAAGATGAATTTGTAAAAACTCTAAATGATTCAAAATATATACTTCAATTATCTTATTATGAAAGTTTTGGCTGCTCTGTAACAGATGCAGCGGTTCTGGGATGCTATCCAATTGTCACAAATCAGTTTTCATTATTTGAAGTTGGAGAAGGAATAGGGAAGTCTTTTGCATACGGTGAATTAAATCAAATTGCAGATTTCATCCAGGCTCATTCAGATCAGGATGTTTCAGTTGATGAAATTCAAAGTGCGGTTTACTCAAAATTTCCATTTGATAAAAGAAAAAATGCGATTTTAGCTTCTGTTGAGTAAATAATTTATATATCAGAATTTAATATAAACCTGGCCATGTAAAGTGGTAACTCATGTAAAGTAAATGAAACTTTCTTTTTACCAGTTTTTGTAAAATAGAAGCTCGTATATTCTTGTGTGAAATTTTCTCTGAATTTTAAATCAAGTTTGATCGCTTCTGGTTTTAGTTCTTTCTTTTCCCCCATAAATTGAATAAGAGATTTAATCTTACCTGCTTTACCGGACTTTACTTCTATCGCATAAACAGAGGTTTCTGTATCAAAAATGAAGTCTACTTCAGATTTTTTGGGATCTTTATCTTTTAGCCAGTAATGTATTTTATTTTTGCTTCGGTGGTTTGAGGCAACTAGTTCCTGGGCAACAAATTGTTCAGCTATAACGCCTTTGTTAATTAACGCGTTAAATTCTTCTTCGTAGAGCATTTTCCATGGTGTGTTTAAAATTGAATTATATAGGCCGATATCAATAAAAAAGATCTTGTAATAATCAAGGTTTTGTCCAAATTGTATTGGCTTTCCTGAGCAATTTGAATGAATTACTTTATGGATAAGAAATAAGTCAGCTAGAGTATTTAAGCATTCGGCAACAATTGTCGACTTTGCTTTACTGAATTTTGAGTACTTAACTTTCTCGCCTAAATTTGAAAAAGTAGAGTCAAACGCTTCAAGTAGTATGTTTTTACTGCTACCTTGATAATATTTTCGAATATCCTGACGATAACTTTCAATAATGTCGAGATGAACTTTTCTTATTTCATTAAAAGAGGAACCAGAAATAAATAGTTTTACGGCTTCAGGCATTCCTCCAATATAAAAATAATGATTTAGATACTGAAGTATTTTGGCGTGAATACTTTGAGGGAATGCTTGTTTTGATTTAATGGTTTTGACAAGCTGTCTCTCATTTTGAGCAAGTAAATATTCATTAAAAGTCATAGGATACAGGTATAGAAACTCAACTCGCCCAACAGGAGTAGATATTTTCTCTTGTTTTAAAACCATCTCTAAAAGACTTCCTGCTGCGACAACTTTCAAATCAGGACGTTGTTCTTTAAAAAACCTTAAAGCCTGATAAGCTTTTGGAATAACTTGAATTTCATCTAAAAACAGAATTGAGTTTTTATTAATCTTTGTATTTTTTAAGATTTCAATTTCTTGTAGAACAGCTTCAATGGAAAAGTTATCGTTCGCAAATGAATGAACTTTTGTTTCTTCAAAATTTATTTCGACTAGTGAAATTTTATTTTTTTGGCAAAAGGACCTAACGAGGGATGTTTTACCAACTTGTCTTGCTCCTCTTATGACCAGAGGCTTTGAGTTTGTATTTTGGTACCATATTTTTAAGTTTTTCTCACAATCCCTATAAAACATTATTTTAATACCTTAGCTGCATGAATCCCTAATAGAGGGGGGGTTTTATTACTATTCTGACCCAGAAAAGGGGGGGTGTAAATATAAAATAGGGGCCATCAGGTGAAAATGCATCAAGCTTGATAAACTTGAGAGCGGCAAAATAAAAAGTGGTTAATATTTGTGTTGTCAAACTCAACTCGAACTGAGGAGTGGTTAAGAAGTTTATAAATATGCATGATGCTTTTCATGAAGCAATATTTCTTAGGCAACGAGAGGAATTGCTTCAAGTGAGAAGAGAATACCAACAGAACTAGAAAGACTTGGCTTTAAAAAGCACTTCACTAAAACATTGAATTTGCGAAAAGGAAGCGTGTACCGTATATTATTTTGATGAAAAAAGCACTGATAACAGGAATTACAGGGCAAGATGGCGCATATCTTGCGGAATTTTTACTTAAAAAGGGCTATGAAGTTCATGGTATAAAAAGACGATCTTCTCTTTTTAATACCGACCGAGTAGATCATTTATATCAAGATCCTCACGTGGAAAATGCTAGGTTTAAATTACATTTTGGAGATCTGACTGATACTTCAAATTTAGTGAGACTAGTGCAAGAGGTACAGCCTGACGAGATCTATAACCTCGGGGCTCAGTCTCATGTTCGAGTTTCTTTTGATTCACCGGAATATACCGCCAATGTTGATGCTCTTGGCACTTTGAGAATTTTAGAAGCAGTTAGAATTTTAAAACTAGAAAATAAAACAAGGATCTATCAGGCTTCGACATCTGAGCTCTACGGCCTAGTTCAAGAGGTTCCTTAATCAGAAAAAACACCTTTTTACCCACGTTCTCCTTATGCTGCAGCAAAAATGTATGCTTATTGGATTACGGTAAATTATCGAGAAGCATATAATATGTACGCGTGTAACGGAATTCTTTTTAATCATGAATCGCCAATAAGAGGAGAGACTTTTGTTACTCGTAAAATAACAAGAGGTGTGAGCCGAATAGCTCTTGGGCTTCAAGATTGTATGTATCTTGGAAACTTAGATGCTAAAAGAGATTGGGGACATGCAAAGGATTATGTCGAGGCGATGTATTTAATGCTTCAGCAGGATAAGCCTGAGGACTTTGTTATTGCAACAGGAGTGACAACCCCGGTTCGAGAATTTGTTAAAATGGCATTTTCTCATGTTGGTATTGAACTTGAATTTACAGGCACGGGCGTTGAAGAAGTGGCAAAGGTTAAATCTTGTTCTAATAAAGAGTATGATCTTGCTGTTGGTACTGAAGTTATAAAAATTGATTCTAGATATTTTAGGCCTACAGAAGTAGACCTATTAATTGGTGATCCAACTAAGGCGCAACAAAAACTTGGATGGAAGCCAAAATACGATCTACCGATGCTAGTTGAAGATATGATGAAGTCAGATCTTGAGCTTTTCAAGCGAGACCAGTACCTACGTGAAGGCGGTCACAAGGTGATGGATTATCATGAATAACTTCTGTGAGAAACTTAATGCCAAAGCTATATGAGTATTTAGGAATTGTTATTTTTTTATTCTTATGAACACGAACCAGTTCATGTTCATGCAAGATATCAGGGTAGGGAGTCGAAAATTGAATTAATCATTTCGGAGGGCAAAGTTATTCAGCTAAATGTATTAGATGTCAAAGGCAAAAAGCTTATGGCCAAGAAACAGCTGAGTGATTTCAAAGATTTAGTATCAAAGCTTTCTGACGAAATTGTTTAACACTGGATAAGTTATTTTGTTTATCATAAAAAAATAGTAGCAAAGAAAATAGAAGGGAAGATCTAATGGAGATTAATATAATTAAGGCGAATTACCTAAGAGACTACATAATTGAATTTGAATTTAATGACAAAACTAAACAGGTAGTCGACTTTAAAGACTTCTTGGATAATGCGAAGCATCCAGATATAAAAAAATACTTGGACAAAAATCTATTCAAAACTTTTAGTATTATTGATGGAGATATTGACTGGGGGGACTTTGATCTTACCTTCCCCATTTGGGATATTTATACAAATAATATCGTTAAAAATAAATCACAGGAAGCTTCGTGATGAAACAAAATTCAAAAATCTTAGTATTCGGCTCAAGAGGCCTTGTGGGCTCAGCCATTATTAGAGAGTTGAGAAAACAAAACTTTGAAAATATAATTGAATCCAATAGATCAAACCTCGATCTAATGGATCAAAAAGCGGTGTTTGATTTTTTTGAAAAGGAAAAACCTGAATACATTTTTATGGCCGCAGCTAAGGTTGGAGGCATTCATGCTAATGACACTTACCGAGCAGATTTTATTTATGAAAACTTAACTATTCAAAATAATATATTTGGAGGAGCACTTAAAAATCCACCAAAAAGACTTTTATTTTTAGGTTCAAGTTGTATTTATCCTAAAGGTTGTCCGCAGCCAATTAAGGAAGAATACCTTTTAACGGATTCTCTGGAGCCAACGAACGAGCCTTATGCTATTGCAAAGATTGCAGGGTTGAAAACTGCACAGGCGATTCGAGATCAGTATGGACATGAATTTATATCAGTCATGCCAACCAACCTTTATGGCCCTAATGATAATTATCATCCCGAAAATTCACACGTTATTCCGGGCTTGATTGCTAGAATGACCGAAGCGAAAAATCGCGGAGATAAAGTATTTAAGGTGTGGGGATCAGGAAAGCCTAAAAGAGAATTCTTATACGTTGATGATATGGCGAAGGCCTGTGTTTTTGTGATGAACTTAGAAACTAGTCCACCGGACTTTATGAATGTTGGAACCGGTGAAGATATTGAGATCGGTGAGCTTGCTAAAATGGTTAAGCAAGCGGTTGAGTTTGATGGAGAGTTAGAATTTGACTCAAGCAAGCCAGATGGAACCATGAGAAAAGTCTTGGATGTTTCAAAACTAACTAGCTTAGGCTGGAAAGCCAAAACTCCTCTTGCTGAGGGCCTTAAAGAGTCGGTTCGTTTTTATCAGGAAAATTTTTAGTAATATCTACCTAATGCCCGAATGGCAAGTATCGACTGCCCAAGCTAGGTGTTTACATTGCCCAAAAATAACATTATGGTGTAAGTATGGAATATTTCTGGGAAAAATCCGGTTGGGAACAAGACGATAGACATTTAAGTAAAATAGAATCAATGCCTTTTAAGAGGAATTTCCCATTTATTCCAGAAAAAAAAGGTTTATATATAATAAGAGGTCCACGGCAAATAGGTAAAAGCTCTTGGCTTAAAACCGTTTTAAAACACTACTCAAAAAGTGAAAAATGTTTTTATCTGAGTTGTGAAAATATTGATAACAATCGCGAACTAGCCGAGATATTAGCATCAATTAGAAACAGAAAAGTTATCTTGCTTGACGAGATAAGCTTTGTGAAAAACTGGGATAGGGCCATTAAGCATGAAGTGGATTTAGGTAAACACCATATTATTATGATTACAGGTTCACACTCTTATGACCTCAAGAGAGGTTCAGACCTTATGCCTGGACGTTTTGAATCTGGAGGTGAGTTTGAATTACTCCCGATGCTTTTTGATGAGTACTATGAAGTAAAGTTACAGGCGGGATGGGTTAATACAGATAAGTTAAAAGACCTAGAAGCTTATTTTCGAACGGGAGGATTTCCTGATGCTGTTGCAGAGGGAGGACCTGAAGGGAAGATTCCGATGCGAGCTCTGGATACATATTGGAAGTGGCTTGTGGGTGATGCTATTAAACTTGGGAAACAAAAAGATTATCTGGAAGAGCTTATGATCCAGCTTTCCTTAAAAATGCAAACAGCAAATAGCTTACAAGGTCTAGCTCAAAAGACTTCAATTGGTTCTCATCATACTGTAAAAGATTATATAACGCTCCTTGAGTCCAGTTTTGCTGTTAAAACACTCTATGCAATTGATATGAATACTAATGCTTATCGATATAGAAAGGATAAAAAATTCTATTTTACTGATCCTTTACTTTATTGGCTGGGCCTTGAGCTATCGGGAAGAAAGTACGATGTTCAGCAGGACGCAACCATTGCTGAGATGGTTGCACATGAGTATCTAAGTCGAAAAAATAAACGATTTGGTTATGTAAATGGACGTGGCGGAGAAGTCGACTTTATCTTACCTGGAGAGTGGGCGATTGAAGTCAAGTGGGCATCAGATGCACGAAATCTATCTAAAGCATATCTTAATCTGAGCTTACTTGATAAAAAAGTGTGGCTTAAATCAAATTTTTTAGAGTAAGTTTTTTTCTTATTTATAATCACGAAAGCAGTTCATTATCGAAATAAATTAGTCTTTTAATTTACAAAGTTTGTAGAAAATATGAATCTTCCGTGACGCCGACTGAAGGGCGCCTTTTGAACAAAGGGTTTTTCATGAAAGGAAGAGGATACCTTTTGAAAAAAAATTGATATATTTAATTTAAAATTCTTTTTGAGGAAATTATATGGATGGAAATAAGCAAAGTAAATTATTTAATTCAAGTATATCGATCATACTGTGTCTCGCATGTATTTTTTGGTTGATTGCGATTACGCTCTGGATTCATTTTAGTTTTGGGTCACCAACCTTTGATTCTATTATTTATCATATATCCCCCGAGTCGTTACTAACAGGTGACATGATGTTTGTTGTCTCATTTTGCCTTGGTTGTATTCTTTTTCCTTTGGCACTAATTTTTCTTGTAGACCGTACTCTTTTAAAGCGATTTCATGAAATTAAGCAGTTTAGATATGGATTATTTGTTATATTGATTATTTCATTTTCAGTATTTGTAAAAAAAATTAAAGTTTACCCATTTTTAAAAACACTTTCTCAAGAAGATAAGCTTGCAAAGTTATACACACCTCCAGTCTTTAAGAGCGATATATCCAAACGTAACTTAGTTATTATATATGCTGAAAGTATGGAGGATACCTATTCAGACAATAAACTTTTTGGAAAAAACTTATTATCACCTCTAGATAAATACTTTAAGGAGAGTGTGCGTTTTAAAAACCTTGTACAACTACCAGGTTCTGGTTGGACGATTGCTGGGATGGTGAGTTCTCAGTGTGGTATTCCATT
>CATLVU010000033.1 GCA_950061135.1 uncultured Oligoflexia bacterium
CATATAAACCATAATGAAAGTTTGTTGACCTTTTTATCTAGTCGTCATGGAAAAGCAAATATATATACAAAAGAAATGCTAACTCCCTCAAAAAAAGTAACTCGAGTCAGTTATGTAGGCCAGTTCAATGCTGCTCCTCGCTTTAATCCTGAAGGAGATGAAATTGTTTTTTCATCTTGGGTTGATAATCGATTTGATATTTACAGAATTGGTAGTGATGGACGAAACCTTGTTAGATTAACTAAGAATTTTGGCTCTAATGAAGAGCCGTGGTTTTCCCCTGATGGAGAGTTTATTATTTTTACGTCTCAAAAAGTGATTTCAAGCAAAAATGCTGTTCAAAATATACACATAATGACCCGTGATGGAGAGCTCGTTAAGCAGCTAACAAATGGGTTTGGAAAAGTTTATACACCTAGGTGGTCTAACTAGTTTAAATTATTGAAATTTTGCTAATAAAAAGAGTACCCAACCTAAATAGTCTTGTAAAATTTCCATACACTGTTATAATTAAATTGTATTTCGCATCGCATCAAAATGTGACAGTTTTATTTAAAGTGTAAAGGAGATAGAGAATGAAGAGTGCTTTGGATCTGAGTGGAGTGTCTAAACTTTCGACAGAGTTGTTAACGAGTCTAGATGAGGCAGTATTTTTTGGAAAAGTGACTGATTTTGTAAAAGATCATTTTGAAGAGTATAAAGTTTTGGCCTATAGAGCATATGCTGATGGTTCAACACAATTAGTGGCAGATAATGGTGAAGAAATAGAGGGAAGCCAATTACTTGAAAAAGGCAAGGGACTATCAGGCTATGTTACGAGAACAAAAAGAGCCTATTATTCTAATTCTCAAAGAGATCCACTTCTTGCAACTACCGTTCGAGATGAATGTGTTCAGTCTGAGCTATGTGTTCCAATCAACTGTGAAGGCACAATCTTAGGAACTATCCATATTCAAAGTATCAAAGAAGACAGAAAGTTTTCAGAAGACGATATTCAAAGTGTAATGGAAATTTTAAGTCATCTAGAAAACTCTTTAAAAAATATGAGACTTTATTTGATTGCGAAAAACTTAAATAAAGAGTTACAGCAAAAAATTGAAGAAAAAGAAAAAGAATTAAAAAATAGAACTGTTATTGCTTCGAAGAAAGATGAAGACATTGCTGATATAGAGTTAATTGGTAGATCAGAAGCAATGAGAGAACTTTTATTAAAATGCGAAAAAGTTGCAAAAGAAGATTTCCCAGTTTTATTAGTAGGGAATTCAGGTACAGGGAAAAAGCTACTTGCCCGTAAAATACATAATATGAGTGAAAGAAAAAATGCAGAATGCATAAATGTTCACTGTGGAGCTTTAACAGAGCAACAGCTTGACCAAGAATTATTTGGAACTGAGAGAAATATTGGTGTTATTGAAAGAGCGAATGGAGGAACTGTCGTTTTAAATAATGTTGGAGAAATGCCGATTTCAATTCAATCTAAAATCTTACGAGTAATTCTAACAGGAGAGCTATTTAGATTAGACTCCAATATTCCAATGGCAGTTAATATTAGGTTTATTTCGACAGTAAAGAATGACCTTAATAAGAATGTAGAAGAGGGAACTTTTAAAGAAGAGCTTTTTTACCGATTAAATATTATGAATATGAAAGTGCCTTCTTTGCGTGAAAGAAAGGAAGACATCAAATTACTTTCAGAACACTTTATAAATAACTCTAATTCGCAAGATGCTAAGGTTTTAACTAATAAAGCAGTAGAGAAGCTTAGTAGTTATGGATGGCCTGGGAATATTCATGAGTTAAAAAATATGATGGAAAGACTAGCAATTTTAGTTTCGGATCAATTTATTGATGAAGGACATCTACCAAACCTTGAGGCAGAGGTAGAAGAAGTTCAAGTAGAAGAAACAATTGAGGATTTTTCAGAGATGAGCTTACATGAACTTGAAAGATTGCATATATGTAGAACTTTAGATCATTTAAGTGGTAATAAAACTAAAGCAGCTAAGTCTTTAGGTATTACAGTAAAAACTCTTTATAATAAATTACATAGCTATGGACTTGTAAATTCACGCACAGAGTAAAATAAGAACAAAGCGGTACGGCAATTGTTTTAATTGTCGTATCGGATACAAAAAAGTACAATTATCAGATTAGGAGAAAAATAATGGGAAGAAAGGCAGCGACAAATACTACAGCAACAAATGAAGCGATAAAATCATATAAAAATATTAAAAGATCGTCAGAAGTTTTAAACTTTTATAGATTTATTCACGAAAATAATTTGAGAGCTGAAGCATTTAAATTAATGGATTTAGCATTAAAGGCCGTTACTCCAAAGAAAAAACGTGGCCGTAAAAAAGCTACAAAAGTTCAATAAGATTAGGTAATTTTTAAAGTAAAAGCATGGATGCTAGCAAACAAAAAATCATATTCGATCCTCTCTACGGATTTATAGGTATCAGCTCAGTTGAGTCTGAAATTATTAATACACCATTTTATCAACGCCTTCGCTGGATCAAGCAAATAGGCTTTTCTTTTTATACTTTTCCAGGAGCAGAGCATTCTAGGTATGGCCACTCTATAGGAGTCATGTTCAATGCTCACAAAATATTACAATCAATAGAAAAAGCAGTCTCCGATGCAGAGTTTTTTGATGATCAAAAAAAATCGAAAGCAAAAGAAAATCATCAATGCATAAGATTAGCAGCATTACTACATGACTTAGGAACCTTTTGTTTTTCTCATACAACAGAAATGGCTTATATCAGGTATGGAGAAACAACAAATTCTAAAAACTCTAAAGGTCATCCAGATGACCATGAACATTTAGGCGCGTGGATAATTAAAAACACAGACTATCCAGGTGGAATCACTTATGTTCTTAAAAAATACGGAATTGATCCTCAAGTAATTTCTGATTTAGTTAAAGGAGTTTCTCCTAATATTTTGGCCAATCAAATTCTTCATTCAGAAATTGATTGCGACCGAATGGATTATCTTTTAAGAGATGCACATTTTACAGGTTTGAACTATGGAACCTATGATCGGGAATATCTTCTTCATCATTTTTGTTGTGAAAAAATAGCAGGACAAGATATTTTAGCTATTCGGCATAATGCCCTTCATTGTGCTGAAGATTTTTTAAATGCAAGGTTTGCGTGGTACTCACAAGTCGTTCGCTCGGCAAGAGGTGCAAAATATGATGCCCTCGCTGAAGAGTTAACATTTTATTTATTAGAAAATAATAAGATTTATTCTTATTCAGATTTATTAGATATGGCCCAAAATGATCCTGTAAAGTTTCATGGTTTTAATGATCATTATTTCATGAGTTTGTTATTACAATTATATCATTCAGGTGAATTTAAGAAAAATAAAAGAATTGAAGATATGGCCCGAACTCTACTTTTTCAAGGATCAGTGAAGACAATTAGATGTGACGAATTTAAGCAGCGTATTCTAAATCAGGATCAAAAAGATAAGAACGAAAAAATCTTTAAAAAAGCTTATGCAAAAGTTGATCAAATTAAAGAAATTCTAACCAAGAAAGGGGATGCAACCGACTGGATGATTGTTGATATTCCTAAAAAGAATATTGTTTTTACTAAATCTAAAAAAAGAATTATTCAGGATACTGAAAATCAAAACCTTCTGTTAGAAAGAGATCCTGCCAAAATTAAAAATTCAGATGGAGAAGTACAGCTGTTAGTTGATATTGAAAATTCAATTATTTCACAGATACAGAATACTTTTAATTTTATTCCAAATGTCTATTGCTCTGAATCTGCTTACGAGCTGCTGAAATCAGAAAATATAGTGTAGCAATTCAGGCAAGTTTTTCTCTTTTATCAAAACTTTACTTTAGACTCTAAAATAAGATAGAATAATTAAGCAGATGGATCTGCCCAAATATTGGAAATGACAATGGAAGGTCATAATTAATGAGAACAGTTGAAACAGAAAAACAGAATAATACTCTTTTTACTAATAGAAGTTCTAATTCCTTATTATATTCATTAAATAAAGCTTCGGTAGCCTTTGATAAGACAAAAGCTCTTTCAGATATCAGTCTTAATATTAACTCTGGTGAAATCTTGTTTATTACTGGAAAGTCTGGCGCAGGTAAAACTACTTTACTGAATCTACTTGCAGGTGATCAGTCTGTGAGCTCTGGGAGAATTGACTTCAACTTGAAAGGAAGGTTTGTTGCTCAGGTTTTTCAAGATTTAAGACTATTTGATAATAAAACAGTCGAAGAGAATCTGTGGTATGCCTTTGATAAGAAAATTTATAAAAATAGAAATGACTTTTATCACGACCTTCAAGAGCTTTGTGGGGTGTTGGGGATAAAGTCTAAGCTTTCATTGAAGATCTCACAAGCAAACGGTGGATTGAAGCAAAAAGTTGCAATAATAAGAGCGTTATTGACTAGGCCATCTGTTTTATTGGCGGATGAACCTACTTCAGCCATGGACAAAGAGAGTGCAGTTAAAATGTTCGAAGTTTTAAACTATTACAATTCTAAAAGAAAATTAACAATTATTTGGGCTTCCCATAATAGAGATTTAGTTAGAGAGTTCCCAGGACAAATCCTCCATTTAGATCAAGGTCGTTTAGTTTATTCGGGGCATGCATGCTTTATTTAAGAGAAGTACTAACATTAGCAAAAGAAAACGTTCTTTTATTTTTTACGATGACTTTTTCAGTCTTTGCTTTGATTACTCTTGCTCATCACAAATCAGACTTTGAATCTTTTTTTAATCTATTGAATAAGCAAAATGGTCATCCTTACTTTAATGCTTTGATTGGAAGCGATGTAAATATTCAATCAATTAGTAGAAAGGTCTATCAACTTCCAGGAGTTGTTAGTATTAAAGAGCATAAAGACGAAAGCTTAAAAGAAGAGATAAATAAATTAGAAGAAACTTTTGGACAAGGTTTGTTAGCGCAATTAAAAGCAAATACCTACACAAGAATAAAAGTGGAGTTAGAAAAAAGTTTAAAGGTAAAAAGTCAAAAGCTAGTTCAAGAGTATCTTTCGAGACTAGTTGGTGAGGATAAGATAACATTGGGAAATATTCGCGAACCTAGAAAACTTGAATTAAAGTCTGAAGATCCTTTAATGTTACTCCTAAAATATTCAACAGAGTATCTTGCAGCTGTTTTATGGAGTATTTATGCTTTTTGTTTTTATCTATTAATGAAAAATATCAATGCCCATGCTTTTATAATTGAGAAATTTCAAAGACGTAGTCATGTTAAATACAAGATTATTTTATCAATTGTCGTGTTTTTGTGTTTGTTAAGTTTTTTAGGGCAAGGTGTAATAGGCTTTAAAAATAATTTGTATTTGATGAGTTTTATTATTTATGGCCTAATTTTTTTGACGCCTTTATTTTTGTCCGTAGAAAGAAGAAAAGTAAAAATCTAATGAAGTCGTTTAGAATCTTTCTTACTTTAACACTTGTTGGTTCAAATGCTTATGCCAAGAACAGCAAGCTGTTAAATCTTGAACGAGAACTAAGAAATAAAGAAAACTTTATTCAAAAAATTTCTGCGGAAATAACTGATATAGAAAATAATGTCGGAAGTGTAAATCTCGAATACCTGGATAAAGTAAAAATAATTGAGAATCTCGAGAATAAAATCAATACAATTGAATATGAACTAGATCTTAATGCTAAAAATATCTCTAAAGAGTACCGTCTCAGTAAAAGAGCATTAAATAATTATTTAATTGAGAGAGTTGATAATAGTTATGAAAATGAAGAGATAAGAGAGAAAATCTTTTTAAGTCTATTACAAAAAAAACTTAAAAAACTAAATGAGATCCAAGAGCAAAACTCAAATTTGCTATCTTCATTAAATAAGATCGAAGAAAAATTATCAGATGCTAAACAAGAAGAAGTAAAGATTTACGATGAAATCGTTGAACTCGAGAACACTAAAAAGGAAAAAGGTCAAAAGTATATAAGTCTATTGGAAGAAAAAAATAAGCTAGCAGATGAAGTTGAGAAATTGATATTGAGTACTAAAACAATTAAAAAGCAAAAGAAAACTGCGAATATTATTTCTAAGAATAAGTTCATACTACCTCTAAGTGATTACCTAAATATAAAAAAAGATAAAAAAGGGCTCTCTTTTTCTTATAAAGACGTTGTTCCACTTCATTCACCGGCTAACGGAATTGTTGTCTATGCTGGTGAGCTGTCAAACTATGGCAAAATAATTATGATCAATCATGGGGAAGATATTATAAGCGTGCTTCTAGGAGACTTTTCTTTAAAGCTGAAAAAAGGTGTAAAGGTTAATCAGGGACAAATTGTAGGATATACAGTGCCTTCGTCTGTTGATAATAAAACAGTATATTTTGAGATAAGAAAGGAAAATAAAGTTCAAAATGCTACTGCTTGGTATAGTAATTTAAATTTTCAGAAAAAAATAACTAAAATATAAAAGCGAGTAAATATGAAAATAATAGTAACAATATTGTTATTTCTTACAATTGGTTCCGCCTTTACGGTCACTAAGTCTAGATATGAAGAATTAGAGCTCTTTAATAAAATCTTATATCTTATCGAGGGGCAATACTACAGGAAAGTAGATACAAAAAAACTTGTTGAGGGCGCAATAAAGGGAATGATGGATACCCTTGATCCACATTCAGCTTTTTTAACCAAAGACTTTTTTAAAAAAATGCAAGATGACACTGATGGAGAGTTCGGTGGATTAGGGATTGAGGTCACTCAAAAGGATGGAGTTCTTTATGTTGTCACTCCAATTGATGACACTCCTGCTTTTAGAGCAGGAATTCAGTCTAAGGATAAAATTGTAGAAATAAATCATGAAAGCATACTTGGACTGACTTTAGATCAATCGATTGAAAAAATGAAAGGTAAAGAAGGCAGTAAAATACATTTGGGAATAAGTAGAGAAGGGGTTAAGGGCCTTAAACATTTTAATTTAAAACGAGAAAAAATTAAAATAAAGCCTGTAAAGTTTGAGCTTCTAGAGAATAATATTGCTTATATCAGATTGATTCAATTTCAAAGAAGAGCAACAAGTTCAATACAATCGGCTTTGAAGAAAATGAAAAAGAAAAATAAACTTAAGGGTATTATTTTAGATTTACGATCAAATCCAGGGGGATTATTAGATCAAGCAGTTGATGTTTCATCTTTGTTTTTAAAAGAAGGAGTTGTCGTTTCAACTGAAGCTCGTGATCCTAGCAATAAAGTTATTCATTATGTGAAGAAAAAAATAGATCAAAAAGATTTAGAAACTCCAATGGTCGTTTTAATAAATGGCGCATCTGCTTCAGCTTCAGAAATAGTTGCAGGAGCATTACAAGATCATAAAAGAGCTTTGATTATGGGATCAAGGTCTTTTGGTAAAGGCTCTGTGCAGACAGTTGCAAAAGTTGATGATGAGAATGGCGTAAAGCTAACAATAGCTCAGTATATGACACCTAAAAGTAGAAAAATTCAAGCGATAGGTATTGTTCCTGATGTGAAGTTGGCAAACTTAAGTGAAGACTGGGTCGATGAAAATATTGAAGATGACTTATTTATTAGAGAAAAAGATTTAAGAAATCATTTAACCGCCACTATTGAAACAAAAGAGGAAAAAGAGCTTAGGTTAAAAGAAGAAAAAGAGCAAAGAACGAAAAGAATTGCTCAAATGAAGCGTAAAAAGAGTAACAAAACTAAAAAAGATAATCTATTTCAAAAATATGATCCGAAAAAAGATTATCAAGTCCGACAAGCAGCAAATTACTTGAGTGCTTTTAAAGCACTTAAAACTTTGTAAGTCGAATCGTCTGAGCATTTGCTTTCTGTTTAATAAAGGCTAGAATAGCCTAATGCAAGGTGAAATCTACTCAGTCTCCGATTTAGTAGGGAGTATTAAGACATTACTCGAGGAAAATTATCTCAATGTATTAGTTGAGGGAGAAATCTCTAATTTTTCTTACTCTTCTGCGGGCCATTATTATTTTACTCTTTCCGACAAGATGGCAGGGGTAAGTTGCGCTGTTTTTAAAGGCGATGCTTACAGAAACCCTTCTTTAAGAAAGCTAAAAGACGGAGACAAAATAATATTACAAGGCCCTATTAGTGTTTATCAAAAAAGAGGAACTTTTCAGGTAATCGGAAAAAAGATTTTTTTAAGCGGGAAAGGAGATCTAAAAGCTCAATTTGAGCTGCTTAAGCGAAAGCTTCAAATGGAAGGTTTGTTTGATTTAGATCATAAGCAGAGTATCCCTAAGTTCCCCAAAAAAATCTCTCTAATCACCGCCATAAACGGAGCGGCATTACAGGACATGCTTAATGTTTTTAAAAGAAGAAGTCTCGCATTTAACCTTGTGATTATTCCGGCAATTGTTCAGGGAGATCAGTGTAGTAGGTCTGTAGTACAAGGGATAAAAAAAGCACAAAATATTTCTTCTGATGTTATTGTTGTGGCCAGAGGAGGAGGCTCAATCGAAGATCTCTGGGGCTTTAATAGTGAAGAGTTAGCAAGGGCAGTTTTTGATTGTCCTATTCCTGTTATTTCAGCTATAGGACATCAAGTAGACTTTACTTTAATTGACTTTGTCTCTGATCTTAGGGCCGAAACACCTACAGCAGCAGCTGAGCTTTTAACTCAAGAGCAAACTCAAGTATTGTTACGATTACAGGGATACTATCAGAAAATGGACTCTTTAATAGAGGCTTATCATAGTAGGGTTTTTAAACTTTTAGAGAAGTTAAATCCCGTTAATTCAATGAGATTGATACAAGCAAGTTTTCGAGAAAAAAGTGAAAGATTATTTAGAATTAAGCACTCATTTGATAGAGACATAATTGATTACAGAGAAAAGTCTATTATGCTTGATGATTTAATTTCAAGACTAGAGCATAAAATGATCAATATGAATGGTGATATAAATAATAAGGTTGAAAAATTATCGGATTCATTAAAGTTATTAAACCCAAATAATGTTTTAGGAAGGGGTTATACTTATTTGAATTATGAGGGACAAGTAATTGAAGATATAAAAGCTTTTGATAAACTATCAGAAGATAGTAATTTAGAAATTGTTTTTAAAGATGGTAAAGGGAAGGTTAAAAAATGAAATGGATTATCTTGTTTTGCTTATTAGTTTCTTGCGCAACTCAATCAAATAATACTCAAGAAAGTGAAGCACTTGCCAAGGAACCTATGGCGTTTAAAGTAACCGATCTTGAAGTGCAAACCGGTAAAGTAAAGTTTATTGAAATTGATTATCCTGTGTCAAAAGGAAAGGTTATTTTATCTTGTGGCCATGGAGACAAAAAACTAAAGTATGCGATTCATAGTGATGGAGAAAAAATAAAAGGCTTTATTAGTGCAAATTATTTTTCTTCACCAATCTCTTTGTCATGTTATCACAAAGAGACCAAGTTAATAAATCTTCATATTACTGAGTACCCATATAAAAAAGAATTTTTGAATGTAGATAAAAAGAGAGTTTTTTTAAATGACAAAGACTTAGCAAGAGCAATTAAAGAAAAACCTATAAAAAAAGCTATCTATAAAAAGTCAGCAGATGAATTTTTATTTAATAGTCCTTTTGAACTTCCACTTAATAGTTTTATTACGAGCTATTACGGAAATAAAAGAGTTTTTAATAAGAAAAAAGAGTCTCAGCATTTGGGGAATGATTTTAGAGCAAAAGTTGGAACTCCTATCCCTGTGTCTAATGATGGAAGAGTTGTTTTTGTAGGTGATCTTTTCTTTTCTGGGCAGCTAGTTGCTGTTGATCATGGTTTGAATATTTTTAGTGTATATGCCCATTTATCAAAAATAAAAGTTAACAAAGGTGATTTTGTTAAAAAGGGAGATATCTTAGGGCTTTCAGGGGCTACAGGAAGAGTTTCTGGGCCACATCTACATTGGGGGGTAAAGATCAATGGTAGTTGGATCGATGGATTTTCTCTAGTAGAAGAGTCGAAAAAAATTAATAATGTCGAATAATTACAAAAGTCTCAAGTTTTTTGTTTCTAAAAAGGTACAAAAAGATTTTCCAGAAATTATTGAATCGCTTAAGAAACATTTGAGCTTTCATGAAGATACGGCATTTGTATCATTGGAATCAGCTCATGACTTTGAGAGTAATATTGTATATTTTCAAATGTTAACCCTTGATGAATTTGAAAGCCCGTCTATAAAGAAGCCTGTAAATTGCTTTTGTATCGTTGTCAGTAGTCCAGAACAAGATTTATTTAAAAAAGTTGATTCAGAAAGTTATTACTCAGTACAAAATGAAGCTGAATTAGCTCAAATGCTTAGCGACGTATACAGAGTCTTTGATTCTTCCTGTAATCAATTTTTAAGTGAATTGATCAAAGCGAGTAATAAAAAAATACTTAAAAAAGATCAAAGCGAATTGATAGGAGATTTTATAGAGGAACTAGCAAGCTCATTTGCAATGGATGATTTTAATAAGGTTTTGTCAAAATATAATGCAGGTATGGAAGTAAAAGAGTTAGAGGATTTATATTTTATAAAAAACTTACCCTCTGATTTTATTGTGATCGAGCATGAAGCACGACATTTCTTAATTACATATGATGAAGTTTTAACTGAAGAGCTTTATTATTGGGTTACTCATTTTCTTAAATTGAATTTAAGTCCTTGTGAAATAAAAGAAAGTGATGGTGTAAGCATTCCTTATATTGTTTTATCAAAAGATAATATTCCAATTAAAATGAATAAAGAGTTCTCAGCTCTTGATATAAATATTTCTAATATTACAAATATGACTAGTTCACGTTTAGAGATTGGAGATTATTTTTATTCCATAAAAAAAGTAGACTTGGCTCAGCAGATGATATTGGTTTTATTTTTTGAAATAGAAAAAAGTCAAAACGTTTCTACAACCCAGAGTGAAGATGTTGGTATTGTAAGTTCATCTATTGCCCATGAACTTAAGAATCCAATTGCTGGCATACTTGCTGCCATTGAATGCTTGTTAATCGAAGACCTTGGAGAGGAAGTAGAAGAGAACTTAAAAGAAATGAAATTAAGTGTTTTAAGATGTAAGGATCTTGTGGAACTTTTTTTAAGTTTTTCTAAAAAAGAAATTCAAGGCAGTTTGAGTAGTGATGTTGTTGATGTTCAAGAAAATTTTAAGCAGGCCTTTAATTTATTAAGGTTTCGTTTGATTGAAAATCAAATAAGAGTTAATGAAGACTACCATCAGGTTGAAGAATTTTGTTTCCAAGGAGATAAAAATACTTTTCCGATGCTGATTTATATTTTATTCAATGAGGTTATAACTTCTTTGTCTCATTTATCATTAGTCCAGGATGGAAAAGTTGAAGAGTTGAAAGTTAAAATTACAGAGTATCGTAAATTATTAATTATGAAGATACATGGGCTAAATTTAGAGTCAATTCATGAGCAATATAAGACCCCATTACTTGAACACTTATTAAATATTCAAAATATAAGTTTAGAGATAAAAGAAGGGGAACTATTTCTTAGAGGTGATGTTTAGGGAAGTCAGTATAGTTGAATTCAGTATTAAAGGATTCAATCTTCTCTAAAAAACTATTTGAGGAATTTTTCAACTCCTTTCTAGATAAGAAAAGATACTTCCCTTGAGATTGCTGGGTGGCCAGGAAGTTTTCTACTAAAGGCGTCACTTCTTTACTTAAAAGCAAAGTCCTTCGTCCCTTATTATGCTTTTCAAAACGGTTGTTTTGACCTGTTAAAAATTGTAAAAGTTTTTTCTTTTGTGCCGGGATCTTAAACACATGTTTCGTATTGGTGTTCAAGTTTAGAAACGAATAGGCACTAATTTGTCCTGTTATTAAGTGCGGAGTGAACACAAAATCAACTTGCTTTATATCAATAGGTTGATCTGACTTATAGCGTTTTGCAAGATAAGTTAGGAGTTTTGTTCTAATTGCTTCTGGGTATTTATTATAGTGATTACTAAACTCAAATAAGCCTTCTAAAACCGGTCTTAGTATTTTTAGAGTGACAATTTCCCAGTCTGTAATCTCTAAAATTTCACTTAAAAACTCGACTTCATTAGAAGGTTCACTAAGAGGAAAATTTGCAAGAATTAAACCTCTTTCTCCTTTTATCGTAATTAGTAATGGAGTATGACCAAAATTTCTTACTTGCTCTGTGATATTAGTATTACTGCTTTCATTTTTATAAAAATGGGCACGATCAAGTTCAAATTTGTTTCGTGGATAATAAAGTTGATTTACTTTGTTAATATTCTTATCAATGAAAATATTTAAGTATATCAATAAAAGTTTTGCAGTTGCTTTGGCATCGTCGAGGGCCCTATGGGCTTTTTTATGTCCGATATCAAATAGCTTACACATATGACTTAAGTTTGAACTTAGCATCTCGGGGATAAGATGTTTGGTCATTACATTAGTGCAGATTACTTTGTTTTTGAGAGTCGGTTTACCCAAATTTTTTAATACTCCATTTAAAAAGGGAATATCAAAAGAAGTATTATGAGCAACTAGAATATCATCGCCAATAAAAGCAATGATATCTTCTATCACTTCAGATATTTTTGGTTTGTCGGCAACATCTTTTGGACTTATTTTTGTTAGTCTTTGGATAAACTCAGGAATATCTTTTTCAGGGTTTATCAGATAGCTTTTTTCTTCAGTGATTTCTAATTGATGTATTTTAACTAATCCAATTTCAATAATCTTGTCACTCTGGTGGTTACCACCGGTTGTCTCTAAGTCGATAATACAAAAGTTTAGATTATTAATTAGTTCCTTAGAATTTATGTTAGTCATTTTTACCTAGTTCAATAATAAAGTTTTTAAGTAAACTTTGAAACTTGTCCATTGATTTAAGTGCAACATCCTTAACATCCGCATGGTTTAGTTTTTCATTTTTAATTCCAGCTGCGTAATTTGTGATACATGAGATACAGCTTACTTCAAGGGACATATGGTTAGCCGCAATGACTTCATAAACAGTACTCATATCAACTAGGTCGGCTCCCATGATTCTTAGCATATTAATTTCGGCTGGTGTTTCGTAGGTGGGCCCAAGTACTCCTGCATATACACCTGAGTGTATTTTAATTTCTAGTTTTTCTGCTACGTTTTCTAGTATTTTAATCATGTCTTTGTTATAGGGTTCACTCATATCTGGGAAACGAGGACCTAAGCTATCGTCATTTTTGCCAAGTAGTGGGTTAGAGCCTGTTAGGTTGATATGGTCAGTGAGATAAACAAGGTCTCCGGGAACATAATTACTATTAATTCCTCCGGAAGCATTTGTTAAGACTACTTTTTTTACACCAAGTTTTGCAGCAAGCCTTATAGGTGCAACGACTTTATTTAAGTCATGACCTTCGTAAGCGTGAAAACGACCTTTAAAAACTAAAACATTAGTATTTCCTAGGCGTCCAGTAGTTAGAACACCATCATGTCCTTTTACAGTTGCTTGTGGAAAGTTTGGAATATCACTATAGTCTAATTGTTCTTTGTCCGAAATGACATCAGTAAAAGGTCCAAGACCAGAACCTAAAATGATAGCAATATCAGGTGAGTTTTTAAGAAAGTTAGTTTGTAGAAAGTCAGTTGTTTGTTTAAGTTGTTCTTTATTCATTTTAAATCTTTTGGTTTGAGTAAATATCATAGATCAAAGTTGGTCTATCAACACGACTAGCTGAAAGCTTAATACTTTTATCTATAAACTTATTAATCAGTAATTCTACACTATTTTTCTGGTTTTTGTGATGATTAATTGTTGCAATTTTTTCACCTTTTTTAACATAATCTCCGACTTTTTTATGAAAGTATATTCCAACTTGATGATCAATTTTTTGCTTCTGAGTTTTTCTTCCTCCACCAAGTTCAATTAACAAGTATCCAATTTCTTTATTCTGAAAAGATTTAATATAACCAGTACTTGGAGCAAGAATATCTGATTCTTCCGGTGCAATTTTCAGGAGGTCATAATTAGTTAAACAATTAGAATCACCCCCTTGTAATTCAATAATCTCTTTAAATTTTTTAAGAGCATCACCATTATTAATAGAGTTTTTGGCCATTTTTCTTGCTTTTGTTAATGAAGTTGCCTTTTGAGCAAATAAGATCATATAACTAGCGAGTTCAATAGAGAGCTTTGCTAAGTCCTCTTTTAGAAAATTTCCTTTGAGAACTTCAATGCACTCGATAATTTCGTTGGAGTGTCCAACAGCACGGCCCAGAGGTTGGTTCATATCTGTTAGTAGGGTAACTGCTTTTTTATCAAAGCGAGTTGCCGTATCGATAATGGATTTAGAAAGTTTACGGGCGATGGCCTTATTTTTCATAAATGCGCCATTACCAATTTTTATATCAAAAACAAGACCATTCGCACCTTCAGCAAGTTTCTTGCTCATAATACTGGCAGTAATAAGAGGGATATTATCTATCGTCGCAGTGACATCGCGTAAGGCATAAATTTTACCATCAGCTGGTGCTATTTCTTTTGTCTGTCCAATAATACACAGGCCATTTTGAATAACATTAGCTTGAAATTGTTTGAGGTTGATTTTTGTTTTGAAACCTGGAATGGATTCAAGTTTATCAATTGTTCCTCCTGTGTGGCCTAAACCTCGGCCTGCTATCATTGGAACTTTTACACCACAAGCAGCAGCTATTGGACCAAGAATTAGACTGGCCTTATCTCCAATGCCACCTGTAGAGTGTTTATCTACAAACTCATCACCTTTAAAAGTTACAACTCTACCTGAGTAAAGCATTTTACTTGTGAGCCAAGCTGTTTCCTGTGCACTCATTCCCATCAGATCTATGGCCATCAATAATGCAGTTGTTTGATAATTCGGTATTGATTCATTAACGACTCCATCAATAAAAAAGTCGATATCTTCTTTTGTTAATTGTTTTGCTTTTTTCTTTTTCTCGATAATTTTATACATAGATAATTGTTTCATAAAAATGCTCTAGTGATTTTGAATTGCTTTATTAAGCCATAGAATTTATCATATTATTATCAATATAAAAGAGAGATAGAGATGAAATGTTTTATTGCTGCGTTACTTATTTTCGTTCAAACATCTTTCGTTCATGCCCAAGATGAAGATTTAGATGCTTTAGTAAATGATACTAAAAGTGACTTGTTAATGGTTGTAGGTGCTGGTCTTGCAGGAGCGATATTAGGACTATCTACTCTTTCATTTGTTGATGAACCTAAAGAACATACCCAAAATATTATTATGGGTGCATCCCTTGGTATTATTGTAGGAGTAGGCTATGTTGCGTTTAGTCAGGCAAATAAGAGTAAAGAAATGATTTATCCTGCTCAAATGGAAGATGAGTATGTGAGTATGCCTATGATGGGGACTAGAGATAGAGTTGCTTGGCATTACGCGGAGCATTTACAGAACAAGGTGCCGACAAATAAAATTAATGCACTCCAGTATAATCTCACTTTTTAAACTAGCGAAACTGCCTTACAAGAATGGTGTTAGTTTATAATTAAATACTTAGAATCATTCATTATCTTTAATAAAAAATTAGCCGCCGGGATGTATTTATGTAGATATTCGTAAATACTTAGCTTTTCGTATATCCAACACCAATTAAGTAGGGCAGTTTATAATTGTCCTTGTCTTTCTATTAGATAAGTATTAAAAAATTCAGCGAACTTCCCTCCAGATAGAAAGGTAACTATGGATCGCTTAATGTCTCTTCTTGGTCTAATCACAATGTTGGCCATCGCTTTCGGAATGAGTACTTCTCGTAAACATATTAATTGGAAAACTATTATTGCAGGTGTCTCACTTCAAATAATTTTTGCTCTTCTGATTTTAAAAACACCGTTTGGAGTTAAAGTCTTTGATTATATTAAAGAGGGTTTCAATGGTATTTTGGCCTATACAATGGAAGGATCTAAGTTCTTATTTGGTCCTTTAACTAATCCAGAACAAGCGGGATGGATTTTTGCGACAATGGTATTACCAACAATTATTTTTATGAGTTCGTTGATGAGTGTTTTGTACCATATTGGAATAATGCAAAAAATTGTAGAGTGGACAGCTAAGCTTATGATGAAAGTTATGGGAACAAGTGGCGCTGAGTCATTGGCTGCGGCTGCAAATATATTTGCGGGTCAAACAGAAGCACCCCTTGTCATCAAGCCTTTTGTTGGAAAGATGACTCAATCAGAGCTGATGGCATTGATGTCTGGTGGTATGGCCACTGTTGCAGGTGGAGTATTGGCAGCTTATGTTGGAATGGGAGTAGATGCCGGTCATTTACTTGCAGCGTCCGTTATGTCTGCGCCAGCAGCTTTAGTCTGTGCAAAATTAATGATTCCGGAAACTGAGAAATCAGATACGGCAGGGGTCGTAAAGGTTGATCTTCCACAAAAACATGCCAACCTTATCGATGCAGCTGCAAATGGTGCAGGCGAGGGACTAACTCTCGCATTGAATGTCGGTGCAATGTTGTTAGCTTTTATTGCTCTTATAGCGATGGTTAATGGAATCTTTTCATTTGTAGGTGGATTAATAGGTTTTGAAAACCTAAGTTTAGAATTAATCTTTGGTTATATATTCGCTCCCTTTGCCTTTTTACTTGGAGTTCCTTGGGAAGATTGTATCCAAGTTGGAGTATTATTAGGTAAAAAAACTGTAGTAAATGAGTTCGTTGCATATCTTGATTTGAAAAGTTTAATGGTCGATGGTCAATTATCTGAGAGATCAGTGATTATTTCGACATATGCGCTTTGCGGTTTTGCGAATTTCAGTTCTATTGCAATCCAACTTGGTGGAATTGGTGGTATTGCTCCTGAGAGAAGACAGGACCTAGCTAAGCTTGGTATTAAGGCGCTTATAGGTGGAACATTAGCATGTTTTATGACTGCTGCTATTGCAGGTTTATTAGTTTAGTAGAGGAAACATCATCCTGTACTAGAACGAAATGCTTTAAAGCATTAGAATAATATTGAATAGAATTTAGAATTAATATTAACTATTATATAAAATTGATTGTTGGATTAAGAATGGGAATTTTAACTAAGGAGGACTGCATAGAGTAAAGCTTAGATCAGCTTTAAGTTATTTTGACTCATTTTTTTATCCCAGTTGATTTACTGAGGTTTACATGGCCAAAGAATTGGTAATCAACCAAACTCACAATGAAACACGTATCGCCTTAATTGAAAATGGCGATATTTCAGATTTTCTTTTAGATCGTGGCTCAGTTAATGAAAAGCCAAGTGTCGGAAACATTTACTTAGGAAAAGTTCTTCGGGTTTTACCTGGAATGCAGTCAGCTTTTGTTGATATTGGTTATGAAAAAGCTGCTTTTTTATATGTAAATGATGCTTATATTCCAACCTTGGAAGAACAAAGAGATATGGCCCGAAGGCTAGCAGAGCTCGAAGAGTCGAGATCTAAAATGCCAAAACAAGGAGAAGTAATACCTGATGAGTTCAGTACCTTGTCTGAAACTGTAGACTTAAAATATAGGTCAGACCTCAAAATACAAGAAATTATTAAAGAAGGGGATCAAATACTTGTCCAAATTGCAAAGGAGCCTATTGCAACTAAAGGTCCACGTATCACTAGGCATATTACTTTAGCAGGAAGATATATTGTTTATATGCCATTTATTGAGCATATTGGTGTTTCAAGAAGAATAGAAAGTGATGAAGAAAGAGAAAGACTAAAAGGAATATTAGATAATATAAGACCTGAAGGTAAAGGTATAATTGCTAGAACTGTCGCAGAAGGGCAGTCACATAAAACTCTAAAAGCAGACTACTCTTTATTGTCTAAACTGTGGAAAGATATTCAGAAAAAAGAAGAAAGTACAAAGTCATCTAAACTTGTTCATCAAGATTTTAATTTTATTCAGCGTGCTCTAAGAGATATTACTGATGAAGATGTCAGTAGTATTGTGGTGGATGATAAGAATAATTTTAAAGTGGTTGAAAAGTTCATTGCAAAATATCTTCCTAATATGAAGGGGAGAGTAAAGCTATATGAGGATTCTCAGCCATTGTTTGAGTCATATAATATTGATGTAGAAATTGAAAGAGCTTTAAGTAATAAAGTATATCTCCGCTCTGGAGGCGCACTCAATATAGATCAAACAGAAGCTCTGGTTTCGATTGATGTTAACACTGGAAAATTTGTAGGTAAGAGAACTCTTGAAGAGACGATTTTAAAAACTAATCTCGAAGCTGTTAAAGAAATTGCTTATCAGTTAAGACTTAGAAATTGTGGCGGAATAATAATTATTGATTTTATTGATATGGAAAAAGAAGAGCATCGAGAGCAAGTTTATAATACGTTGTTAGATGCTTTACGAAAAGATCGTTCAAAAACAAATGTTCTCCCTATCTCAGGTCTCGGTCTAGTGGAAATGACGAGAAAAAGAACAAGAGATACACTTACACGTCTGATATCAGAGCCTTGCCCTTATTGTGAAGGAACAGGAAAAGTAAAATCGGTAAACTCAATTTGCTACGAGATTGTAAGAGAAATTATAAAAAAGATGAAAACGAGCAAGTCTCCTAGTATTTCAGTATTCACACATCCAGAAGTTAGTGCACAATTAACGGGGCAAGACTTTGAAATAATAGAACAACTAGAAGAGTTACATGGAAAACAACTGTCAATTCGCGCGGATAATTCTTATCATATAGAACAGTATGAGATTTTTATTTAATTAGCCGTGATGCTTTTCCCAGCAGAGTTGAATTTTTTCTCCAAGCTCATCTTCTTCCCAAGGTTTTAAAAGAAAATTGCTAACACCTTCAGAAACTGCACTCATTATTTTTGCTTGTTCATTTTCTGTAGTTAAGATTAAGAAAGGAAGGTTTTTAAGTTCGGGTTGAGATCTGACCCATTTTAAAAACTCAAGGCCTGTTTTTCCTGGCATATTCCAGTCAGAAATAACAAAATCAACCTTATTTACGCCACTCATATTTGCTTTTAAAACTTCAATACCATCATCAACTTTTTCTGCTTCGGTAATTTTCTCAATTCCAAATTCTGATAGCTGTTGTCTCACAAGAGTTCTAATGTTTGTATAATCATCGACGATAAGAAAATGTGTATCTGAGTTCACTTCAACCTACTTTTAAGTTATTCTTAATTTAAAATAATGGTATAATAGATTTAGAAAAAATGGAACCTTAAGAAAATGAAAAAAGTATTTTGTATTGGATCGGATCATCACTACTTCAAGAATGTTATTACAGGAATGCAAAAGACCTACGGTGAAGATCAAGTAAGAAGTACTTTTATAGAGAAGAATTTAGCAGGTTTATTCAAGGCCGTTTGTGATTTCGCACCAGATGTCATTATTTATGAAGCGCAATTTTTTTCATTAGATAAAATTGAATCTCTTTATCAAATGTTAAGATATACTGCGAAGACAGTCACTCCCAAGTTTATAATTATCATTCCAGAGGGAGGATTGAAAGATTCCGTAAAAAGAGTAGGTTGTGGAGATTTTATTTATTTCTATGAAAGTTTTGAAATATTAGACTTATTAAACTGTGTTTCTTTTTTGTTTGAAAATAAAAAATCAGATAAATTAGATGTTGTAGAGGTCAATACAAACCTAAGTGCTACTGCAGGACAAACTGTAAGAATTAAGAGTCTAACAAAGGTAAACGCAGTCGTTGAGAGTGATGCTTTATTACCTATTGAAAAGAAGATTTCTTTTCCGCAGTTTGAAAAAGATTTTTGTTTTACATCTTTAAAAATTAAAGAACAAAGAAGAGAGGACATACAATCTTTTTTTAATTATCAATTTATTGCTGACTATGAGTTTGACTCGCCAAACCTTTCAATTGATGTATTGAGAGAAAATAAAAGCTTTCCTATTACAAAGAAAATTTACAAAGCACTTGAAGAGGCAGAGAAAAAGAAAAAGTTAGTTTTTAAAAAAGAAGAAGTTGTTGAGGTTGAGAAAACTCCTGATGAGTTACAAAGAGAAGATATTATACTAAATACAAAAATAAAGAGATTAAAAGAACTATCAGAAAAAAGTCGTGTAAATGATACTCCTATCTCGGTTCTGAGTATTTATGATGATGAGAGTCGTTTTATTGAGAGCGCTTTTAGTAAAAAGTTTAAAACTTCAAATTGTGTTTTAATTAATAGAGATTCTTGTATAAATCCACTTAATGAAATACGTGATGATAAACCTGATATTTTAATCGTTAATCATTCAGAAAAATTAAACTTTGAAGTCATTAAAAACTTAATCGCTTCATTTACTCAATATAAAGATTACTTCCCATTTGTACTGCTGTTTAACTTTGAAACAAAAGAATCACCAGAACAATTAAGAGATGATTTCGCATATCACTTTGTGATTGCTACGAAAGCTTCTTTTAACGAGGACTTTGTTTTAAAGATGCTCATGATGTACAGGAAAAAGAAGGCAGAAAAAGAACTAGATAGAACAAAGAGAGTAAAAAGTAAGGTTGATAAGGCAGAGGCAAGTGCTAAAGAATTAGATTTAAAATATTTTCATAATTTTTCAATCAGGAATCATTTATATGATGAGCACTTTTGGGGGAGTTTTGATAGCAGTTGTACTATTCTAAAGATGAGTGAATACCTTATTGAATTTAGCAGTATCAGAGAGATTGAGAATCAAAGTGTAATAAATATTAAAGACCTACCGATTGCTTTGAATCTATTAGTTTTCAAACAAGATGCACCGGGAAAATATTACGGTGTTATTTTTGGAAAAAATGAAAAAGCCAAAGTTGATTTAAGAAAGTTTATTAATAGTCTGATCAAATAAAATTATTTTTTTTCAAAAAACTCAACCATTTCTTCAATAATTGTCATAAAACTTCTTCTGTTTTCATAGAGGTATCTTTTATTTTCTTCGATCTCTTTATGAATCTTTTTCATCATCGCCATTTCTTTTTCGGAGACAGGCTTTTTTTCAATTTTATTTTCTTCTGAAACTTCGACTTTTTCACCAGCTTTTACTTTGTACTTTTGACCTTGTCTGCTGATATTTGCACTTCCACTGTATACTGCTGTTTTAACTCCAAACTCTTCAGTGTTTTCTAGATTAAGTTTTGATGCGCCATCAAGAACTTCGATCTCTGTATCTTGAATTTTTACTTTTTTAATAACCGAGTCTTCTTTGATGTCTAAAGCGGCCTTTCCATCAACTAGATCTAGTTTTAAGTTATTATTATTGTCATCTTTTTTTAGTGAGTCTCTTGGAACTTCAAAATTTAAATGAACTAGCGAATTGTTGTTCAAGGTGATTGAGCTTTTATCTAAGAATATAAACCTCGCCGAAGAGTTGTCTCCTGTATAGAGGTAAGAGTTTGAGAATATTTTTTCGTTATTAGAAAGAGTTTTCCAATTAATGGAGTCTCCAAAGCGTATCTTTACATCATCTTTTACGTCTACCGCCATACCAATAAAATGTTGATTCGGTGGGTTTAATTTATCAAGAATAATTGGTAATAAAAAATAGCCTAAAGTTGCTATTGATATCAATCCAATTGATAGGTAAATAATAATCTTTTCTTGTAGCTTCATAACCGCTTACTTTTTTCTCTATATATTTTTAATATAAATGCTCCATAATAGTATATATGGGAAAAGCTAAAAATAATAAAAAAAATAAAAAAGATAAAAATTTCCTTAAAAAAGAAAAAAAGTCTTGGTCTTGGAATTTTTCCTTAAGAAGTAAGCTGGTAATTGCATTTGCTATTGTTGTCGCTTCAATTTCAACATTAATAGTTTATTTTTCAATCGAAATGATTTATGAGGATAAAAAGTCTTATTTGTATGAAGCTGTTTTGAAAGAGGCAAAGAATAGTACAGTTATACTTGATCGTTATTTTGAAAGTAAGCTAAACCAAACACAAGCTCTTTTTGCTTATATCAAAATGGGAGGGGATCCTGAAAGGTTTTTAACAAAAGAAAAAGATTTATTTCAGGTTAAAAAGTTTTTGAAACAACCCTCTGGTAGTTACACCTTTGTGAATGATATCTACGTTAATGAAGAATATTTAAAAAAATATAAAAAACGTCAAGACTTCCTAAAATCGGATATATCAGTCTTTAAGGGACTGTTTAGTGATAAGGATCAAGTTTCTTTTAAAGTTCTGTATGAGTTGAATAAAGCACCTAAATTGAGTTTTGGATATAAGGACTCCAAGCAAAATTATTACGTTTTTGTTTTCTTGTTGGATAATATCTTGGGGACAACTTTAAATGGCTCAGGCTTTGATTTAGCATTTGTGAAAAAGGACTCAAAGACAAGTGATATTGTCTACTATAACAATCCTTACAAACTTAATCAGGTTAAAAGAGAAGCAATTTTAGGAATAACTAAAAAAGTTGAAAGTTCCAAAAGGTTGATCTCGGGTGTAAGAGAAGAAGTTATTGGAGAGTCATCTTATATGCTTGCTTATGAGGGTTTAAATAGTCTGAATGGTTATTATATTTTCAGCTTAATAAAGTCGGATGTTGCATTTGAGGTAACAAAAGTAATAGTCTTGAGAACTATTTTGTACATGTTTGGGTTTATCGGAATTTTCAATATCGCCTCTTTGGGAATTGCAAGAACTATAACAAGTCCTTTAAAGAAATTACTTGAGGGGATAGAAAATGTTTCTTCTGGAAACTTTAAAGCGAGAATTGATCTAAAGAGTAAAGATGAGTTTCGTGAAGTTGCAACGGCCTTTAATGATATGGCGTTAGAGATCGAAGAATATAATGAAAAGCTAAAAGAAGCTAATCGTACTTTAGAGGATAAGGTCGTAGAGAGAACTTTGGAATTAAGAAAAGCAAATGATTTTATTAAAGCAACAATTGATAGTTTAGGACAAGGGCTTTTAGTTTTCAATCAAGAAGGGCGATGCTTTGATACGTACACAAAAGCTTGCGAAAAACTTCTTGGGACTTCTCCATTTAGAAAAAATATAAAAGATATACTATCTCCTCCCGATTCAAAGGTTTTTGATGATTGGATAAAAAGTCTTTATGAAGAGTTAATTCCATTCCAAAGTTTATCAAAACTAGGGCCTCAAAGTATTACTAAAGGTGAAAATTATAAAGCCTTGAACTTTAAGCATATTGGCCTTGAATACTTTCCTATGAGAGATGAAGAAAATAAAGTTTCAAATATAGTCATGGTTGCAACTGATAAAACTAAAGAGTTCAAAGCGGGAAAAGAACTTCAAGAACAAAAAGACCATATTAAGTTAGTAGGAAAAGTAATAAAAAATAAAAAAAGTTTTTTTGATTTTATGGACGACTTTGAAAAATCGCTGGAGACTATTAATTTTGAAAATATAAAAGAGAAAAAAGATGATTTGATGTTGTTATTACACTCCTTAAAAGGTGGAGTCGCAATGTATAGCATGTCTGATCTTGCAGAACAACTCCATCAGTTAGAAACAGATGTAGAAGAAGCGCAAAAAGGTTCAGATGATTTATTGACCCAATCCAAGAAAATATTAAAATTAGGCCAAAAGAAGAAAGCTAAAATCTTAGAGTTATTTGGTGAAAATCCTGAAGATGATAACGCAAATGTTTCAGCTGAGGAAGTTCAAAAGTTTTACAACTATCTCGTTGAAAATGACTTAAAAGAAATTGCTCAAGAGTTTAAAGTTCAATTTAGTTTTGAAAGTGTTGAGAGCTATATTGGACCATATATTCAGCTTGTTCAGGACTTGTCAGCTGACCTCGGTAAAGAGATAGCTCCCTTGGAAATTGTGAATGCTGATCTGAAAGTTCATCCAACCGCCTATAAAGATTTTTTTACTTCCTGTGTACATATTTTTAGAAATAGTGTTGATCATGGTATTGAAGCTCCATCTAAAAGAGAAGAGCTGGGTAAAAATCGAGCAGGTAAAATTAAGATTAGTTTTCAAGCACCTACGGGGAATAATGGTTTGTGGGTTTTTCAAGTTCAAGATGATGGGGGAGGGATTAACCCTGAAAGAATTAGAGAGAAGATGAAAAGTCTAGGATACCCAGAAGAAACGTTATCAAAGAAGGATGAACAAATTATTTATCATATATTCGACTCTTCATTCTCAACATCAGATGAAGTAAACGAAATTTCAGGAAGAGGTGTTGGACTACACGATGTACAGCTTGCGATCAAAAAGCTGGGTGGAGAAATTGTTTTACAATCAAAAGAGGGAATGGGAACTATTTTTTCATTTTACTTACCCTTTATCGTAGAATCTTAAGTCACCATTTAGTAGTTAAGATCTTTTTTTTCAGAGTAATAAGTTTTTCTGTTTCATTTACTTGAAGTTTATTTAATTCATTTTTTAAGTTTAAAAGTTGCTCATAAACAATATTTTTCAATAATGGGAAAGCAAATATTTCTAAGAACGTTGTTTTTTTTCTAAATTTTGTAAAAGCAGATAAATGATCAATAGCAATTACCCAATTGTGTAAATAGACTTCATAAAGTTTCTCTTTGGGCTCATCAATTGTAAAATTTGACACAAATAAATCTCTG
>CATLVU010000034.1 GCA_950061135.1 uncultured Oligoflexia bacterium
GCCTTGGCGGCAGCGGTCGCATCGGCGTTGACGCGGATTTCGTTATCGACGCGGTGCACGCCGTCGGTGTCTTTGGCCAGCATGCCGGCCAGGTCCTTGGCTTCGTCGCTCTGGGCGGTACCGCTCAGGGTGACCACACCGTTGTTGGTGGTCACATCGATGTCCAGACCTTCAGTGTTGCTGTTCCACAGCAGCTTGGATTTGATGGTCGCTGTGGTGGTGGCGTTGCTGAAGCTGGTGGACAGCGGCGGGTTGCCCTCAGTGCGCTCCTTGCGCTCGGCGTCCGGGTTGACCTGCAGCTGGTTGTCAACGCGCTGGATGCCGTCGATGTCCTTGGCAACCTGTTCTGCCAGGTCGCGGTCGACGTCACTTTCCACATCACCGGTCAGGGTGGCGACACCGTTTTCGACGTCGACATCAATGGTGAAGGGGTTGAGGTGACGGTTCAGGGTGATGGCGGTCCAGATAGAGCCTTCCTGGCGGGCTTCGGTCAGGTCACCGTCATCAGCGTGTGCGGCCATTGACGTCATGCTCAGTACGCTGGCGGTGGCGGTAGCAATGGCAAGTGTTTTCAGCTTGTTCATGGGTGTTTCTCCTGTTCTCGCTTTGTCCGTTTCCGGTCTATCGGTGACCGTTGCAAGAGATATTGCAGAGGCCGTGCCAGCTTTTTTGTTTTTTTAATTTCTTTATGAAAATTTTTATAATCCTATCCTTATTATCCTTCAATATCTTTGCTCAAGAAAAAACTCAAAATAATGACTTGAGGAAAGGGAAGAGTATTTTTTATTTAAAGCTAGATGGAAAATCAATCTCTGAACTAAGCCAGTCTGCAACGGGAGACTTTCGTTATAATAACAAGAGTAAAAGTCTGAAGATGACATCTTCAGAAGCTCAAAAGTTAGAAGAGGGTTTTTTAGACTTATTTTTTGAATTGAAATACTCAATGGAAACAAAATCAGAAAGTAGTTGTAAGTCTTGGTACGAGCTATATCTAAGAGGTGATGATCATAAAGTATGTGTTGCTCAAGATAAAGCAGTTAATTTATTAAAATCTAAAATCAAAGAAATAGAAAAAATACTTATATAAAAGGAATTCAATGAAGTATTCACAAGTTGCCGTTTTAGTACTTTTATTATCGTTTAATAGTTTTGCTGAGGAGAAAAAAGAGAGCTCGATTCTCGGAAGCTTGGTAAGTAATTATACTCCTTCTAAAGAAGAGACTTTAGGAAAGATTCTTAAAGGCGTCTTAGAAAATGTACATTTAACAAAACATAAATTAGATGATGATATTTCAGAAAAAGCATTCGGTCTTTACATTGAAAGAATTGATTATGGTAAACAATTTTTACTAAAAAGTGATATTGCTGAATTAAAAAAGTTTGAAGACGAATTTGATAATCAATACTCAACAGGTCAGCTGGAAATCGTAGCAAAAACCAAAAAGATTTTTGATAAAAGACTTCCTGTTGTAGAAAAATTTGCAAAAGACTTCCTTGCTAAAGATATTGCTTTTGATAAAAAAGAAAAAATTGAAACGGATCCAGATAAAAGAGATTTTGCAAACTCTGAAGATGAGCTAAAAGATCGCTGGAGAAAATTATTAAAACTAGATGTTCTAGTTCAATACCTTGAGTACAAAGAAGAGCAAGAAGGGACAAACGAAGACAAAGATAAAAAAGAGAAAAAGAAAGTAGCGAAAAAAGCAGAAAAAAAATTATCAGAAAAGGAATTACTAGCGAAGGCCCGTGGGAAAGTTGCTAAAAGATATGAAAAAATCTTCAAGAGAATGAAGGAAGAAGAAAATTCTATCAAACAAGATAAGTTTTATAATGCTGTTGCAAGAGTATACGATCCACATACATTGTATTTACTGCCGGAAGAAAAAGAAGATTTCGATATTGATATAAGTGGAAAATTAGAAGGAATCGGAGCTTTGTTAAGAGAGGAAGGCTCATATATCAAAGTTGAGAGAATCATCCCTGGTAGTGCTTCTTGGAAAGGTAAAGAATTAGCGGCAGAAGATATCGTGCTTGGAGTTGCTCAGGGTAAAGAGGGTGAAATTATAGATATAGTTGATATGTCTATAAGAGATGCTGTTAAAATGATTAGAGGGCCTAAGGGCACGGTAGTTCGCTTAAAGGTTAAAAAGCCGGATGGCCATATTAAAATGATCGATATTACTAGAGATAAGGTTGTGATCGAAGAGTCTTATGTGAAAGCTACAATCTTAACTCACAAAAAACTGAAGCATAAATTTGGTTATATTTATGTGCCCAAATTTTATAGAGACTTTCAAGATCGCAACGGAAGAAATTGTTCTGATGATGTGAAAAAAGAATTAATAAAGTTTGCTAAGAAGGGTGTTGAAGGAGTAATCCTTGACCTTAGAAATAACGGTGGAGGAGCACTTGAAGATGCAAGATTAATGGGGGGGCTTTTTATTGACAAGGGTCCAATTGTTCAAGTGAAAAACTCAGGGGCACCTAAAATTCAAGAAGATACTGATGGAAAAACATATTGGGATAAACCACTTATTGTTATGGTGAATAGATTTAGTGCTTCGGCTTCTGAAATTGTGGCCGGTGCTTTAAAAGATTATAAAAGAGCTCTTGTTATTGGGTCAAGTGAACAGACTCATGGTAAAGGAACAGTTCAAACAGTATTAGACTTAAATAGTTTTCTGAATCCTGTATTGTCTAAAATGATGGGGGATTTTGGAGCAATGAAAATTACAACGGATATGTTTTATAGGATAAATGGAATGTCTACTCAGTTTAGAGGAATTGTTCCTGATATTATTCTGCCAGACGAGTTTGCTTATCTTGAGTCAGGAGAAAGAACTCTAGATCATGCAATCCCATATAAGGAAATACCTGCGCTTAAATATAAAAAGTGGACCAAAGCAAAATATGACGTTCAAAAGCTTAAAGAAAAAAGTATGAGTCGGGTTAAGCAGTCAGAAGGTTTTAAAAAGATCGAAGAAAGTGTTGCTTGGTATAAAAAACGAAAAGAACTGACTCAAAGATCATTAGATATTACTGAAATGAAGCAATTTAGAGAAGAATCCTTGAAGATGTCTAAGAAATTTAAAAATGATAAGGTTGAAACAGAGCTTGTTGTAGAGAAGTACAAAGAGCTAAAAACCGAGGAAGACAAAGAAAGATTCAAAGAATTTCAAGAAGGGCTTCAAAAAGATGTCGTTTTAAGCGAAACTTTATTAATTTTTAACGATCTACTTGAACAATCATAGAATAATTTATTATTATGGTGCGATATTATTTTTTAGGAGAAAATCATGGCCGCACCATTTGATAAATATTATTACTATGAAAAAAGTGTTCAAAACCCTAGTAACGAAGTTGAATTTTTCACAGAAAAATATAAAGAAATTCGTAACAAAACAGCTAAAACTTTAAGAGAAGACTTTTGTGGTACTGCTGCAATTAGTTGTGAGTGGGTTAAGCAAGGTAAAGACTACTATTCTTGGGGAGTTGATTTAGATCAAGAGCCTATTGATTATGGTATGGAAAACCATTTACAAAAGTTAAACGATGATGCTCAAAAAAGAGTTACGTATATTAATGGAAATGTTTTAGATACAAATACACCTAAAGTGGATATTTGCTTTGCCTTTAATTTTTCATATTTTATTTTTAAAAAACGTTCTGAATTAATAACTTATTTTAAGGCTGCTTATAATTCTCTAGAAAAAGATGGTGTTTTTTTTATTGATCTTTTTGGCGGCCCTGATAGTCAAACAGAGATGACAGATGTGATTGAGCATAAAGGCTTCAAATATTACTGGGAATGTCAAAAGTTTAATCCATTAACTAATGAGTGTCGTTTTGCAATTCACTTTAAGAGAAAAGGTGAGAAAAAAAGAAATGATGTTTTTGTTTATGATTGGCGAATGTGGTTTACAAGTGAGCTAAGAGATATTTTATCTGAAGCAGGATTTAAAGATATAATCACTTATTGGGAAGGTGAAGACGGTGATGGAGGCGGTGATGGAGAGTTCTACCCGACTGATACTGCCGAAAACTGTGAAGCATGGGTTACTTATATCGCTGCTGCAAAATAAGTATCTTGTTTACATTGGAATTTCATCTAGAATATCTAAAATCTTTTTGAATCGTTGAGTTGGGTATTTATCGCGCATTTTTCTTATTTTAGCTTTGATATTGAACTCCGGACTTGTTCTTAAGATATCGTCCGCAAGTTCTTCTGCAAGAATAAATACAATAGTCATTGGAGAAATTTTACCAGAATAATATTCAGAAAAACCAATTCCATGAGGAATTCCATGATGTTGTCTAATAATGGTATCAGCTCCCATTGGTGCTTTTGGATATTTTTGAACTATTTCAGCTGCTTTTTGAGCATGCTCTAGAACAAGTTTTTTTTCAACTGGCGTGAGTCTTGATTCATCAAGCTCTTGTTGAGAATGTATTCTTGCTTGATCATCAGTTTCAAGCATAACGTCATGGAAAAATGCAACAAAAGATAAGGTCTTTTTTTGCTCTTCATTTCCCCATTCAATATGATCCATAATATGCATACATAAATAAACTAGAACTTGAGAGTGCTTAAATAAGTAGCTGGCCTTATTAGACATTAGCTTTTTCATTAAAGAGTTCACAGTAGGACTCATCTTTGAATCCGTAATCATGACTTCCATATTTCGTTTGGCCATTTTTAATGTCTGTGGTGTTATACCCATTTTTTTGAGTTTTTTTGAAAGCAAAAATTGAGTCATATCTGCGGCTGTAATTTTATCGTTATCAGATAATTCCCTGAAAGATATTTGGTTGACTATCTCTTGAGATAAATAACTTACAAAATGCAATCTTTGATCACTTAAAACATATAAATAAGGAGTGTCATAATCTTTTAAAAAGTCATCAAGCTCTCTTAGAGTATACTCATCATCAGACTCTAGATGTAGGACAAAGTCTTCACCAGATTTTTTAAAAATTTTAAAAGTAGGGGAAGTGATATACGAGAAAAACTCAACAGGAATGGGAAAATAATCTGGAACTTTTAAATGGGCCATTGATGCTGCGGTTGTTTTGAGCATTATAGCGGAGTATTTAACTATATCTTTAATATCTAAAATAGATTCAATATAAGTAAAGTCTGCTATTTCTCCACTCTTAGTTCCAACTACAAGAACTGGTGATTTTACACCTTGTTCATCTAGTTTTTCTTTTAGAGTTTTTAGTTGTGAGCTATTGTTTTCTTTGTAGCGCACAATAATCAAATCAATATCATCTTTAGTTATTTCTAAATAGTCTATGGCCTGATCAATACTGTCTTTTGGAATTAATCGACTGTTAACCCATGTAAAGAGGTTTAAAGAGTAAAGTCTTTCTATTTCAGGGGATGAATTATCGACAATAAGAGTGTTATGCATGATACTAGTATAAAGAGAATTGACATTATTTACCATCAATAAATATAAATAAGAGTAAAAGAAAGGTTATTATGTACCAAAACTGGAGCGAAAAACTTAAAGCTTCGATAGATAGCATTCAGGATGAACAAAGCTTTAGAGAATTCTTAAAAGTTAATAAGCTTGAAGGAATTTCTTTTAATGGACATCCGGACTCTAAAGATTCGATAGCACTAAACTTAAAGACTTTCCCGAGTAAAGTTTCTAGAACTTGTACTAATAATTTATTTGATGCTCAGTTATTATGGGAGGAAAATACTTCGTTTACAGAGGCTAATTTGGTAAGCCCAACTTATATTCATAATGCAGGCGGGGACATTTTATCAGAGACTATCTATGCGCTATATTTTGGAAATAAGATTTTAGAACAAAATACAGTGAATCAACTTAATTTTGCCTTTAGTTGTGACGCTAATATTTTTCACAATATTATTAAATTAAGAACTTTTCGCTATCTTTGGGAATACACCCTTGAGCAATTAAACTTAGATACAAACTTTCAAATTATTGCATATCCATCACTAAGGGAACAAAGCGTTTTAGATATTGAAAACAATATGCTTAGGCTAACAACTTCTACTATGGGAGCAATTTTAGGGGGAGCAGATATTATTCAAGGAATAAATTATGATCAGTTGGCCCAAAATGAAGTTAATCCAGTTGCTCAAAGACAAAATGAAAATTGCTTTGAAATTTTAACAGGAGAATCTTTTTTAGCACAAGTAAAAGATCCTGCGAATGGAAGTTATGCAATTGAAGATGGTTGTGCTCAGTTGATCGAAGCTATTAGAACTACTTGGGGACAATATAAAGACCTTGAAGTGAATGATTTTATAAATGCTATGAAAGAATTATGTCTTGATAAGTATAATCAAAGAATACTTGCTTTGAGAGAAAATAAAAAATTTCAGACAGGTGTAAATCTTTATCGTGGTGAGAAATCAAAACTTCAAAATGAATTTAAAAGTAGTAGTAAGCATTTTCCCATTCGACGTTGGGCGATTGACTTTGAAGAGGAAGAAAAATGATCGATTATAGCAAAATACAGTTTTCAAATTCATCAATTTCAGAAAGTACAGCTTCATTTGATCGTCCAGAAGGTATCCAAGTTAAAAATACTTTTAACAAGACAGACCTTGAAGGAATTAATTTTTTAGATTCGGCCCCAGGTATACCTCCTTTTCTAGGAGGGCCATATCCTAGCATGTATAAAACTCGTCCATGGACTATTAGACAATATGCGGGATTCTCGACTGCCAAAGAGAGTAATGCATTTTACAGAAGAAATCTTGCTCAAGGACAAAAAGGTTTATCTATAGCATTTGATCTAGCAACCCATAGGGGATATGACTCCGACCATCCACGTGTGATGGGGGATGTTGGTATGGCAGGTGTTGCTGTTGATTCTATTTTAGATATGCGTGTTTTATTTGATCAAATACCACTTGATAAAATGAGTGTGTCGATGACAATGAACGGAGCTGTATTACCGATATTGGCTTTTTATATTGTTGCTGCAAAGGAGCAAGGTGTTGATGTTGAGAAGCTCTCAGGAACAATTCAAAACGATATTCTTAAAGAGTTTATGGTTAGAAATACTTATATTTATCCTCCTACAGATTCGATGAGAATTATTAAAGATATTTTTGAGTTTACCTCTAAAAATATGCCAAAATTTAATTCAATTTCCATCTCCGGTTATCATATGCAAGAAGCAGGGGCGAGTGCTGATCTTGAATTGGCCTATACTCTTGCTGATGGCATGGAATATTTAAAAGCTGGAATGGATGCAGGTCTTGATATTGATTCATTTGCTCCAAGATTATCTTTTTTCTGGGCAATCGGTATGGACTACTTTATGGAGATCGCTAAAATGCGAGCAGCCCGAGTTATGTGGAGTCGTATCGTAGAAAAACTTGGTGCTAAAAACCCAAAATCAATGTCTCTTAGAACTCATTGTCAAACTTCAGGATGGTCATTAACCGCTCAAGATATTTATAATAATGTGACTCGAACTTGCGTTGAAGCTTTTGCAGCAACTCATGGCCATACGCAATCATTACATACAAACTCATTAGATGAAGCATTAGCACTGCCAACAGATTTTAGTGCTCGAATTGCAAGAAATACTCAAGTCTTTATTCAAAAAGAAACTGACACTTGCGATATTATTGATCCTTGGAGAGGAAGTTATTATGTAGAGTGGTTAACTAATCAACTAATAGAAAAAGCGACGGAACATTTAAAAGAAATTGAAAAATATGGGGGAATGACTAAAGCAATAGAAGCAGGTATTCCCAAAATGAGAATTGAGCAATCGAGTGCTCAGACTCAAGCAGCTATTGATTCAGGTAAAAGAGTTATTATCGGTGTGAATAAAAATATTTACAAAGGTAAAGAGGATATTCCTGTTTTGGAAGTTGATAACACAAAAGTGCGTGAGGCCCAGATAGAGCAATTAAAACAATTAAAAGCTCAAAGAGATGAGAGTAAGGTAAAAACTGCGCTTGATGAATTAACGAGTCTTGCTCAATCTGGTGAAGGAAATTTACTAGAAGCCTCTATTAAAGCAGCAGAGGCAATGGCAACACTAGGTGAAATTAGCTTGGCAATTGAAAAAGTCTTTGGACGTCATGAACCTGAAATTAAAACAATACGAGGAGTTTATAAACAGTTTATGGAAAATAATAGCTCATGGAATGAAGTTGAAAAACTAATCTCTCAGTTTGAACAAAAAGAGGGAAGAAGACCTCGTATTTTATTGGCCAAAATGGGGCAAGACGGCCATGACAGAGGTCAAAAAGTTATTGCAACTGCTTATGCCGATTTAGGTTTTGATGTTGATATTGGGCCATTATTTCAAACACCAGAAGAAACTGCAAAGCAAGCTGTAGAGAATGATGCACATATTATTGGAGTAAGCTCTCTTGCGGCTGGACATTTAACATTAGTTCCAGCTCTCAAGCAAGAACTTGAAAAACGAGGTTGCTCACATATAAAAATAATAGTTGGCGGAGTAATACCTCCAAAAGATTATGAAAAACTATATGATATGGGAGTTGCTGGAGTCTATGGCCCTGGTACAGTCATACATGAAGCAGCAATAGAAATCTTAAAAGGATTACTAGCTTGATAGGGTTAGAGTTTTCTGATTTTTTAAATGGCTTCAAGTTTCGCAATATAACTTATCTTGCTAAAGCAATAACATATTGTGAAAGTTCTAAAAAAGAACATCAGCAAATTGTTTATAAACTAATTAATGAATTAAAACCTATTTCCTCAAAAAAAATAGGTATTACAGGAACACCTGGAGTTGGCAAAAGTACCTATTTAGAGAATTTTGGACTTCATCTTATAGAATCTCAACAAGCTAAAGTTGCAATACTGGCGATAGATCCAACTAGCCATTTATCAGGAGGTTCTATTCTTGGTGATAAAACAAGAATGCAAAAACTTTCAGCACATCCAGATGCTTTTGTAAGACCTTCGCCTTCAAGAATGCATTTAGGTGGCGCTTCAGAAAACACTTTGGAGGCAATTTTTTTATGTGAAAGGTTTGGATTTGATTATATCTTTGTCGAAACAGTTGGGGTCGGCCAGTCTGAGGTTGAAATTTCTAATATGGTAGATTTTTTTAAGCTTTTGATATCACCAGTAGGAGGCGATGAGCTTCAAGCGATTAAACGTGGTATTTTAGAAGTCGCTGACTTAGTGGTTGTTAATAAAGCCGATGGAAAAAATAAACAAGCAGCCGAAGTTTCAAGACATCAATATCAAAGTTCAGTCGATGTACTTCAGCATAAAAAAGAATATAAGGCGCAAGTATTAACTTGTTCAAGTATTGAAAAGACAGGCTTTATTGATATAGAGAAACAGATTCAAAAATTCTATAACGAAGTTGATTTACAAAAATACAGACAGAAGCAAAAGAGCTTTTGGGTTAATAAAAAACTTTTAAGTTTTTTCCAAAGTGATTTAAAAAACCAGAAGAACCAGAAAATAATAAACGAATTTATTTTAAAAAATGATTTTGGTTTTAATCAAATAGACGATTTATACAAAATAATCAAAGAGAAGATATGAGTACAGATTATACAAAGTCTAAAAAGTTAAGGGCAGATTATGTCCTGAATGAATTAAATAAGCTTTATCCTACAACGCCGATACCTCTCGATCATAAAGATTCTTACACATTATTGATTGCAGTATTACTTTCGGCTCAATGTACGGATGAAAGAGTGAATCAAATCACACCTTCATTATTTAAAAAAGCAGATACTCCTCAAAAAATGATAAAATTATCAGTTGATACAATTAGAGAAATCATTAAGCCCTGTGGTCTTAGTCCTAGAAAATCAAAAGCAATATGGGAGCTATCACAAATTTTAATTGAAAAACATAATGGGGAAGTTCCAGAGAGTTTTGAAGACCTTGAGGAGTTACCAGGAGTGGGACATAAGACAGCATCTGTTGTTATGAGCCAAGCTTTTGGGCATCCTGCTTTTCCTGTTGATACTCATATTCATCGTTTGGCACAAAATTGGAAATTAACCAGCGGCAAAAATGTTGAGCAAACAGAGAAAGATCTAAAACGATTATTTCCAATGGAGTCATGGAATAAACTCCATTTACAAATAATTTTTTATGGCCGTGAATATTGTACAGCCAGAGGATGCAAGGGACTAGTTTGTCCTATATGTACTACTCTTTATCCCAATAGAAAAAAGGCCATCATAAAAAAATGAAACTGATTCTTTTTTTCATTTTTAGTATAAAAGTACAAGCCTCTGCAGTTCTGCCTCCAGATTGCGAAGTTGAATTTATAGTTAAGAAACAATTAGAAAAGTCGACGATAATAATTGTTAAAAATGTTTCAAAAATAAAAACCTTGAGCTTTAGTAGCTGCTCTTATATTCATGAAGATGTCTCTATTAAAGTAAGTGGTGGAAGAGATTTAAAACTAGGACAAAAATACTATGCTTCAACTTCTATGTTTTCTTCTATGGGAGAAAATGGCGCTGTCTCATCAATCTTATGGCAAGATATCAAAGGTGAAGATAAAAAGCTTTTAAAAAACATGCTTAGTTTATCTAGTTCTACTTTTAAAAACTAATTTCTCATCTGCCACATTAATTGAGAAATATAAGGACGTTTCGTTTCACCGGTTGCAACCATCAAAAGTTTTGTGATTTTTAAACTCTCAGGATCGGTATAAAGTAAAATTAACATCTCTTGGATATAGTCAGTATTTAAAGTAATATAATTATCTGTTCCAACACCTAGTTGAACCCCTTTTTTCTCCCACCAAGAAAATGGATGGTCTTTAAAATCTTGGAAACTTCCGGTTAATCTTTTGTTAGAAGATGGAAGAGCAATCAAAGAGACGCCTTTATTGATCATTCTATTTAAAACATCATGCTGATAATGTTCAACTTCTCTTGCTGTGTGAAATTTTGTTTTTACAAATATAGTCTTTTCTTCTTCACTGAGAAGTTCTCCACGATAGAGCTTTTCTCTAATATGACCGTGTTCACGCCAATCCATTTCATCAAGCTCTGAGGCCTCAGAAGAATCTCTATCAATTTTAATTTCTTTAGCATTCAAATCGATCACACGTTGATAAAGAGAATGGTAATAAAAATTAGGGTTAATTCCTAAACTTAGTCCGTGCTCAAGTGTATCAATATGCCAAATATTCATAGCATTATCTACCGCTTGAACTCCTTTTTTAAGAGTATGCCAAGTCTCACCATGGTGAGAGCGAACAGAAAAGCCTTTATAATGCAGTTTTCTAAAGCCCATTTTCATATCTTGAAAATGAGATTTACGATAAAGTTCTTTTTCGGAACCTACTGTATCAACATCTGTAAGATATGGGCCCACCTCAGGATTTCTTTCAATAATGCGTAGGATTTTATCGATTGAATAATCAAAATGATCTTTTTTAGATGCAAATTTGTCGGCATCATAAAAGTCTGCTTCTTTTCTAAAGCATGGAGATAAAACGAAGTTAAAACTTGGAACTTTTTTCTTAAACTCCATAAAGCCCTCATGAAGTCCTAAAACAACATCTTCTTCAGATAATTTTTCAAGGCCTGGAATCGATTCGGATTTATCCTTAGTTGCTCGTGAAAAAGTAAACTTGAGCCTTATAAAACCAATATTATAACTATGATAAAGCTCCGATGCCATATGAAAGGCGGCTTCTTTATGGGCCTGACGATCTTTTAAGATAAGTTTAGGTAATAATAAGATTTTAAGATAACGATCAAATTGTTCGTCATCTTTTAGCCTAAGCATTTCATCAATATCTTCAACTGAGTCTAGCTTGTAATCGCCATCGTAGTTGAGTTTTATTATATCGAGATATCTTTGTGCATTAGGGCCTTCAAGCAACGGCCTTAAATTTGGATAAACAAAATCGGCAGTTAAAGAGCCGGTCAAATGAATATGTTCTTCTCTGTATGTTAGAGGGAAGTTTTTAAAAAAGTATCTTAGAGCGTCCGATACTGGATGGCCTAAAAGAGTTTGAATATCAACCTCATCTTGCTGGAAGCCTGCAAGCAATTTTCTAAATTCATTAATTAGTTTTCTAACTGGAGCGTTGTGACGAGCAAACTCACCTTGAGATGCTAATTCTAATGTGTCACTGATACTAATTCCGTTAGTTTCACTTATTACTTCGACAAGATATTTTGAGAGTGCTTTTTTTACATTTGATTTTGCTTTCATAAATTCCTAATAACTTCTTACATGTATACCCATATGATAAAACTTTATTCATAATAATTCTAATAACAAAATTTATGGATGAAGCCTTAGGCCATGGACGGCTTTATTTATTTTACCTCTCGATTCGATTTTCAAAAAGCTCTTTATCAAAATTGTCATTTCCTTTTAAATAATCCAATAAGTACTCAATAGAATCATTTCCCCAAAATACTTCCTGATCTATGTGAAAGCTCGGTACTCCAAAAATATTGAGTTGTGTCGCTGTTTTAGTATTATTCTTAATCTCTAATTTAGCCTCTCTGTTTGCAGATCTTTCAAACACTAATGGCATATCTTTGAATTTATCTTGAATATACTCAGGGTCTTCTAATGTTTGTCCATGCTGCCAAATAAGTTTAAATATTTTATCAATTACTTTTTTTTGATCAGCTTGAGAAGCTTCTTTTGAGGCCATTCGAGTAATAAGCATTGGATTGAAGGGATGATTCTCTGGCGGTGTAAAAGGGATTTTATGCTTAAAAGCATATCGAAAGCATTTTTTTAGCTCATGATATCTTTTTGGTGGAATTTCTCCAGGCCCTTTAAACTCAAAATATTTAAATAAAGCACCCATAAATACTGGTTTGGGATTAATCTGTATTAAGTTTTTTTGAATATTTATCCATGCAAAGTAGGAGTATGGTGATAAAAAATCAAAATAAAAATCGATATTATCTTTCATAAGCAATTAAAATATCTTGTTTTTTACAAAATGTTGAATTTCTTTTGTTGCGAATAGAAATAATTCTTGATAATATTGCTCCGCGTTAATCGACTTAGAAATGTGTTGTACGTCTTTGCTAGTGGTACGTTTTGTTCGGAACATCTTTGAGTCACTCTAAACGAAGCTTCGCTTCAAAACAGGTATTCTCATGAAATTTACTTCTCTTGTAAAAAGTCTAGTTCTTTTAGGTACGTTATTGTCTTTTGTTTCTTGTGGTTCAAAAAGTGGTGGGATGTTAAAAAACGTTGATGTTGAAACTGAGCTCTATGATGGTGAAGTTTTTGTTAGCATCGATGCCGAACTTGGAATTGGAAATTTAATAATGCCCAATGTGGTGATTCCTATTCATCAGCCAGATACAGGCCTAGAGGTAGGAGCGGTTAGTATGATTACTGCTACCAATGGTAAAAATGAGCTAGGAATTGATTTGAATCTCTCAGCTCTAACAGATTACCGAGCAAATCAAGCAACATTACCTAATGGAAATATTTTGCCTTTAATAGGGGATAATGTCGCAATAGTTGTACCAATATCCAGCTCTGCTGATCTATACCTTAGTATGGTGGATGGTAGTGTTGTTGTTGGTGTAGCAGTAGGGATAAGTTCATTTGACAAAATTGGATCAAAACTTGGAACAACTAGTTTATTCCCAATCTTTAATCAAGGTGGTCGCGTTTCAGCTGGTGGAGTTTATACTTCTAATCAGGCGGGTTTAAATGGTTTTGGTTTTTTCACAGATATTTCAGGGAACTTAGAAACAGATATGCTTAATGCTTTAGTTAGTATCCAAATGGAGCAAGACGGTGATTCTTTAAAAGCAAAGTCGATTGAACCTAGAAGTTCAAGAACTCATAGTAAGTTAAATTATGAGCTTTATAAATTACATAGAAAAAGAACAAAATTAAAACTAAGTAAGTAGTTTGTTTAAAAAAAGAAGGGGCCATTGAAGGCCCTTTTTATTTTTGAATTGGATTACAATTTTCTCGAAGCAAATCTTTTTGATGTCGCCATTTTTGAATTTCAGCTGCCATGAAAAATTCATAAAAAGTACCAACATACCGATTAATTTCATCATTTAAGGCGTCAATTACCTCCGATACGACAAGTCCAAGAGGCTTTATTTTGTTATAGATAATTATTTGCTCTTCAGTTGAGAGTTGGTTGAATTGTTCAACTGTTAGATCGAAGTCTTCAAATTTATTAGTGCTAAAATCATCAGTTTTTACATCTTGCTTTAGCAGTTTATAACCAGTGACAATTAGATTACGACATTCTTGATCGGGCATAGGTTTGGCTGAAATAGGGCCTGTGAAAACCAGTAAAAATAGAATTGTAAATTTGTGCATAAGATCCCCTTTGAATAAGGATCTACACTTTTAAGATTGTTTAATTAACAGATTTGAAAAAAATACAAAGAAGCTAGAGGGTTAAGTCATTAATTTTATTAACTAAATTTTACCTTTGTACTTATGGTAGCGTGATTCTGTCTTTCTTCTGCGTTTTTCCGCCTGTTCTTTTTTCTCTTTTGCTCTGACAGAAGGCTTTGCATACGCTTCTTTTGCTTTATAAGTTTTTATGATTCCGTAAGAATCACAAAGTCTTTTAAACTTTCTAAGAGCTTTCTCAACTGGAAAACCATCCGAAATAACAATTTTGAAATTTTCACCAGATTTTGACACTTGTAATCTCCTTTCAGATAATTATAACAAGAATCAAAAAATTATCAATGGCCTGCTAATTAAGGAACAGTCCCGTTGGTATTGCTAATGCAGTTAGAAGTCCTAATAATAACGCTGTTCCCACTAGTATCACAGCAATTGGTTTTAAAAAAGTTTTCATCCGATTAACCTTTGCAATAATCAACTTATATTTTAATCTATTTGCAACTTTAAGGAAAGGCTTCATTCTATGAATAATAGAGTTTTATACGTGGTTTTTTGTTTTCTGATTGCAAGTTTTAATCTGTGGTCTAGTGAAACACATATCTTATTTTTAGGTGATTCACTCACAGCAGGTTATGGGATAGAAAAAGAAAAAGCATTTCCAGAGCTAATCAAAAATAAATTTCAAGGTGATAACTTAGCTGTAAAAATCACAAATGCTGGAATTTCTGGCTCAACTTCAGCGTCAACTCATTCAAGATTAAAATGGTTCTTAAAAGCAAAGCCTCAAATATTACTTCTTGCGATTGGAGCAAATGATGGACTTAGAGGTTTGGATTTATCTAAATTAGAAAAAAACTTAATAAAAACAATTGAGTTGGCCAAACAAAACGATATCGAAGTAATACTTGCAGGAATGAAAATTCCACAAAACTACGGTGTAGAATATACAAAAAAATTTGAAATGATTTATCCTCAAATTGCCAAAAAGTTTAATGTAAAATTAATCCCATTTTTATTAAAAGATGTTGCGACTATTAAAGAGTTAAATCTTCCAGATCGAATTCATCCAAATGAAAAAGGGCATCAAAAGATAGCAGAAAATATCTATCCAATGATTAAGGAGCTAATAGTTGATTGAGTTAAAAAAAATATATAAGTCTTTTGACGGACAAGGACATAGAGTAGAAATATTTGAAGATATGAATCTACAAATCCCAGATTCTGGAGTGTTTGCAGTGAAGGGGAAGTCTGGAAGTGGAAAAACAACTTTTCTATCTTTGTTGGCAGGGCTAGATTCAGCCGATTCTGGTGAAATTTTGATTGATGGCCAAGATCTACAAAAAATGACAGAGAAAACAAGAACTGATTTTCGATCTAAAAATATAGGAATTGTCTTTCAAGATTTTCACTTATTCCCTTTTTTAACTGTAAAAGAAAATATTGCTCTTCCATTACAAATGCATAAACAAAACAATATTGAAGAAGAAGTTTTGGCAATGGCCCAGCTATTAGGACTAGAGCATAGACTTGACTTCTATCCTACAACTTTAAGTGGAGGCGAAAAGCAAAGAGTTGCTATTGGAAGAGCTTTTATTGCTAGACCTCATATCATTCTTGCCGATGAGCCGACAGGGAACTTGGATACAGAAACGGGAGAGAGAATTTCTAATGAATTAATTGAAATGGCCCATAAGTTGAATCAGAATTTAATCATCGTTACTCATGATGATGAACTTGCCGCCAAATGTGATAAAACTTATGTGCTCGCAAATAAAGCGATAAGCTAGATGGTTGTTTTTCGATATATACTACATGAAGTTTTTCAAAATAAGGGGAAGTGGGCGTTTGTTTACTTGAATCTAATTTTTGCTCTGTTTGCATATGGAATTATTTCTGTTTTAGAGTCTCAGCTTGCGACCTCTTTTAAAAGTAAGGCGCAAATACATATGGCATCAGACTTTCTCGTTTCAGGCAGAAATGATTTTCCTGCTGAGAATGTTGAGGAATTAAAAAAAATATTGGGCCCAAATTTTACGAAACATACGAAGGCGATGCGAGTTTACTCCATGGCGCAAATTACTAACTCTCAAAAAACAATGACTCGGCTTTTGCAGTTAAATGCAATTGAAGAAAATTATCCGTTGTATGGAAAAATAACGGCATCGAAACCACTAAGTCATCTTATAGAAAACAATAACGTATTTATACCTAAACAAGTTGCTAAACAGTTCTCTGTTAACGTCGGAGATACAATTAAAATAGGGGCGGTTAGTTTTACTATTTCTGCAATTGTTGATTCTGATAGCTCAAGAGGTTCAGATATAACTTTGGCCCCATATATTTATTTATCAATGGATAACTTAAAACGAACAGAGCTTTTGGGTTCAACCAGCTTGGTGACTTATTACCATTACTTTAAAGTAAAAAAATTCACCGAAGAGCTAGAGGATTTAATTCGAAATAAAATTACTGATAGTTCTTTGAAGTTTAAATCAACAATTTCTGATGAGGGAAGAATATTACGAGTCTTTAGAAATTTAAGTGATTATTTAAAACTGGTGGGCTTTGTTGCCTTTTTATTATCTTTAATCGGCCAACTATATATCTTTACTGATTATTTAAAAACAAGACAAAAAGATATTGGTCTATTTAGGGCGCTAGGATTTAGCCATGTCGATATTATCAAACAATTTACATTATTTTTATGTCTATCGGGACTGACAGTTTTTTTAATTGTTCTTTTGGCTACAGAATTATCAATACCAAGGGTGCTAGGCTTTATAAACCAACAAATAAGTCTTGATTTGGAATATAGTTTTTCATTTAGTACTTATGCATTGATTCTTTTTATTGCAGTTTTTGGAAATGTTTTAATATGTATCCCTTTTTTAATTACTTTGTGTCATAAAAAGGTGTCTGATTTAATATTTGATCCAAACACAAATTTAAAAACAAACTTATTTTACTATATTCCTTTTGCCCTATTCATAGTTGTGATTAGTATTGTTTCTACAAAGTCTTATATTATCGGGGGCCTTTTTTCACTTGTAGTTTTACTATTTGTTTTATTATTACCTATCGGGGTGGAGCAAATTTTCAAGCTAGCAAGAGTCGTTGTCTCTAAATTAAAACTTACAGGGAAATATAAATTCGTATTGGTCTTGAAAAACTTCACAAGGGATTCAAAGAAAAATGTCTTGACTATAATGACTCTTTCAGGAACGATTAGTTTAATCATTCTTATTTTGCAATTATCTGTAAATCTACATTCTGAGCTTTCTAATAAAAATAGTGAAAAGCCATCTTTGTTCTTATTTGATATTCAACCAGAGCAAGTTGAAGAGATAAAAAAAATTGCAAAAAGTGAAAAACAAAAAGTTTTAGATATTTCTCCCATGGTGCAAGCTCGGTTAATAAAAATTAACGGAGAGGAAGTTAAAAGGCTTAAAAAGGACGACCTCGCAACGAGAGAAGACGAAAGGGCCCGAGGCTTTAGAAATCGTACTGTAAATTTAAGTTATAGACAAAGACTAGGGGATTTTGAAAAAATTATAGACGGAAAATGGTTCAAGGAAGACGATAGAGCTGAAGTTAGTTTAGAAACTCGTTATGCTCAAAGATTAGGTATCGATCTTGGAGACTTATTAACGTTTGAAATTTTAGGTATTGAACAAGAAGCTTACGTAACGAGTATCAGAAAAGTAAATTGGCTGAGTTTTCTTCCGAACTTTTTTATTGTCTTTGAACCAGGCCATATAGATGAAGCACCTCAAACTTTTTTAAGTGCCATTGCTACAGAAAATGATGACTTAAAATTCAAATTTCAAACAAGCCTTATCGATCAAATGTCTAATATCTCTATTGTGGATGTTGATGAAACTAGTAAAAAAATTCTTGAAGCCCTTGCAGCTGCTGTAAGAATAATAGTCGTTTATGGTGGAGCATGTTTAATTATTGGTATTAGCTTGTGTTTTGTAATTTTTAGAAACTATATTTCTAAGTCGAAAAGAAATATTCTTTTAAAAAAGGCATTAGGTTTTAAGGTGACTGACATATTGCTGGTATATTTAGGAGAGTGTTTACTTACCTTGCTTTTAGCAGTTTTTGTAGGTGCCGGCCTTGGAATCACCTTTGCTCAATTGATTTTAATGAAGTTTTTTGAAATTGAAGGTGTGATAAATTTTGACTTGATAGCTTTTAGTGCATTGTTTTTCATTCTTTTGGTGTTTTCTCTTATAGGTACAAATTTATTTATAAATATTAAGAATACTTCAAAAGAACTTAGGGCCATAAGCGTTCTTTAAATTTAATGCTGTAAATTTGTTTTACTTTCCTATATGATTGGCTTCAGGATTTTTTATGTTTGATTTTTCTATAATAGAATTTTTATCCCAATATGCTTACCAGCCTACTTATGTTTATGGTCTAATTATTTGCCTAATGACTGCAAGTTCATTTGGGCTTCCAATTCCAGAGGAAGTGACTTTGGTTAGCGCGGGACTTGTTGCATATATGGCATTACACCCTGCTCAATTTCCTCCTCCTTACGAGGGAGCTGAAGGAGTAAATTTAACTGTATTATCAACGGTATGTTTTCTTGCGGTTTTAGGCAGTGACTTATTGGTATATTCCTTGGGCCGTTTTTTTGGGGACAGGCTTGTTCAGTCGAAAATGTTTAAGAAAAGCTCTTGGAGTAAGAGTTTTACCAAGATTAATAAGATTTATGATAAATATAGTTACTGGGGTTGTGCATTTTTTAGATTCTTACCTGGAATTAGATTTCCAGGGCATTTAAGTTGCGGAATAATGAAAGTACCCCTTTTACAATTTTTGACGATAGATGGCCTAGCAGCTTTATTATCAGTACCAACACAAGTAATTTTGGTTGCTTTTTATGGAGAACTTATTCTTGAGAAAATAAGACAGTTTAAAATGGTGATTGTCATAATTCTTGGAATTGGTGCAACGCTCTGGCTCGGTAAGAAGTTATATTTTTATATCAAAGATAAATCTAGTACTGTTAGCTCTAATTAAAATTCTAAATTTACACCAATGATTTTTTTCTTTATCATATCTAAGTCAGTAGTTGCTTAAATAAAGGAATGTTTATGTCTCTTTTTGGTTATATACAGCAGGGCGGACCTGTAATGTATATTCTATTATTATTAAATATTATTGGTTTTTCACTTTTATTTTGGAAAATTTATGTTGTTTTCCAAGCACGAAAAAATAAAGAAACGATTAAAGCCGACCTGAAATCTGAATTAAAGGGCGTCAATGCATCGGATGATAATTCGGTAGGGCTAAGCTTAATTAAAGACTCTATTCATGGCGTAGTTCATCAGTTAGAGGGAGGACTCAATTCTATTAAAATTATTGCAACCGTTTCTCCATTACTTGGACTTCTTGGAACAGTTATTGGAATTCTATCGGCGTTCCAAGTAATTTCAGACCAAGGTCTATCAGACCCATCATTATTTGCTGGTGGAATTGCAATGGCCCTAATCACAACTGTTGGAGGACTAATCGTCGCGATTCCACATTTTGTTGGTTATAATTATTTAGTATCGGCTCTTGATGACTTAGAAGTAATGCTAGAAAAAGAGTTACTTAAAGAAGTATTTTATAAATAAGGAACTTTAATGGCACGAAAGGCAAGAAGAGAGCAGTTAAGTCCAGAGTTAACACCTTTAATTGATGTTGTATTTTTATTACTTATATTTTTTCTTGTAAGTTCAGTTTTTAAGCAAGAAGAGCTCGCTTTATTACTGAATTTACCAGTTACAGAAAAAGGCGAACAGTCTAAGCAAGCGCAAAAAGAACAATTAAGTATTGAACTTGCCTCTGCAAAGATAGCGATAAACGGAAAAGAGATCGAATTTACCGATATTGAGTCTACTGTAAAAAACTATGATGCAAAAACAAATGTTATTTTAAGGGTGGATGGAGAAGTTAAGTATGATCGCCTTGTTTCAGTCTTAGATATGCTAAAAAAATATAAATTAGAAAATTTATCTCTGATTACAATGAAAAAGAATTAATTATGAAATTTGTAATTTTAATTAGTATTTTATTTTTTAGTCATAGTGTGCTTGGCGCAGAAAAAGCAAGAATTCTTATGGTGAAAGGTGATGCTACTAAACTTACTCCAGGATCAGTTGAAGCTTCGAAAGTAAAGAAAGGTGAAATGATTCCTGAAGATACTTCTATCGTTACAAAAAAAAGAAGTTTTGTTCGAGTAAAATTTAATGACAAGTCCACAATGAATATAGGCCCTGAGAGTAAAGTTGTTGTGACAAAAATGCCACCGAAAAAAGCTAATATGGTGAACTTGCTAAAGGGGATGATAAAAGCAGAAGTTCAAAAAGAGTCTGAAAAACAGTCTAAAACTAAAATGCTTATTAAGACAGATACGGCCATCATGGGGGTTCGAGGAACTAAATTTCAAACGACATTTAATCCGGTTAACAAAACTACATCGCTAGTTACTGTTGAGGGTAATGTTGCTATGGCCAAAATTGAAGAAAAGACAAGCGAAGTAGTAACTGAAAAAGTGATTGAAGGTAAAACTTATAAAGTAGCTGAAGTTGAGCAGGTTGAGATTTCTGATGTGGAAGAAGCCGAAAAAGCATTAGAGCAAAGTTCAGAAGTTGTTGAAGTAAAAGCTGGAAGATACTCTGGTGTAGCACAAAAAGCTACTAAGCCTACAGTACCTGTAAAGATTGCTCCTAAGCAGTACGATGCTCTAGCGAAGTCGTTAAACTCAAATAATAAAGCTAAAGATGTTATGAAGGAAGTTGCAACAGACCCTGCGCCTGAAGGGTTTATGGATAAAACTTCAGGAACACTAGCTCCTAAAGCTGGGGGCTATGTAGATTTTTCTACTGGTATCTATGTTCCTCCCACGTCAGATAGTAAGTTAGATAAAGCAACGGGGACTTACGAGGCAAAAGTTGTCATTGGTAATGTAGATAAGTCTGGAGAGTATATTCCACCAAAAGGTGTTAAAGTCGATGCCAAAAAAGGTTTAGTTATTGATGAAAAGGAAATAGCTAAAATTGCGAGTGCTGACGAAAAAGCAGCGATCACAGCTGCAGTATCAGATATTAATAAAGAAGTAGAAAAACAAATTGTTGTAAATAAAGTTTCAACGAAGAAAAAAACAAATTGGTCTCGTTATCTTCCAGACAATCATTTATTAAGTGCTAAGCTAATGCCGATGTCTGAGGCTCTTACGGTTGAGAATAAATCTTCAGATACTTCAGCCGACTTTTACACTGAATCTGCGAATTGGACTTTGTTTACTTGGAAACAAGTTTGGAATAAGAAATGGAGTACTTTTTTAACAATGGGCGGTGTTGAATATAAAATCGAAGAGAGCGATGATTTTAATTTAAGAGATTTCTCAGAAGATGATGAGTATTTTTCAATGGGGCTAGAGTATAATTGGAATAAAAAATGGACTGCTTTATTTAGTTTGACTGATAGGAGTGAGTACTATGTAAGACCTTTTGGAGGAGAAGATGTCGAACTCTCTGATAGGGGACTTTCAACTACCGATCTTGGAGCTCGCTACAAAGGAAATGATTGGAGAGGAATATCGTTGGCATATTTTGGACTTTTACACCTAAGTGATTCAAAAGCTCCTGGGCAAACAGGGCATGATATTGATTCAGAATATTTTTCTTTCACTCTTGGATTAGATGGTAAATACAAGTTCAGTGATACAATGCACTTAGATGGTAGTTTACTAATGAGGAAATCAGAGATGAGTAATGACGATTTCACCTATGAGCGTCTGACTTTTGGTTCTTCGATAGAATTCATCTATATTCTATGAGGCAGTGCATATCACAAAAGCTTTGACACGCTTCTTCCAAATGGCTAAAATCACACAAATTTAGTTAAGTATATTCATTCAAACAGGTGGTATTAATGGAATCAACAGTTCTTTATTTAATTCCGGCCCTCGGGGTATTGGGATTAGTGATTATGATGGTGAAATCTTCTTGGGTTTCAAAACAAGCTTCAGGTGATGATAATATGGTTGAATTAGCGACCTATATTGCCGAAGGAGCGATGGCGTTTTTGAAAGCTGAGTGGAAAGTTCTAACTTATTTTGCAATAATTGCTGCAATTGTTCTTGGTTGGTCAGGAACATTAGTTGAAACTTCATCTCCAGTAATTGCTATTTCATTTGTGATCGGTGCTGTATTTTCAGCTTTTGCTGGTTACCTTGGAATGAATATCGCTACAAAGTCGAATGTAAGAACAACTCAAGCTGCAAGAACGAGTCTTAAAGATGCCTTAAAGGTTGCATTTACTGGTGGAACAGTTATGGGTCTTGGTGTTGCAGGTCTCGCAGTTTTAGGTCTAGGTTCATTATTTTTAATTTTTTATAATTTATATGTTGTCTCTACAGGTGCAGGTCCAAATGGAATTGAAATGGAAAAAGCGATCGAAGTTTTGGCCGGATTCTCTCTAGGTGCTGAGTCTATCGCTCTTTTCGCAAGAGTTGGTGGAGGTATTTATACTAAAGCTGCTGATGTTGGAGCAGATCTTGTTGGTAAGGTAGAAGCAGGAATACCTGAAGATGACGTTAGAAACCCTGCGACAATTGCAGATAATGTTGGTGACAATGTTGGTGATGTTGCCGGTATGGGAGCTGACTTGTTTGGATCATATGTTGCAACGATTTTAGCTACAATGGTTCTTGGTAGAGAGATTGCAGTTTCAGATAACTTTGGTGGTTTATCTCCAATTTTACTTCCAATGGTTATTGCGGGTATTGGAATAATTTTTTCTATTATCGGTTGCGCTTTAGTTAGAGTTTCTGATGATAATGGCAATGTTCAAAGAGCATTAAATATTGGAAATTGGACTTCTGTTATTTTAACAACTATTGCTTGTTTCTTTTTGGTAAAGTGGATGCTTCCTGCTGAAATGTCTTTAAGAGGTCATGACTTTACAAACCTAGGTGTATTTTGGGCAATCTTAGTTGGTTCGATTGTTGGTGCGCTTATGAGTATTGTAACCGAGTTTTATACAGCGATGGGCAAACGTCCTGTTAATTCTATTGTTCAGCAATCAGATACAGGTTCTGCGACAAATATTATTGGAGGCTTATCAGTGGGGATGGAGTCAACTTTAATACCAACAATTATTTTAGCGGCGGGAATTTATTTATCCCACCACTTTGCAGGATTATATGGTGTTGCGATTGCGGCAGCAGGTATGATGGCAACAACTGCAATGCAACTTGCGATTGATGCTTTTGGACCGATTGCTGATAATGCAGGTGGGATTGCAGAGATGAGTGGCCTTCCAAAAGAAGTTAGAGAAAGAACAGATATTTTAGATGCAGTTGGGAATACTACTGCTGCTACAGGTAAGGGATTTGCGATTGCTTCTGCAGCACTTACAGCATTGGCATTATTTGCTGCATTTGTTGGATTAGCAGGGATTGATTCAATTGATATTTATAAGGCAGATGTCCTCGCAGGACTATTTGTTGGGGGAATGATTCCTTTTATCTTTTCTTCTCTTGCAATTGCAGCTGTTGGTAGAGCAGCAATGGAAATGGTTAAGGAAGTTAGAAGACAATTTAAAGAAATTCCAGGAATTATGGAGCATAAAGCTAAGCCTGAATATGATAAATGTGTTGCGATTTCAACTCAAGCATCTATCAGAGAAATGATGCTTCCAGGGGCTATTGCATTAATCACTCCTGTTGTTGTTGGTTTTGCTTTTGGGCCGGAAGTTCTAGGTGGGT
>CATLVU010000035.1 GCA_950061135.1 uncultured Oligoflexia bacterium
TATCAGGTAAATCTTAATTCTGTAGAAAGATTGATTCAAATGATCAGAAGTGAAGTTTTAGTTGTTTTTCCAAATACAAATAGTGGCTACGGAATTAATCAAGAGTCTAGTTATTGTGTTGAAACTTCTCCGTTGAGGCCAATATCATTATATGGAAAACTGAAGGTAGCGGCAGAGGAATATATATTACAGAATCATTCAAATAGCATCACTTTAAGGCTTGCAACAGTTTTTGGAGTTTCACATCGTCATAGAGAAGAGTTACTTGTGAATAATTTTGTTTTAAAGGCTTTTTTAGATAGGCGGTTAGATATTTATGAAGGGCATTTTAGAAGAAACTTTGTTCATGTTTTGGATGTAGTAGATGGCTTTGTTTTTGTAATGAATAATTCGGAGCGCTTAAGAGGGAATGTTTTTAATTTAGGGCAAGACAGCGCTAATATGACTAAACTAGAATTAGCTCAAAAAATAAAAATTTTTTTTCCAGACTTAATGATAGAAGAATCCTTACAATACAAAGACCCTGATCAAAGAGATTATTTAGTTAGTAATGCGAAAATACACAAAGCAGGCTTTACTCCCCAAATAAGCTTAGAACAAGGGATCAAGGAATTAAAAGCTTATTATGAACAAACCTATATTTAGTGAATGTTTTTTTATTTTAGCCGGAGGAAAAGGATCTCGTTTTAAAGAATATGAGAAGTTCGTGCCTAAAGTTTTTTACCCTTTTGAGAAAGATGTACCATTTGTATTTTATATGATTCGCGAAATAAAAAAAAATTTTCCTTGCTCCAAGGTGTTTTTTCTTCAGTATGAATCTTATAAAAAAGGGGAAAAAGACTTACAAAAATACTATGAGTTTTACAAGATTTTAGAAAAAGACAGACTTGGAACAGGTGGAGCAATAAAAAATGCTTTTGATTCTCTAGGTGTTGATAATGCTGTCGTTATTAATGGCGATAGCTTTGTTAATTTAGATTGGAAAGACTTTATAACTTATTCATTAGGGAAGAGCTTTACGCTTCTTGCAGGGAAAAACAGCATAGAAGGAAAGTTGAATTTGAAGATAAAAAAACCTGGTAAAGTTATTTTTTCGCAGAATGATAAAGAGTTGGTAAATCAGGGGGTTTATTTTGTCAATAAAACGTTTATTAACTCCATGTTTGAAGGTATTAGAAGCTTTTCTTTCGAGGAGGCGCTTGAAAGTAAGGACTTAGATTATTATAAAAATGATAATTTATTATTTGATATTGGATCACCCTTAGGGGCTGAAAACTTTCTTAAAAATTTTAAATCTTTTGTGGAGTAATAATCTTTTCTAATTGTTTTGTTATTTCATCAGCTAGAATCTTATTCCCGAGGGCAGTCGCGTGGCCAAAAGAGCAGGCGAAAGTGTCTTCAAAGAGTTCACGATATTTAAATTTAAGTAGAGCCTTTTTGAAGCGTTTATAATTGTCAGTAGTTTGGATATTGTTAAAACTACTTCCCAGTAGCGCCAAAAGGTGCGAATCACTACGGAACGCATATTTTAGTGCGATTGGTATTGCACCATATGAACGGATCTTAGAGACTATTTTTGTATAATTAAACTTTGTGATAGGACTTACTTGCGTGCTATCGATATAATTAGCGATATTGAAAAAATCTTTTGCGAGGGATTCGTTTCCTTTTCTTGCTGCATTTATACCTAGAATTTGGAATAGCGAACTTTTATTTTCCGGGAATTTTTTTAGGGCTTCATATAGTAGCTCTTGAGCTTGTTCGTATTTCTGCTCATCGCTTAGCTCCCAAGCTGTCGCGCATGTATTATTCAGATTTACTTCATCTGAATAATAAGATCTTGTATTAATTTTTATTGCTGAAGCTTTTTCTTTGAACCCATAAACAGTGCGCAAGCGAGAGAGAAAATAATATAAATCTACGTTGTTAGGATAGAGTTTAAGAGCTTGCTCAAGTTTCACACTAAGTTTTTCTAGATTATGATTCTTCTCATATTTATTCAATAGTGCAACAAGAAGAACTTCATCGTTAATAGTCTTTAACGATTTTTCAAGTAATGTTGTCGCTGCTTTTTCATTGTCCTGAGATTCAAGAACTTTTGCCTGTAGAAGAATTGCTGCTGGATAATCTAAATATCTATTATTATATCCTTCTAGTATCAAATTGGCTTGCTTGTAATCTTGTTTTATTGTGTAAAAGAGAGCAGTAACAAATAAAGACTCTTTGTCTGTAAGTGCATTACTTTTAATTTTCTTTATAACCGAATGGGCCTTATCAATTTTCCCCCATTGCATATAAAGTCTTGCAAGGGCGCAATATGGGGTAGCCTTTTTCGGGAAACGTGAAATTATTTTTTTTAGTATATTTATTGATTCTGTAAGCTTTTTTTTTGCTATTAAAGTACCAGATTCGGTCATGAGTTCCTTAAAGGTAAGAGTTGAATACTTTTCAGGATCAAGGTTTTGTTCGCTGTGTATTTTTTTAGAGAATATAGCTTTAGAAAGTTCTTGGTTTTCAATTCCGAACCAAAAAAAATCGTTATTAATTAGATGCATTGTCTTTTTTTGTCCTTTGTTGAAGCCTTTAAGCTTGCTGAGCATTTCAACAACCTTATAAACTTTGAATTTTTTGAGTTTTAGAATGACTTTGTCACTTAATTGGCCCTGGTAAGCAATTGTAACGGGGCTGTCATTAATTCCGACCATGATCGTTACTATATGTGGTTTGTGCTTTTCTAATAGAAGGTCAAGTTTGGCGTTGATGATATCGCTGGTTGTACTGCCATAGCCTTCATTTATTACTTGAAAGTTTTTTTTTGGAAAAAGTTTTAAGAGGGCCGTGCTTAGCTGAGCAGAATAGCTATGAATTCCACCCATCTCTGTAGTTGATTCACCAATGGTCATAATTCTAATAGTATCCTGGTTTAGATTTGCAATCGTGTTTTTAGGATTATTAGACTTGTAGAATAGTCCTGCAAGCCGTATCCCTGTTTCGAGAAAAAGTAGAGATATAAAAAGGGAAAACATTATCTTGAAAAAGATTTTCACCCTTTAAAAGTATCAAAGAGAAAAATTACTTGCAAGTATATATGTTTAAGTATTGTAGAGTAGACGATAGGAAAAATAATATATCTATGCTATTCTTAGTCTAGTTGTGAATGAATTATTTTTCAGGTGAGAAAATGAAAAAAGAAAAAGTTTTTGTTTTTATAAAGAAATTCTTTCTACAAAATAAGTTTTATATTTCCTTGGCATTTATAATGTTACTTTTAGGGATATTAATATTTTTTATTTCGACTTTACCCACGAATAGTCTTTTTCTATATCCATTACTCTAGTCGTCCTGATAAACAACTTTATAGTTTATGTGGCAAAGATCTAGGAATGCTTCGAGTTGATCAAGCCAAACGAGCTTTTTATTAATAATAAGAGTCTCTTCTTTGAGAATGAGAGTGTGAACATTAGTATTTGAATCTGACAAATCAGTTTCTTGATAAACGACTAAGAGTTCATCTTGTGGAAGATTTCTGTATGAGAGGTATGATTTAAGTAGTTTGTTAAACTCAGGTAGTCGTGTTTCTTGAAAAAGGGGGTCAAGATGAAGATTATTTGTGTCTTTGTATACTTTAATTCTGCTACCAACCACAGTGCTATTAGGGGCAATATTTTTGCTCACAAAAGACTTAACGCCAATGTGTGAGAAGTCACCAATGGTAATGCCACAACCTAGCAGACAATCCCATTGTACTGTTACGTAATTACCGATGTGAACATCTCCAAAAGTTACATTACTACCACTAAAAAAACTTTTCATATGTGCTTGATGGGTAAAAATCATTGTACGCCCGCCTATATGGGAGTGATCGCCAATGTGAATAGAGCCAAATAAGTCGAGGTAGGAGAAAAGCATTAATCTCGAATGATCTCCTATAATAAACTCTGAGCCTTTTAGAGATGAACCATTTAGTAAAACAAAGGGGTCCACTTGAGAATTTTTTCCAATTTTGACTGTATGAGCTATTCCTATACTTAGATAGCGAAACCTTGAGCCTTGTTTTAGGTAAATACTTTGTGCCTTGATGATACTCAATGGTGAAATTCTTGCGCCATCTTCTAAAACTAATTTGTTAGCAAGAACGAAGCTAAATGGAGCAATGTAAGATTTCTTACTTAAAGAATGTCCTTGAGCAAGAAATATAAGTCTTCTGATTGCAAATGGAAGAGGAAAAGTTGAGATTTGGATTACTAGATTTAAAAAGTCTTTAATAGTTATCATCATATGCTTCTTATCAGAGTATTAATATAATATAATTAGTCTAAATTTATTATTATATTCTTAAAAGGTTTATTACGTTGTGAATAAAATAAAAAAAAGAATAGAGATTTTCTTAGCAAGTATAATTCTTCTTGGTGTTTTGGGATTCTTTATAAGGCCAGTCTTTGAAGATAATAAAAAGTTAGTTTTTTCAGCTCAAACCCATATTATAAATCAAAATGTGCCCAAGAGTGATTTTCCAGAAAGGTTTGAAATCCCTGATGATCAAGCATTATTCATTCCTTACAATAATTATATACATAAATCTTACCGTAGAGGAATAATACCTTTTTGGAATTTTTCAATAGGAACAGGAGATTCAATTATAGGAAATGTTCAAAGTGTATTATTTGACCCTTTTTTTATTGTTACTAGTTTGATGTCTGATAGTTTTTATAGCTCATGGAGCTTGAGAATAATCCTTCTGAATGTGATAGGTGTTTTGTTTTTTATAATTTTGTTGAGGGCATTAAGTGTCAGAACAGCAGGGATTATATTAGGAGGAGTATTTTATATTACTCTTACTTTTTATGCTCAAGATTTTGTTATTACACTATCAAGAACGTACTTTTTGGGAGCTTTGATTTCTCTGCATTATTTACAAGAAAGAAAGCAGTTTAAGTATGCAACCTTGCTAGTTGTTGCTCTAGCACTACCATTTTTGTCTGGTGATTTACAAATGGCCATTCATACTTGGAGCTCATTATTTTTTATATATATTTTTTCTGAAAATAAAAAATCATTATGGGGGTTAAAGTTCTATTGGATCTGGCCATTATCACTGCTATTAGTTTCTTTTAATCTTATCCCAATATGGAGTACTATTCAAGCCTCTTTAAGAGATCATTCCGTAGACCTTTTCTCTGAAGGAGTAAGGAGTTTGAATTGGACAATAGAGTGGTTTTCAATTTACATAGGAATTACAGGGCTAGTATGTGTCGTATCAAGTTTATTTAGTTGTAAAAAATATACTAAACAATTATTTTGGCTTTCAGTAGTTAGTTTACTATATTCTATTATTCAGTATTTTAATCAAGTAATTGGAATACTTATTCCGTTAGCTAAAAGTCTTCAAATCGCAAATTACTTTTTCATTATTCCTCTTACGATTACTTTACCATTATTGATAGCAATTGGATTGGACAGACTAATTGAAGTGGTAAGACTAAAAGTAAAATTTAAATATTGTGCAAGTTTTTTGGTTGTAGTTTTAAGTCTAGGAAGCATTAGATGTTTAGATTATTCGTATAAGACTTCTCGGGATATGTTTGCGAGTAAGTCTGAATATTTACCTCCTGCCACGTTGTGCATTGAAAAACTTAAACAAATAGCAAATGATAGAAGAGTTCTACTTTTTGATTATGGAGCTTATGATCTGCCGGAGAGTTTTTTGTTAAACTATGGTGTTCAAAGTATTGGTCGTAATGATTCTTTGTTCCCTGAGCAGTATTTAACATTTTTAAAGGTACTAAAACCGGAGATTTATATTGAAGACTTTGATAATCCCCTTATAAAAAGGTTTAAAGATAAGGCAGTCGTTGAAGACAAAAACTTTCAATTTTTAAATACAAATTTCATTCTTAGTTCAAAAGAAATTTCATCTAATGATTGGATTGAGGTTACCTCTGGAACAGGTTGTATTCGACAAAAACCTAACTTTTTCATCTATAAAAAGAAAGAGATGAGTAATTATGTTTTATTTTTTGATGAAGTTATATTTGAAAAAAAAAATTATATCATTGAGCAAAAAATGAGGGAAGAATTTTTCCCTGGAAAAGAAATTGCTTATATAAGCGGGGATGACAAAAAGTATTTATTTAATGCTCAAAATATACACGTTGAGAATGGAGAGAAAAAAAATAATTCTATTGTGGTTAATATTAAGTCAGATGCTGATGGATTTTTGATGATTTCAGAGAGTTATCATTCTGATTGGACCGTAAGAATTGATGGTATAAAGTCTAAGGTTTTTCCTGTTAATATTAACTTTTTAGGTACCTTTATTCCAAAAGGTGCGAAAGAGATTAGTTTTAAGTTTGTACCTACAAACTTATATTTTGGCTTTGTGGTCACAGCTTTTGGAGTCATGCTATTGCTCTTTGGATGGTTTCACAAAAGAAAATTAGGACTTAGTTAAAAATTATCTCATAAAAGCGGTTCTAAAACTATTCCAAATTGAGCTTGGAGTTAAGCTTAGTAATTGGTTTGTATCCAGCCCACAAGTGCTTGTGCAATTAGAGCATTGAAAGTTATTAATATGTTCCCAGGCTTCCTTAAAATTACCTGACGTAAATTTAATATATTCCCCTTTAAGTCTGTCAAAAGATTCAAAGCAGGGAAAAACGGTTCCATCAGCAGTGATTTCACAAAAAAGCTTTCCCGCATGACACTTTGCCTTCTTGGTATATAGAGATTCATGTTGAGGGTAGTTTGAAAGGTTTCTTGCAATAAGTTTTAATGAAGACATAGAATTAGCGATTGGGTCGTTAGATTTTTTACGCTTAATTAAGTCGTTAAAAATCTTTGTAACTTCAATCCCTGTTAATGAATCTGTAAGTAAAGAATCTGGCGTTATTGAGTAAAGTTGAAATACAACTTCAAATTTGTACTTTTTAGCTAATCGCAAGACATAGTCAGGAGCAGAGGAATTATGTGCTGTTAGAGTGCAAATTGTAGTCACTGGAATGTTAGAGGACCTTGCGGCAAGAATACCATTGATTGCTTTGTTAAAAGAGCCTTTTGACCTATTTTTTTCATGCTGAGCTTCATCACCATCCAAAGAAATAAAAAGCCCATCAACATTCTTGATTTGTTCGATCTTTGAAGGAACTAATTGGCCATTAGTATAAATATGGGAAATCATGCCCTTTTTGTTTATTTCGTTAATGATTTTGCCAATCCCCGGATGAAGTAATGGTTCCCCCCCATGAAGTCCTATTCTCTTTGATCCTAATTTATAAGCTTGAGTGATAAAGTCAATCCACTTATCGGTGCTTAAAGCTTTTCCTGCATAAGGCTTGTCACAGTAACTACAAGTTTGGTTGCAAATGGGTGTAACGTCAATTGTGACCCAAAGCGGTTTCTTTAAATTTAAAACACGACAAAAAATTAAATAAATTCCGATCTTAATATATTTTATGGATTTCAATTTGATAAATACCTTAGTTTTGTTGGTTTCGTTCTGTTAAGATATTTTACAATAAAATGTAAAATGAGGAAAAGACTTAATGAACGATAAGCTTCTTTTATTACAGCCACCATTTTTTAGGTTCTGCGGTTCCCACAATGATAGGATTGCTCCATCATTAAGTTATTTATCTAGCATTTTAGAGTCTAGACAAATTGATCATGAAGTTTTTAACGCGGATACGACAAATTCGAATCGTTATTGGAGTATGTCGTATTTATTTAATAATTTTTCATATTTTAAAGATGCTGTTGATAACAAGTCTCCACTTTATGATGAAGTTGTAGAGTATATAATGGGAACAGGGATAAAAAACGTTCTAATATTAGGAGCAGACCCCTTGGTGCCGACGACAGATATGGGAAGTCCATTCATTGGAGCAAACTTCTCTAAAAGATTAAGAAAACACGGAATTTATACAATTGGCCTTGGACCATATTATAACTTAGATACAGAAAGATTTGTTGCAGACTTTAATTGTATACTAAAAGGTGAGCCGTCTATTTCTATAGTAGATATTCTAAAGAATAAAACAACTGGAGTTGTTGAATCAAAACCCCTTGCTCTTGATATTATACCAAGCTACAAAAAAATTACTCCTTTCCAAGGTAAAGATGACCTTGTTTTTACAAGCTTTGGTTGTTTATATCCATGTGAGTTCTGTATTGCGGGTAAGCAATATCGATTATTTGGACGTCCTGTTAGATCAATAAAGCCTGAAGTAGTTGTGAAAGACATTTTACAAAGAAAGAGCGATAGGATTTATATCGGGGACTTGAATTTTTCGGATTCAAAACTAGAAAACTTACAAGCTCTTTGTGAGGCTTTTAAAGAAGGTAAGATTAATAAAGACCTCGTTGTCGAAATGCGAACAGATAAAATTACAGAAAAAAGTGTGGCTTTATTAAAAGAGCTAGGAGTGAAAACTGTTAAAATAGGAGTGGAGAGTTTTTCTCGCGATATTTTAAAAGATGCGAGAAAAGATAGACATGACAATCTTTTACAAACAGCAGTTTCTTTACTTAATGAACAAAATATTAGTTTTATTTTTTATCTTCTGCTCGGTGGACAAGAATCGGAGCATTTCAACTTAGAGGATTTTAAAGAAAATATTCAACGCTTTAAGCCCTTGAGTACAATTACAAGTATTTGGTCTTATGATCTTAGTAGGGACTATCGATATGATACTCATTTTTCTCCGATAGCTTTAAAGAGATGGGGGATTTCAGAAGACGTTTTTCATGAAATGATTAGGAGTCAAAACGAAATGAACGTAACAGTTGGTAAGGTAATAAGTGACCACTGAAATAAATTTTTCAATAATACTTCCAACTCTAAATGAAAAAGAGAATATTCGAAGTTTAATCCCCGATATTATAAAACTAGCGATACCAGCTTTTGAAATTATTGTTGTTGATGATGGATCTTCTGATGGAACAAGGGAGGCAGTATTAGATTTAAAAAAATCTTATGAAGGTATTGTTTTAATTTCACGCGACAATGAAAAAGGGTATGCATCTGCAATTAGAAGAGGGGTCGAAGTAGCAAGAGGGGAGTTTGTTGTGTGGCTTGATTGTGATTACTCTCATCCTCCAGAATTAATAGAGGACATGATCAGCTACTTAGCTCGGTATGATGCTGATATCGTTGTGGCATCTCGTTTTCTCCCAACTAGTAAGGATTTAACTTATAAGGGTAGTCGTGTTGTTTTCTTTCAAAAGGTTTTAAGTCGATGTTTGAGTTGTTTATGTCGATTGCTTTTTTATAATGAAATAACAGATTATACGAGTGGCTATATTTGCATAAGAAAAAAAATAATACCAAATACCATGGGAATCTATGGCGATTTTTTTATGGAGTTGGTAATTAGGTGTCTTGATTCAAAGTTGAGATATTTTGAAATCCCTTATGTCTCTCCCCCAAGGAAGCATGGAAAGTCAAAAACAGGAACGAGCTATATAGAAATTATTTTTACTGGAAGGCTTTATTTAATTGCTATGTTGAGGTTATTCTTTAGAAGAAAGTAGTTGCGTAAGCTCCTTAACAAGTGCCTGCCCAGTATAATGAGCTTCTTCAACAGACATATTCATATAAATAGGTAGGCAAAAATGCTCTTGGCAATAGCGTTCTGTGGCGGGAAGACATATTTTCTCAAAATACCCTTCTTGGAGATGTATTGGAATCGGATAAACACGCCCAGCGGATGCGATATTATAATTCTTGTGTAAAGTTTCGATTAAGATAGGTATTAATTCAGAGTCAGGCAGAAGAATAATATATTTATATAAATTTGATTGGGAAACAGAAGATATTTGTAGTCTTTTAATTTTAAAATTTGATAATTGATTAATGTACTGATCATATATTAAGGCAATTCGCTTTCTATGCTTAATATTATCTTTCAAAGTAGAAAGTTGCTCAATGGCTAAAATGGCATTGAATTCATGCATTCGCCAATTAGAGCCCCTTAACGGGACAATATTGTCTTGGGCCTGTCCATGATTTCTTAAAATACTCATTTTGTTATAAAGGCTTTCATGCTTTGTTGTTACAAGCCCACCTTCTCCTGCAGTGAGTACTTTAGTTGTAAACAATGAGAAAGTAGCGGCATCACCAAAGTTACCGGCGTTAGTGCTATAAGCATGGCTACCTATGGCGTGGGCGGCATCTTCTATTAGTAAAACTTTGTTTTCTTTACACCAAGCTTGAATTTTTTGTATTTGAGGAGTTATATAACCTCCGATATGAACAATTATTACAGCTTTAGTCTTAGGAGTAATTTTTAATCTTAAGTCCTCAAAGCTTAAATTCAAATCAGTATCACAATCCACGTATACAGGAGTTCCTCCTGAGCGAATTATTGCGCTAGCCGTTGCAACAAAGGTATTGGAAGGAAGTAATACATCATGTTTTTCAATATTGACTGCGCTTAGAACTAACTCTAAAGCGCTTGTCCCACTGGATGTTGTAAGTACATAGGGTGACTTATTAGACTCAGAGAATCTTTTTTCTAAGTCAGAGCAGTTTTTTCCCATAGTTAGAAAGTCTTGCTGAGATAAAATTGTAGTAATCTTATTGGTTATCCTATTTATCTGTTCTTCAGAAAAATAATATTTGAAACTTTTGATATTAAACATTTAGAAATTATAGCGGTGAAGATGAAATTAGTCCAAAGACATATTTTTTAAAAATAAAAATTTATGGTAAATTATTTTTAAAAGGCAGTTTAAATGATTTCAGTAATAGTTTCATTCAGAAATGAGGAAGGAAATTTAGAAGAGTTATTTTATAGAGTTCAAAAACAATTGTCACAAACAAAGTTTGATTATGAAGTGATTTTTGTAAATGATGACTCAACAGACAAGTCGAAAGAAGTTTTAAATAAATTAAAGCTTAAGTTTTCTCATGAAATAAATGTTCTGAATACACCTTCACGTTTTGGCCAAGTTCAATGTATGTGGCTAGGCCTAAAGGAGTCAAAGGGAGATGCAATTGTTTTTTTAGATGCAGACTTACAAGATCCTCCAGAGTTAATAGGACAAATGGTAGAGTATTGGCAAGAAGGTTATGATGTCGTCCATACTAAAAGAACAATTCGTTTAGGTGAGAACAGAATCAAGATGTTATTAACAGACATTGCATACTGGATTATTAATAAGGTAAGCTATATTGATCTTCCTCCTCAAGAGGGGGATTATAAGTTAATTAGTCATAAAGTTGCGATAAGACTGCTTGAATTTGATGAAGAAAATCCATACTTAAGAGGGTTGATTAGATTTATTAGTTCTAACTCTAAAGTGATTAAATATAAAAGAAATAAAAGAGCTTCAGGAAAAACAAAGTTTTCTTTCTGGACATTGAATCCGATAGAAACTTTTTTTATCGGAGTCACCTCATTTTCTGTTTTTCCTTTATACTTACCTTTTATCTTTTGTCTGTTTTTTTTACTTAGCTTTTTGTTGCCTATAGGTAAAGAAGACTTAAGTCTAATTGCTAATCTCTTTATTCTTTTCTCATTAGGAGTAATTGGAGTATACCTTGCAAGAATTCATGTACAAAGTCGTAGAAGGCCACAAGGTTTTATATCTAAAGAGTAATTATATTTATATTTTTAGTTTTCTCTTGAAAAATAAAAAAGTTACCAGTTGATAAAGAGAGAATTTAATACCTTTTAAAAAAGTTATAATCATCCAGTGATAATCAATAAAGATACTTGATAATCTTATAAGGAAAAATGAAAAAACTATACTTGTAACAATATTTCTTTTTGTTTTGTCGTAAATGACTTTGTAGTTTAAATATAAGATAAGACTTGTGAAAATAATAAGGTTAATACCAGCATCCATGACGTAGTAAACAATAGTGACCAGAGGGCGAAGTATATTACTAAGTACTAAATTGAGTTGCTCTAGATTTAGTGCCATTAAATTGTCCCAGCTATTTTCTGGAAATGGAAAGAGTATTGAAATAAAAGTTTGAAAGATAATATACAAAAAGCCTGCTGTGTAAACGATCCGTATGTGCTTGGTGTCATCCAGCAACTCTGTTAAACAAGTAAAGAAATAAAAATAAAATGAAAATAAACTTATTGCAAAAAGAAGATATAGTGCTTTGTGCTCAGAGTTTGGTGTTCCAAAGAATTCAAGAATACTCAACAGTGATATAAATGTATGAAAAAAAAATATTTTAGGATTCATTTATAAATAATGGTACTATGTATTTTGCTTTTATGGCAAGAGTGCAGTTTTATCATTCTTAGGACTTTGGTTAAGTAGTTGATACAAAAATTACGCCTTGAAAATCGTATACTACCGTGAGTGTTAAATATGATATTGCATTCCTAATGTCTTAACTGCTTTTTAAGAAGGAGAGTATTTATAGTTGGGCAAGTTAGAATGATTCTTAAAAAAAATCTTCCGGTAATTATTTGTTTTCTTTTAGGTTTTCTTGTTAATAAAAACTTCCAAGAGGTTGTTGATGCGGCCGTAGTATTAATTTTCTCTGGAAGTGATACAGAACTTAGCTTTATTTACCAAGCAATAGCTTGGTCTCCGAACTTTCTAACTTTAACTTTTTTCTTTTTGTTAAAAGTCGCTTATTTACCTGCTTGGTGGTCCTGCTTTTTTAATGGAATTGTGGTTTGTATTAACTATATTGCTCTTCGAAATTTACTGAATTTAAAATCATATAAGCTTTATTGTTCCGTATTACTTATTTTCTTGATCAGTATTTATTTGTTTTCTTTTTCTTACAGTGTTGACTTTTTTGAATCTTATTCTTCATTTGGTTACTTTGCTTTTTCGTGGGTTATGTTGACGTTTTCTTTTTGGCTCAGAGGAAAAAATAGAAAATTTTTATTTGCTATCGGATTGTTATTGTCAATACATCCGGCTTATTTCTTCTGGGTGACATTATTAGTCTTTTTATCATCTCCTAAATTTTTAATTAAAAATGTTCGAAGAGATCTGACACCAATAATCATGGGACTTGCCATATCATTTGTGGTCATTTTTGTTCATCTCTTCGTTTTTGAACCGAGTTTTTCTTTGCCGCTGACTGATATTTCAGTAAAAGACTTATTAATATGGGATATTCACAGAACCCCGGTTAAGTTTTTCAGTATCGAGGCTTTGCTTTTAGTTGCAGGGAGTAGCTTGAGTGTTTTGATTTGTATCTTTAACAAGGTAGTCACTCGGTTTGAGAAAATAATTATTACTACAAACTTTATATTACTTTTTTTTCTGGCGATGCAAGTATTGGAGCTATCTGTTGAGTCTCTTACTCGATTAATGCCCCAAAGACTTTTTGGAGTCTATGCGTTTCTACTACTAAGTTATTTTCTGAGTTGGATTATTCCTAAAATAAAACTATCTCAATTTAAAGAAATGTCTTTTTTTGGTACTCTCTCTATACTCTTTTTTTATAATGTTGTTTTACCGAGGATAGATACTTCGTTTCATAGAGAGTTGTTTAAAAATAGAAATTTGAATGGTCTAGGCTACCGAGTTGTTACTTTTGCTTGTAAACCTTATTTAATAAAAAAAGGCCTTGCTTCCATTATGTATTTAGACTGGATTGATATGGGGTTTTACAATCCAAAAATTTTGGGACTTGCAGATAAAATGACAACAGATATATATGACTTTTCTTTAAAGAAAAAAGCCATATACCTAGACAAGAGAAAAGATTTTTTTATTGACCCTTACTATGTAAAAAATGTGTGGCAAAATAGGTCCTCAATAGATTGGAAATTATTAGGTGATAAATATAAATTTAGGAATGTTGTAGTACCATTGAATTGGGAATTAAACCTAATGGAGTTAAAAGAGTCTTCACTGAATGGTTGCAAAATGTATAGTGTTTATAATGACGATGAAAAATAAAGGACTCAGATAGTTAATTTAGTATTTTTTCTAGATTCAACTTATAGTACTTGTGAATTTCTTCTCTGCCTCCATAGCTATAACAATAACCATGCTGAGGGGATAATCCAAATCTCTTAATGGGAGTTTGAATTTGAAGCTCATTAAGGACTTCAAGAAGTAAGGATCCTAAACCTCCTGTTGTGAAATGCTCTTCAATTACAATAAGCTCCTTGTATTGAGAAATAAGTTCTTTAAAGTCATTGAGATTAAAAGGAATAGTCAATACATCTAATAGCCCATGACTTAATTGATTGTTTTTAAGGAGTTGAGAAATTTGTGGAACAAGAGCGCCAGTACTAATAATCAGTTTATTTTTTCCTTCGATAATTCTTTGAAAGCCAGAAGTGAGGCTAGGTGGCGAGTTATAAAGATTGCCGAAATCTTGCCTTTCTAAACGGATATAAGTTGAATGTTTAAATTTTTTATAGCTTTGAGCGACGGATTTTGCAACATTAGAGTCAGACACAGAATAGATATCAATAAAGGGAAGAGCTCTCATTATGGAAATATCTTCTATTAAATGATGTGTAGGTCCAGAGTCGGGATAACTAAACCCTGCGCCAACTCCTACAATATTGAGAGGGATTTTCATCATGGAACATTGAACTCTTATTTTTTCAATGCAATTCAATGTTAAAAATGAAGCAATAGCATAAACAAATACTTTTTTTCCTTCTTTTGCAAGACCTGCTCCAACTAAAATACTATTTTGTTCCGCTATTCCAGTGTTAATATACTGCGATGGTAAGTCTCTCCTGAATTTATCAAGTGCAGGGGCGCCCATATCTGCGCTTATGACGATAATATCTCTATCTTTCTTTGCAAGTTCATAGATTTCGTCCCAGAAGGTATCTCTTTGAGTTTTCATAAACCTAAGTCCTTCTTAGCTTGATCTGTTTGATTTTCTCGAGGTGCAATTCCGTGATTAAGAGGATCGTAACACATACTAGGTACACCTTTCCCTTTCACTGTATTGCATATCAACATTGTAGGCTTACGAGATGGTCTTGATTTTAATCGCTCAAAATTCTCAGTGATATTATTTACATCATGTCCATCAACTGTAATGCAATTCCAACCAAAAGATAGAATTTTATCTTCGAGAGGTTCAAGCTCTACAATATTTTCTGTAAAGTCCGTAGTGCATAAATAGTTCCGATCAATAATACCTACTAGATTATTAAGATTGTGGTGAGATGCAAACTTCATACTTTCCCAAATAGAACCTTCATATAGTTCACCATCACCAAGAATGACATAAGTCATCCATAAATCACGATCCATCTTAGCTTTTAATGCTATTCCTGCTCCAAGGCCTAGTCCATGCCCGAGTGCCCCTGCAGTCGTTTCTACTCCTGGTACAGTATTCTGTAGATGAACACCGAAAATACCATCTTTTTGAGCAAATAGGTTCAGCTCTTCCTTATCATAAAAACCAAGGTCAGCTAAAATAGCGTAAAGAAGAGGGCTTGCTTGAGCTTTGCTTAGAATTAATCGGTCGCGATTTGGACTGTCTGGCTCTTGAGAGTCGAAGTTAAGAATGTTTCCATAATATAAAGAGACGAGTATTTCAACGCAAGAAAGTGAAGAGGTTAAGTGACCAGTTTTAGCTTTTAGGCATATTTCCAAAACTTTCTTACGAAGCTGTAAACACTTTTCTTGTAACTTTGTATTATTCATTGAAAATATTCTACTGAATTTAAAATGAAAAACCTAGGCAAAATCTTATCGAATCTTAAGAAGTTTGTATTGAGAATTCTTGTATTCGACTTTTAAGTAATCAATATCCCAATCAGGAGGGACAAGCAGATAAGAAAAGTTATACTTTTGGCTTAGTTTAAGCCAGTCATTGACCTGACGATTTTGCCATGTATTTTTAATATGAGTGATCCAGTGATTATCTTTGATATTTAAATAGCTATCTTCTGTAATATCAACGTTATAGATGTTTTTCATAATTTCAAAAGATTTTTGCGCAGAACTTAAAGAATAGGGAATGTCAGATAACTCTGTAGGGTCAAAGAGTATTTTGGATCTCGATAAAAACTGTACATAAGATCCTTTGTGTAGAGGAGAGACCACAATGTAATCATTAAAAGAAACTTTATTTGCGAGTTTTAATTCATTGTGAATGACTTCCCATCGGTTATTTATTACGGAATGTAAATGAATAGGAATAATGATAAGAAAAGGAATAAGGGTTTCATGCCTAAGGGTTTTAAATTGAGAAGGTAAAAAATGAATGCCAAGTATTAAAAGAAAAATTATTATAAAAATAAGAAAGAGATAATTATTCCAAACCGAGAATGAATAATAAGTATCAAGAACAAAAAAAACAGAGAGGGTAATGGCATTGAGCCACGTAGGTATTATCTTGAAAGCAAATGCCAGATACATAAAACCACCAATAAAATAACCAAAATTGAGTAGTTTTTCAGGCATTATCATTGCAATGAAATTGAACTGGAAGTACAAATTAGTTTTGATCAAGATAAAAAGAATAATAAATAGGGCAATGCTTAGAATATAGAGACAAGTATATTTGATATTTTTTAGTCGCGAAAAAGAAGCGAGGCACAAGCCTAAAAGTATAAAAAATATTCGAGAGGGCTTATTAAAAAGAGAAATACCTCTGTGTTCATCCCAGTTCCTGATAAAGTTAGAAAGATCTATGTTAACGCTTAATACTTCGTTGATAGGGTTTGGTTTTAAATAGATATGAATTAAAAAACTTGTAACGGTTAAGAGTGAACCGAGCATGAACATCTTGTAATCAATGTTTATTTTTTTTAAAAAAATGAGAGTTGTGAAAAGTAAAAATGGGAAAAGTGCGAAAAAGGGATGAATACAAAAAGCAAAGGGGACAACAAAAGACATCGGTTTTTTTGAATTTGGAGAAAGTAATAAAGAAATCGAAAATAGAGAAAACAAAAAACCAACTTGTCCAAGTGTGGAATTAAATAACTCCCAAGATACGAAGGAAACTTCGTAGCCAAAACCCCAGAGGTAAAACTTACAAAAGATACAACTGTATGATAACAATAGTGCGTCTTCGTGTTTAAGCTTAAGTGTTTTGCCAAGTGTATAAAGAGCATTTAGAGAGATGTAGATAATTAGAACAGACAATAAACAACTCAGTATAATTTCGTTAAGGCCAATACGGAGTAACAATCCGCTAAACTGAACAATAATAGACCAAAGGCTACTACCCCATTGAAACATAATATCATTAGTCTTATAAGGTATGATCTTTGAGATTATTTGAGCATTATAAATACCATCTTGGAAAGAAAGATATTTCGTTAACCCCAAGAGTATGCTCGAAAGACAAAAAAAATGATGTATTTTTTTTGATTTTAAAAAAAAAGTGTAAATGAATAGTCTATTGATTTTTTTCATCTTCTTTAAAAAAAGGAGTGATCTTTTTTCTTAATAAAAAAAGGTTATTAGATTTTAGTTTAGGTAAAGGAATACTAATTTCAATTTTTTTTTGATTGCTAGACTCAATTCCATAAAAATCTTTAAACCCTTTTTGAATTATGTCCTGACGTCGAAGCTTTAAAGGAAGATCTTCAGCCCAAGTTTGATCAGTCCATTTTTGAATCATTAACCGATATAGAGGGGCTAAAAACTTAAAATAAGAATGCAGAATAACTTTGTAATTCATTATAAACTCTGTTTTGCTTTCCGTTATAGGTTTAACCGTCATTGTGGCAACAGCTAGTTTTGAAAAAGGGGAATAAGAGATAGATTGAGAAGTATATTTATTAATTCTTTGCATATTTACAAGTATTCGATAGGAAATAAAAGGTAAGAAAGGCACTTTTGCCCTTTGGTATAAGATCGCAGAATTAGTATTTTCGTAAAGAATTTGGGTGTCTGAATAACCATGGATGTACTGATCGTGTTCGAAATCCCAAATATTCCAAATCCCTACATTGTAATTGACATCTACAATATGTTTTTTTTCATATTCAATTATTCTAAAATTGGATGTAGACATAAGATTCTTTGATTAGAGAGTTATAAGTTTTAAGAAAAAAGCTTTTTTCTTGTTTACAAAATCCATTAGTACTAAATATTAATCCGTGCCAAGGGCAAACGAGTTCTTTGTTTTTGGTAATTTTTACTGGACCACCAAAATGAGGACAAACCCCTGAAATTGCGTGAACTTTGTCATTGATAAGAAAAATGTAAATTTCGTCATTGATCTGTTCTGACCATGTTCTATAGTGGCCATTTTTATAAAGCTCATTTATGCTACATATAGGAATTAAATTTTTAAATTTGGAAGTAATGAGAATACCCCTTTATGCTCATTCTATTAGTTTACTAGTAGTCTGTAAGACAATTGTAAACGTATTACTTTTTAAGTCAAAGGTTATAAAAGACTTTAAGCTTGTGTTTGAGAAATCTTTTCCCGACTATACTTTTTATAGTGTATCAAAATCAAGATATGGCTTTTATACTTTTTGTAAAAAGTATTTTGAGTCAGAAGATGAGGTTTTAATTTCAGCATTTAGTTATCCCTTGTATTATGAATACCTGAAAATACTAGGTTTGAAAGTAAAGGTTTTAGATGTTGATAGTAAGACCCTTGCAATTAACCCTAAGCTTATTGAAAAAGAGCTAACACAAAATAGCAAAGCTATTATTGTAACTCATTTGTTTGGAAATAATTTATTAACAGATGAAATTTTTAAAATTAGTAGAGCAAATAATTTACTAATAATTGAAGACTCAGCTCAATATATGAGTTTTAAGAAAAGCAAAAATAATGGTGATATTGCTTTTATTAGTTTCTCTGCAACAAAAAGTCCTACAAGCTTTGATGGAGGGATAATCTTATGTAAAAAACCAAGTTTGAATAATTATATACCAAATATTAGTTCAAAAAATAACGAATTCTATTATATCTGTAAAACGTCTATTTTAATGCTTATTACTTCTAAATATGGTTTTAGTTTTTTAAAGAAGATCATTTTCCCTGTTTTGTATTACTTAAAGAGAGATTGGGTTAATTACTTAGTTAGCGAAGAAGGAAAAACAGTTTCTACTCCTAATGAAAAGAGTTTTAAAAGCTTAAGTGTTTTTCAAAAAGGTATACTGTTAATTCAATTTAAAAAAATGGACCAAGACATCGAGCTTAGAAAAACGCGGATGAAAGAGTTAAGGAGAATATTAGATTATTATTTATTTATCAGTGATGATTCTACATATCAAGCTTGTGTATTTAAAGACAATGAAAAAAAAATACTTAATAAATTAATCAGTCTTGGTATTAGTCCTATAGATGAAAACTTGTTTAACTTATCTAAGATTATTGACTATAATTTATCTGTTGCTAGTTCAATTAAGAACTTAACAAGAGTTCCTTGTTATACACAAATGAATGACAAATTATTTTTAGAAATATTAAGAGAACTTTCAATAGATGCAGTTAATGAATAATTCAAAAATAAAAGATTTACAGGTTATATCTCTTGATACATTTCAAGACCATCGAGGATTATATGTTGAAACTTTCAATTATGACCATTATAAAAAAATAATACCAAAAGTTGAGTTTGTTCAAGATGACTTTTCTTATTCTCATCGAAATGTTCTAAGAGGAATTCATGGTGATTATAAAACTTGGAAATTGATTCATTGTCCTATTGGAGAAATTTTTTTGGTTGTCGTTGACTGGAGAGAAGATAGTTCGACTTTTAAAAAATGGGAGTCGTTTAAGTTAAATTCAAAAAATATGTTGCAGATCCTTATTCCTCCAGGCTGTGGAAACGGGCATTATGTTTTGAGCGAGCATGCTATTTTCTCTTATAAACAGTCTACTTATTATGAAAGAGAATCTCAGTTTTCAATTGCATATAATGATAAAAGCCTAGGGATTGATTGGCCACTTTTAGAGAATAGTCCTATTCTTTCTGAAAGAGATGAATACAACTCTTGAAAATAGACTGAACATCAATACCTTGATTTTCTAAAATATCATTTTGCCTTCCATAATGACTAATCAAATTTCTACCAAGATGAAAATGTAGTACTTTTCGATACGATAATAGTTTTATGATACTTCCAATACCACCGAACTCTAAGTGTTCTTCTATTATAACAATATGTTGGTAATTATCAATTAAACTCTCAATTTCCTTTTCTGGAAATGGCTTTACTTTATTAAGTTGGTAAATATGACTTAATATAGAATTAGACTCAAGTAATTTTTGTACTTCTAATGCTATGTGAGCAGTGATACCTGTGGTTATAAATAACAAGCTACTATCTGATTGGAGTTTGAGTCCATGATTGGTAATAAAGTTTTGAGAGGTATTATCATTAGTGATATTAGGCTCATTGCCTTTTCCAAATCTGATATAATATGGGCCGGGGTTAAAAGTTGCATACTCAATTGCTAGCTCCATTTGAACAGGGTCACATGGCGCAAAGGTCGTGAGATTAGGAAAGTTATGCGTTATTGCAAAATCATCATAGATTGTATGGGTATGTCCAAGTGGAGCATAAACGCCGCCACCTCCACTTCCTAGAATAATGACATGTTTGTTCTCACAGCATATGTCTAAGTAGAATTGTTCAAATGATCTTCTCAATAAAAATGAAGCGATAGAATTGATAAAAACAATTCGTCCTTGAGATGCCATACCTGCACTCATCGTCAGAATATGTGCTTCAGACACACCTTCCATAAAAAATTGCTCAGGCATTTCAGCTTTAAAGTTTTCAAGGGTACCGATGCCAAGGTCAGAACCAATGAATATAATATCATGATTTTTTTTAGCTAACTCGTATACTTTTAAAAGTGCTTGTTTTCTCATCTGATACTTCGTTTTAACTCATGGATTTGGCTTTGCGAAACTTTATTTTTGTGATGCCAGAACAAATTATTTTCCAGTATATCTGACCCCAGACCTTTGAGTGTATGACAAATGATTAAAGGGGGAGAGCTATGATCTTGGTTTAAAGTATTTAAAAGTTGTTCGGGGGTATTAATCATGTCGACCTCGTGAACGGAGAAACCGAATGATTGCCATTTTTGTTTAAATGGTTCAAGTGGACAAACTTCTTCAGTTGAAGAGTAAGATTGCAACTTATTGTAATCAATAATAGTGATTAAATTTGTTAATTGATGCTTGTGTATACTAAGAGCTGCTTCCCAAACAGAGCCTTCATTACATTCTCCATCACCCAAGATGACAGCAACTTTTCTATCATTTTTTTTTTGCTTAAATGTTATGGCCATTCCTGTAGCAAAAGATAGACCATGACCTAGAGAGCCTGTAGATACTTCAACTCCTGGTATTTTAAAACTGGTTGGATGACCGCCAAGGATTCCATCTTTACAACAAAAACTCCTAAGATCATGATCTGTTATAAAACCCAAATCAGCTAAAATTACATAAAGGCTAATACAACCGTGTCCCTTGCTTAAGATAATTGGATCATGAGTATTTTCAGTAACAGACAGGGGGTTATTGTTCATGAATTGATAATAAAGAGTAACTAAAATTTCGACGATGGAAAATGCCGAAGGTAGGTGACCTCTATTTGCATAAGAAAAAACATCAAGAGATTTTAGACGAATCTGCTTTGACTTTTGAGATATGTTTATCATGGAAAAATAATAGTATTTAAAAAGCGAAAAGCCAACGAGAGACTAGTGTAACTCGTAAGCTTGAAAAACATACTCCATAACTCTGATTGCTTTTTCTTTGTGCATCTTCTGTGACCAGGATTTAGTTAAAACGTTATGACTTTCTATCAGAAGAGAGGTGTTCTTAGACTCTAGACGTATCTCTTTTATTAATTTTCCTGTTAAATCAAACTTCTGAACAAGGTCTTTATTTGCAAAAAGCTTATAAAAATTATTTTTAGTTTTTATTTCTGTAAAAACATAGTCATCTAGATTTTTTTCCCATGTAGCAAATAAAGAAATAGAGATATGATCATTTTTCGCCTGCAGGAGAGCTTCAATGTCGATATTAGCAGACTCTTTTATCTGAGCTTTTGTTATGGTAAAATTAGGAGTTATTTCATCCAGAAGGTACATTAAATGGGTACCATTATCAATAAGAACACCACCACCTGATAACTCTCGATCAAATCTCCAATCATTACTTGTGAGGTCTTGATGAACACCAATAGATAGTTTTAAAGATTCAACTTCATTTCTGTATAAAGATATAAAGTTTTTTAAAAAGATTGAAGTTGAGAAATATGATAGATTAGAGCACATTATGAAATTAGAGAAAGTGGCCTGTTTGAGTTCTTCAAGCTCTGATCTTGAGGCAACAATGGGCTTTTCACATATAACTTTGAGCTTACTATCACTAAACCTTTTTATATAACTCCAATGAGTATTGTTTGGAGTTGAGATAATTACATGGGTTGCATCTGTACACTCTATTATTTCTTGAATTGTATCAAACCGATTTAAGTCGGTAGATATATTTGGGTTTGGATCATAAAAACCTAATATTTTTACATTGGGAATATTTTTTAAAGAGTTTAATCTTTTTATTCCAAAACGACCTAATCCAATAAAAACAATATTTTTTTGTGTCTGTGCAATCATATTATAAATATAACTTATCATGTTGCCATGACCAAGTATCTTTTTCAGCTTTTGCTCGCTGGTTCATCAAGTCGATTTTTTTGTCTATAAAGCAAGTCGCTGTCGAACCTTCATTTACTGCTCTATTGTATGAAATCAAAATCCATTCAAAGGCATTTAGGTCTATATAAGCTTTGATTCTTTTTTGAAGACTAGGGCCGTAATTCTCGATAAAAGCATTTAGAACTAATTGTATTTCGTTAAGACTTACAGAGTGTCCAAAATGGTGTAAGAAGTTCAAAAATGACCTCGCAGGGTCGTCAAAACCAACAGATTCAAAGTCTGTAATTACTAATTGTTTTTTATTATCAAAGTTAAAATTACCTTTGAAAAAATCAGGAAAACAAATAGAAGGAGTATCGCATGAAACATAGCTATGCTTTTTAGATATTATTTTTTCGTAAAGTTGTTCTAGCTTTACTGTTTTATTGGTTAACGAGTTAAATCTTAAATGAATTTGCTTTATATATTCGTCAGTATTAAAAATGGCATGAGTCGCATTTTGTCTTGTTGCGATGGACTGTAGATGATTAATAAAAGAAAAAATGGTCTTAAGAGATTTCTCATTAAATTCATTTACGTTTTTAATAAGAAGCTTCTCTGTTAATAAAAAGTACTTATTATAAAACAAGATGGCGGGAGTTTTAAAAGTAGCACTGTTTTTCAAGGCCCTAAGGTAAAAAACTTCAGTGTCGAGTCGTTCTGGTTTTTGAGAAAAGTTTTTTAAATAGCCTTTTTGATTTGATTGAGTGAGTATCTCTATAAGATATGGAGCATGTTTCCAATTTGAAAATGTATGTTGAAATGAAGAGTGTAAAGGGGAACCAAATTGAATTTTCTGTATATCGACCCTCTCTAAAACCTCATCTAGATCATCGATGCAGACATCATAATTCTTATTAATCCATTTTGTTTTTTCTTCTATATTATTAAAAAAGTAAACTTTGTTGATTTTTTTTATAAAGCTTTGTTTAGATAAAAATTGAAGTGCCTCTTTTTGCAAATCATAGTTTCCGCATAAACTTTTTTTTGTTTTGTGAGATACAATATCAATAGTGTAGGAGCTTGATTGGCAAAATTCCTCAAAGCCTTTGTAAATGATTGCTCGATGAATAAAGCTTCCATAACACTCGCCCTGAAGTTCGATCCAGTTCTGTGGCCAGGTAGGTCTTTTTTTACAAAAGTTCTTAATTTGTTTTTTATTTAAGTTTTTTATTTTGTATTTTTTGTAAAACAAATTAGGCCATACTTGAGAATAG
>CATLVU010000036.1 GCA_950061135.1 uncultured Oligoflexia bacterium
AAAAAGCGTAAGCTACCGTTTTTGTTAATGTTTTTGTGTGTTTTTGAAGATTTAGGCAATATCAAAAAGTCGTATTTATCGGATTCATATCCCGGGGGTCGGCAGTTCAACTCTGCCCGTCGCTACCATATTAAAATGAAATCATGAAAATTCGTCGTCAACATCAGTTATTCGCTCACTGCGGAGTAGTCTCACCCAGATTTGAGCGTGATGCGATAATCACAGTGGGCAACTTTGCTCTAGTCATTCCGCTCATGATAAACCATTCGCTTCATTTCTAGTTCTACCTAAAAAGTTCATTACTGAAGTGTATTAAACTTTTCCAAAAGACTTTGGGCCATTGGATTAATTGCTAATAAAAATAAACTCACCGATAATGAAATACCATATTTCAAATATTTCTTTTTTAAATTTTGTGGAACCATTTTTCGATAACTAAATAAAAAGGCAGAAACAAGTCCAAAAATTTGAGTCCAAAAGACTGAAAATTCAAAAGAAATAAGCCAAGATACAATTAGTAATACTAGCTGTACGAAGTAACCTAAAAAAATAGAATTTCTTATTTTCATCTTAAATAATTTCACAGCTATCATTTCAATAATTTTTGAAAATAAAAAATAACAAAATGCGCAGCAAAGAATTACTAGTGTAGTGAAAAAGTAAACAAATATCATTAAGACGACCTTCCTTAAAAATAATATCGAAAACCAAAGTTTAATATGGAAAGTACCTGGCTATCATTTAAGGACTCAGAGCCTGAGACTCCATCTTCTTCATATTCTAATTCTTTATCATCTTGATCCCAAGAGATGCCCGTAGACTCGATATAGATATTCATTTTTTCTGCAATTGGAAACTGGACACCAAGAGAAAAAAGAGAACCAACATAAGACTTAGGGCCTTCGTCTAGATCATAAAGATATTCTCTTTCACTACTTGAACTATCAACGACCTCTCCCTTTGCTTTAACCGATAGCGCACCAAATCTGAAAGAGAACCAACGCCATTTCCATCTAGCTGCTATTCCCATATATGATGTTTCTCTTTTGTATTCAAAGTCACTGCTATAATCAAAACCTGTATCCCCCAAACTTCCGCTCATCGCTTCTAAGTGAAAGACCCCGAATGCATACCCCAAATTAATAGCGGTATTTGCTCCTGCTTTATATTCAGCATCTTCTCCAAAATCCAAAGACGATAATAAATTAAAATGTACATAAGCGCCGGTCTCCGCTGAAATATAAAGTCCTTGTGCATAGAGATTTGAACTAAAGTTCACAAAGAAGATAACAAATAAAAATCTAGAAACCTTAAACATTGCTAAACCTTTTGATAAAACACTTATTATAGTATAGCCCAAATTGTACTTTCTACAATAAAAACAGATAGTTAATGAATAAGTCACAAATTCATATATTAATCGAATATAATATAAGTAAACTAAGGAATAACGATGAAAACTTTATTTCTCTTATTGATCAGCTTAAGTTGTAATGCTCAGAACAAAAACAAGCTAGACCTCAAATCCAAACTAACTCCCCTGCAATTTTATGTCACTCAAGAGGACGGAACAGAGAAGCCTTTTGAAAATGAGTATTGGGATAATAATAAAGCTGGTATTTATGTTGATATTGTTTCTGGTGAGGCTTTATTTAGTTCTACTCATAAGTATAAATCAGGAACAGGCTGGCCGAGCTTTACAAGACCAATTGATAAAAAAAATATCACCGAACACGAAGATAGAAAATTATTTGTCAAAAGAGTCGAAGTCCGAAGTAAAAAAGCTGATTCACACTTGGGCCATGTCTTTACAGATGGCCCAAAAGAGCAAGGAGGACTTCGCTACTGTATAAATTCTGCGGCACTTAATTTCATTCCAAAATCACAAATGAAGAAGTTGGGATATGAGAAATATCTATCTCTTTTTGAAAACTAAGGACTTTTAAAATGCTTAAATACTTTATGACATCTTTAATATTCTTAACCTCTCAAAGCTGGGCTTTGGAAACGAAACGAACTCAAAACTTATTAAAAGGCAGCTTAGATAGCAAAGCTGAAATTGCAATCCTAGCAGGAGGTTGTTTTTGGGGAATGGAAGAAATAATACGAAAAATTCCGGGTGTGATTTCAACTGATGTTGGCTACTCTGGCGGGGATAAAGGCACAGCAAAATATAATAAAGTTAGTTCAGGTAGTACAAAGCATGCTGAAGCAGTTAGAGTGTATTTTAACCCTGAGAAATTAAAGTTTGAACAATTACTCGACTATTTTTTTCGTATGCATAATCCAACTACTTTAAACCAACAAGGCAATGATAAGGGGCCTCAATATCGTTCTGTCATTTTTTACCAAAATGATTCCCAACTCGCAGATGCGAAAAAAGTAATTCAAGACTTTGAAAAGAGGAAGTTCTGGAAGAAACCGATAGTAACTGAGCTTACAAAGTTTAAAAGTTATACACTAGCAGAAGAATATCATCAGGATTATTTACAAAAAAACCCAAAAGGTTATACCTGTCATTGGTTAAGAGAAGAAAAAGAATAAAGAATATGATATAAAACCTGCATGAATAAAGATTTTTCTGAAAATAAACTCTTATCAATGGACGAGCAAAAGCAAATCAGAGTGCTCTATCAACTAGCTTCTTTTATTGAAGAGAATAAAAAGGATATTACATCATCACATTTCTCAAAACTCGTTAAATATCATTCATACCTACAACAAAGCGAATCACCAAGAATTCAAAAACTAAACAAAGAGTTTAATAAAATAAAAATTCTTGATTATCAATTTCAAGTCTACCTTATGAACCTTGAAAGGCTCTTAGGTCAATCTAAAAAAGAGTATCAGTTTCATGTTCCACAAGGTGACTCGTTAAATAAAGCCACTCAAAAGTTTGATATAATTTGTCTTTTAGATTCTGTTAGATCGGCCCATAATGTTGGTGCGATGTTTAGAAATGCAGAATGTTTTGGCGTAAAAAAAATGGTTTTAACAGGATTAACTCCTGAGGCAAGTCATCCACAAGTTATTAAAACAGCGATGGATACGATTGAACAAGTTCAATGGGAATACCAAAAGTCAGCGATTGATTATATAAAAGAGCTTAAGAAACGAGGGTATAAAGTCTGGAGTATTGAGAAGACAAATAATAGCTGTGCAATCAATAAAGTCGAATCCTTTCCTTTTCCTCTCGTTATTATTTTTGGGCATGAACAGTTTGGAGTTTCAGAAGAACTACTATCTCTTAGTGACAAAATAGTATCTATAGACTTACATGGCTCTAAGAATTCATTAAACGTTAGTGTCTGCCAAGGAATCGTACTGCAAAATTTAGTTTCTTTATTGCAATAATTGAAAGTGTAAACTATGTCTCCGGTATAAAGTGTAAAGGATGTGTCCGGTATGGACCTTAATTTGATTTGAATGGCGGGGCGTGAGGGATTCGAACCCCCGACCAATTGGTTCGAAGCCAACTACTCTATCCAGCTGAGCTAACACCCCGTTTTTGAAATAATAATAAAGTAATAACTAAACTAAATCCTATGAGCATAAAGGTCAATGCCAAAATAACTTCGGTGTTTAATTGATCTGGAAAATATAGAGACTCTGATAAGATTTTTTCTTTTCCTCTAATAATAATTGAATTTTCTATTGATCGCCACGGCCATACTTTTTGAACAGAGCCCAAGATAAAACCAATAAGAACTGACATTACAAAATTGGGAAATTTTTCTAATAAAAATGAGAGTAATTTAGAAAAACTAAGAAGGCTTAGTATAGCACCAATTATGAACGCAATGACAATTTCTATACTTTGAGCAGAGCCTAAATTTTTAATAGCAGCTGTAATATAAGCATATTTTCCTAATATTAATAAAAGAAATGAGCCGCTAATACCCGGTAGGATCATCGCTGTGATTGCAATAAATCCTGTAGCAACGATAAAGATAAAAGAGTTTGGAGTGTCTACAGGTGTTAAAGTCGCCACAAAATATCCTACAACACAACCTAATAAAACAGCTATGAGCGAGGAAATTTTAATCGATTCTAATTTATCTAATAAATAAAATACTGAAGATAGAATTAATCCGAAAAAAAAAGACCAAGTATAAATGGGGAAATTACTCATTAAATAATGAACTAAATGAGACATAGAAATTATTGCGGTTAAAATTCCAGTGAATACATTTATAAGAAATAATAAATCGATATACTCAAAAGCATTTTTAAATTGTTTATTTTTTATCATCTTCAGCAAAGTAGTATCAAAACGACTTAGAGATTGAAGAAGGTGATTATAAATACCAAGTATGAGAGCAATAGTACCACCTGATATTCCAGGGATAATATCAGCAATGCCCATACAGTAACCTTTAACAAATACAGACAACTTAAAATACTTATTCATATTAGTTTTTGTTTTCTTCTACGTTGAGAAGTTCATCAATTTCTTCGATATCAAATTCTGTAAGGCCAAAAGGATTTTCTTTGTCGTTTAAGTCTTCATCAAGATATCGTTTACCAAAGTTCTCTTCGATTTCTTCTAAGGATTCTTGCTGATTAACTTTAAAATCCCCTTCAATTTTGTCTAAGCTTTGATTTTCTAATAATTTATCTTCATCCAGCTTTGACTCTAACAATATTTTCTCAGCTGTTTCGATTTCAGATTCTAATTGCTCTAATGCTTTTAGATCTTGCTCATTTTCAGAGATAATAGACTTTTCTCTTTCTTGCCTTTCAAGCTCAGCAAGCTCATCTTCAGTAAACTGAATCTGGTCAGCTTTATCTAATAAGCTATCATTTAAATCATCTAAATTAAGTTCAACATCGATCTCATCTAAAGCTTCTGCGTCCATTTGTTCTGCATTTTTGGCCTTGAGTCTCTCTTTATATTTTTGTGCTCTGGCAGCTGCTTCTTCAGTTTTAGTTATTGCAATGTCCCCAATCTCAAAGTCTCTTCGACTATTACTAACGAGAGCCGTTGAAAAATTTTCAGTAACGGTAATAACTGTTAACTCTCCATTTTTATATGTAGGATCTTCAGTAATGTTTTTTCCTGTCGCCCTATCTTTAAAACCATAAACATCAAATACATTTCCAATTTCTACACCATCTGCACGACCTCGATCAAGGTAAACCACATCTCCGAAGGAAGGCATAATTAGTCCTTGTGAATGTCCGCCGATAAGTACTGACTCAATTAGTCTTGGATTGTATGTTTTTGTAATTGTTTCCAGTTTCGGAGTGTAAATAGTTAATCTATCACCACGACTAATCAGTCCACTCGTTTCTATTATTCGAGCTTCCCAAACTTCTTTATGTTTTTGTACGACTTCAACACTACCAACAATTGTGTACTGGAAGCCTTTACGATCTGAGTTAATATTTGAAACTTTCCCTTGAGAAATATAAATAGAAAACTTGTCACCAGGAACAACATTTATTTTTTCATCAAATTTTAAATATACAGTATCAGTGTTAGCAAAAAGTCCTTGCTCATTAATTGAGGATTCAACTTTACCAAAGTCTTGAACGACATTAGTTGATACAAAAGTGTTTAAATGAAAACCATCTTTATAATCGAAGATAATTTTTGAATTTTTATCAAAACCACTACTGTCATACTCTGCTTCAGGTACTTCTAGATCAAAATCAACTCTAGGAGGTTCATATGAATCAAACTCATTGTTAAGTGCATCTTTTCCAATGTTTTCAAGGTCGACTAAAGTATCAGCAGATGAGTATTGAAAATAAACACCTTGAGTTTTTAAATTCTCTCTTTCTGTAATCCAATCAGGTTTAGCACCATCACCGAAATTATCAAATGCTCCAACAGTTTGATTTTCATCACCGGGGAGTCCTCCTCCTAAGCGAATATTAGGCATCGATCTTTCACTACCAGTAGAGAAAGATAAGATCATTCCCGGTTCAATCTCGTGAGGGTTGGTGATGTACGGATTTAACGCCCAAATCTTTGCATAATAAAAACCTGAGCCAAATAAATTTTTCGATATTTTCCATAGCCAATCACCTTCGACTACTTCATAAGTTCCATTGACTGATTCGCCTGCAATCTCATTCCATTCTTGATCTGGAATTTTACCACGCATTTTTTTTGCGATCTCAACTAATTGCTTCTCTTCTTTGCCTACGTCAAAAACTATCGCTTCTTCTTTTTTTGATAATTTGTTTTTATCAAGAGTTACAGGTTGATCTTTAAAAATATCTTGCTCTTCAACTGGGGGTAAATTAAATTCGATTTCACCAACGTCATCACGTAGTTCATCAAGATCATCTATTTGCTTAGAGCTTTGCGCATCGGCATTGTTATTTTCTGTAGATTCTTCTATGTTTTCAATTGGCTCAATAATACCATCTTCAAGTAATTTTAAATCCTCTTCATCAACTAGATTTAAATCCTGAGAATACCCACTATTAAAAAGCAATCCGAGGATTATAAGCAGGAAAATTTGGTATTTTTTCAAACTAAATATCGCCAATTTTTACACCTCTAACCCAAAGAAATCTTTCAAAATCGAATTATACTTTTTATTTTTTTGATCTAGGCCTAATTTTGAACTGCATTCAGCAGCACTTTTTAAGGCCTCTAAGACATATCCTGAAAATGCATTTTCTCTAATGATTGATTCAAAGACTTGTAATGCAAGATCATATTGTTGCTTGCTTTGATATATTCTTCCAATTGATAACTTAGATCGAATTTTTATCTGGCGAGAAGCATTACTTTCTAAGTATTGAAAAAGCTTTAGTGCCTCATCTTTTTTATTATTACTTAATAGGTTTGTTGCTTTTGTATAATAATCAAGTTCTTTATTAACAGTTTCAGTATTCTTAGGTGCATCTTGTACAAGACTTGCCTCTTGTTGAGGTGCATTCGCCTTGGCCGCAATCACGCCATTTGCAAAAGGATCAACAGTATCTAAGTTACTTTGTGCCATCTCATCAAGTTGCTGAAGACTTTGTTCTGTGGGAGCAGTTTCTTCTGCGGCCATTTGAGTTTTGTACTTTTCTTCTAGGTTTTTATATTTTGCTAGCAGATCATCATACTTATCTTTTGAAACCCATTGTGATTGTTTTGTTTTTTTAGAAGTCGACTCTTTTCCAAATAATGATTCTCTAGTTGATTGAACAAAGCTTGAACAACCAACAAAGATTAACAAGAAGGTAATAGATAAAAGTAGTACAGGATTTTTAAACATTTGTCCTCCATGACAAATATAAGTCGTTGTATTTTAATTTTAATTCTTGATGGCATAGTTAGTCAATGATAGTCTTATAATTATGGACTTACTTGACAAAAACGAGCTGGTAACACTTGAAGTAAAAATGCCCAAAGACTTTTCCAGTTTTTTTTATTTTACATTAGAATCTAATGAAGGAATTGCTTTTTATTCTACCCTCGACTCTCATGAATCGCCACTAGAAAGGATTGTTGAAGTTAATTGCACAAAAGAATTGTACCCTCAACTTCAAAATATCCTAGAGCAATTATCTCAAATGGAGAAAATGGAAATAAAAACTATAAATTTTCCTTAATATAGCTCAACATATCTTCGTGATGTGTTTTGGTTTTTACTTTTTCAAAAATCTGCTTGAGCTTGCCATCTTTTCCAACAATAAAGGTCTGTCGTAAAATTCCATCATATTCCTTACCCATAAACTTTTTAGGCCCCCATGAGCCATACTTATCTGCAACTTTATGATCAGGGTCAGATAATAATGTGAAGTTTAACTTATCTCGCTCTTCAAAACGTTTTAATCTCTCGGGTGCATCTGGACTAATTGCTAAAACCGCAGTGTCTTGACGTGAAAGTTTTGCTTTAGAATCTCTTAGGCCACAAGCTTGAACTGTACAACCAGGAGTCATAGCTTTTGGATAAAAATAAACTATTACATTTTTTTTACCTCTAAAATCTTTCAAGCTTACTTTTTCCCCGTTTTGATCAATTAATGAAAAATTTGGTGCTAAATTTCCAATCTTAGGTAAACTCATCATACTCTCCTTATTATTACCATCTATCTCTTAAACTTCTCAGTTCTCTAAAAACTTCCAGAGGCTCCCTTCCACGCGAAGAATCTTCAAAGTCTCCATTAACTGCTCTAAAAAAAATATTGACTCTTCTCTCTTCACTCATAGTTGTGAGAAAAAAACTCTGGTCATCATCTGCATGCTTTTTCTTTAGAATCATTTTATCTACATCCAAATTACTAGTCTCAACGCTCTTAGCAAATTTTAAATTAGTGAGCATATAATCATGTGATGGGTAGATTATTGCCTCATCAGGCAACTCATTATTCAGCTTTGATATTGTATGAAACAAAATATCGACATTTCCACCATTTTTGCAATTTCCAACTCCTGCATTGAAAATAGTATCACCTGAAATAATGCCTTCTACTTTATCATCATTTATGATTAAAAAACATTGATGGTCCATAGTGTGGCCAGGAGTATCGATGCAGCGAATTTTTTCATTCTGGGAAAGTTGGAACTCTTGCTTATCTTTCAGTTTTAAATACTCTATTCCGGAGATCTTCATCGCCTTCTCATTATCCTTAATATGATCTGGATGATGATGGGTATTAATTAGATACTTAATTTTTAAATCATTTTTCTCACAAAGCGCTTTAATAGCCTCAATATCATAAGGATCGACAATTATTGCTTCCCTTGTGACCACACTATAGATAACATAGTTGAAATTTCGTAATGTATTATTTAAATAATATTGTAATACTTGCATAAAAAATACCTAGAGGAATATTACATGAGTTTAACCGAATTGTTTACCTATAGTTTTTACTTCTTTTTTGGAATAACTTATCTTACCAAAATTACTTTGATCATTCTCAATATCTCCCATATGAAAAAAAACTTTGCCGCTGTTCCTAAACAGTTTGAAGATAATATTACTTTAGAGCAGCATCAGAAGGCCCAAAAATACACAATTGATAAAAACAAATTATCCATTATCTCTATTATCATAAATGCATTTCTGCTTTTGTTCTGGCTGAAATGGGATGGACTGGTTTATTTATTTAACTTTATGGAGTCTTTAAATTTATCTGAACTCCATACGGGTGTACTCTTTATTATTGGTTTCTCAATGGTTGGATCAGTTCTGGATTTACCAGAAAAGATTTACTCAACATTCTATCTTGAAGCAAAATATGGTTTTAATAAAACAACTCCTAAAATTTTTATCACTGATCAAGTCAAGGGCATGATTCTTGGGCTTGTAATAGGCGTACCATTCCTTTATGCAATCCTGACAATTCTAAATGCATTGGGTGAATATTGGTGGCTGTATACATTTATCTTTATTCTATCTTTTCAATTTATTTTAGTCTGGGCCTATCCAAAGTTTATTGCACCACTTTTTAATAAGTTTAAACCCCTTGAGGACGAAGAGCTAAAGGTACAAATTGACCAGCTCGCTCAAAAAGCCGATATCAATTTTGAAAAGTATTTTGTAATGGACGCATCAATGAGAAGCTCTCATGGTAATGCTTACTTTACTGGTTTTGGAAAAAATAAAAGAGTAGTTTTTTTTGATACGCTCCTAAAAACTCTCAATAATAACGAAGTTATTTCCGTTCTTGCTCACGAGCTGGGACATATGAAGAAAAAGCATATTTTAAAATCATTATTTTTTAGCTCTCTAACACTGCTTATTGGTCTGTATGTTTTAAACCTAGTTCACGACTTACCTGAGTTCTTTGAATCTTTTGGACACTTTTACGGAAAAGATTATCTTGCAATTACAATTTTTACTTTAGTAATACCTCTTTACACATTTTTTCTGACTCCAATCTTTTCTTGGTTATCCAGAAAGAATGAATTTGAAGCAGATGAGTTTGCAGCGACTCATACAGTACCAAGAGATTTAATTAATGCCTTATTAAAAATGTATAGAGATAATTCATCGTCACTGACTCCTCATCCGGTGTTCTCTAAGTTTTATTACTCACATCCACCTGCAAACGAGCGGGTCAATTTTCTGGCATCATTTGAAACAGAAAGTAATGCTTAAAGCGATGTCGTTAGGAACTCTTCGTAGACTGAACGATATTTTTTAATTTCATTATGAAGCTCATGATAACCACCTTGAACTTCGCATAAAACTGCTTTTTTCTCTAAGGTTTGAAAATAATTTTTTATTCGATTCGCATCGACTAGGCCATCTAATGTTCCGTAAACACAATAAAGCTCTGACTTAACTCCCAGCGGCCTAGAAAATACTTCTTTACTTCGCATCACTAATTCTAAAATCAGATGAGAATGAATTTTCAGTATATTTAAATCGTCAGTTACATATGACTCATAGACACGAGGATCATGAGATAATTTTGATAAATCTAAAAGACCTGAAAGCTGCATTGAAGGTAGAGCTTTCATTTTGTTAATGAATTTACTTGGCATAATATTAAATAAATTCCCTAAGAATCCAGTACCTGAAACTGCCGGAGAACTTAAGAAAACTTTTTTAGGGTATATCTTTAATTTCTCACCAAGATTTTGCATCAAATCTGAAACGATTAGCCCACCCATAGAATGGCCAAATAAGACATACTCTTTCATTGAATATTCAGTTGTTAAACAAGAGATGAGTTCACAAAGGTCCTTAGAGTAATCCTCAAAACTTTCAATATATCCCCGCTTACCAGAGCTCAGACCATGGCCGCGCAAATCATAGAGACAAATATTATAATGTTCTGAGAACAAGTCAAATAAATGTCTATGCCGAGCACTATGCTCACCAAGCCCATGTGTAACAATAAGCCACTGATTCTTACCGCTCTCTAGTACTTCTAAATGTAGATTTATACCATGATTGATTGAAATTTTTCTTGTCTCTGTAATCATACTAACTTCTCTCAGATTGGTGATTTTATTCCAACTTCTAGCTCTATGAAACCATTATATTTAAAATCTGAAAGATTTAAAGAATTTAATGCAAAGAAAAGATCAAACTTTAACATTGAAGTCTCTGATAATAAACCAACAAGGTTACTTTCGGTAATGGTAGGTGAAACACAATTATTTTTCTCGCAACTATCAATACGAATAAAATCAAGAAGAGAAAAAACAGAACTATTTTTTAAATTTTGTAGAAACTTATTTTTAAAACTCGCAGACTTTAACTCTACAAATAAAGAATCACCGACTAAGCGAGATTTTTCGATGTATTTTTTCAAATAAGGTCTGGCCATTTCATTTTTATATTCAATTATTTTATCTTTATTCTTAAGCCTTAATAAAACAATTTTATCCTTTAAAGGATATAACATTTTTTCTATTTTACTTTCTAAATCGTGCCTCGTTGTATTTTCTTTTAATTTAATTCTTATAAAACGTTTAACAAAGGGACGCTTTTGTACTCTTGAAGAGACTTCTTCGATTATATTCTCAAACTCTTTTTTCCTAAAAAACTCTAAGTATTTTGTAAAAGATAAATCAACATTATACAACTTAAGATCTCTTCCCTTACCTATTAATTTAGCACGATCAAATAACAAATTGTCATTCTTGTATTTAATCACGGTTGTTTTTTGAACATTTCTCTCGAACTCTTTACTTCGAATAAATTCAAAATCTTCGTCCGAGCTATCTTGAGCTCCAATCTTCTCATCTACCGGACTTACATTCATGAAAAATGATTCTATGAAGTTAATATTTTTATTTTTGCTATCATCAAAATTACAATTATTATCTTTCGTTTCACACTGATCAAAAGTGAAATAAACTTTTTTTACTTTCACTGTTTTAATATAATCAGGATCTAACTTTATTAAATCCACATTAAATGTGAGCTTAATCTGATCCGTTAAACCAAACTCAACTGATTTATTGTATAAATACAACCAAACAGAATCATATATTCTTTCTAAAGTGTTTCGTTTATCAGCATCTAGTTCACCAAGCTCTAAAATCTCTTGGACATCATAATAATCAACACTATTATCGGTAAGAGGGACAACAAAGGTCGTTTTGATGATATCTCCATCACCATATCGTTGGGCCAAAGTCTCGGATTCAAACATTGGATCAATTTCAGACTTTCCTTTAAAGTCATCATCTATAGCTCTTTTCAAAGAGCAACTAAATAAACTAAAGGATAGTATTGTGACTAAGATCGTTTTTAATAATTTATTCATCTGTTCATTTTAGTTAGAAGTGCAAAGATAACAATATTTTTGACACTCAATGTTATTTTTACAATAACTGTCTTTTTTTTAAATACCTAACACCTTTTATGACAAAATTTATGTACTAAAACGCATCAAATTTAGGAATTTACAACCAATGAAAATAATCACGTTTTTGATTATCATTTTTTCTTCAAATCTCTACGCTCAATACTATGAAGTATTACCTAAAGGAGTACGAACATTTGTATTTAGAAATATCCAAGCAAATTCTGAATCAAGTTATAACCAAACCAAAAAAGAATCTGCCTATTCATATCACCTCGATACAAATATAAACAATTTAAAGGAAATTGAAATTTCGACCATTCAAGAAGCATTAGCGCTCTTAGAACCCTATCCTGAGGCCTATAACAAAATATCTTTTGGTGCACACTACTTTAAAGCGAGTGCAGACCTAAATGTAGATGCGTACGGTATTGGCTATGGCCTAACAAAAAATACGACAGTCTATATGGGCTTTCCAATTTACCAAGCAGAAGTTAAGTTTAACTATAAAAGAACCAAAGGAAGCTCTATTAATGAAGTAGCCGAAGCACTTCAACGTGAAACTGATGACGATTACGCACAAACTCTTGGAAATATAATTGAACAAATTTACGATATAGATGGCGGAGTCATACAAAGTGCATTAGTTAATGAATTCAATTATAAAGAGCTTGGAAATTGGCGTGGTGAAGGTATTGGTGATATCGAATTGGGCCTTATGCACAAGCTACAACATACTAAAAATTATGGACTTAAGTTATCATTAGGTGTCGTTTTACCAACTGGAAGAGTCGATGATCCTGACATACTTCAAGATATTGGTTTTGGAGATGGACAGCTTGATGCGTTTTTAGAGTTTGGTGGTAGCTATCATATAAACTCTAAAAATATTATTAGCAGCTGGATAAGATACACTCACCAGTTTGCAAATAAAAAAGAGCTAAGAGTATTAGAATATAAAGACTTTGCTCTCGCCTCAAACAAAGACGAGTTTGAAGAAAAACTAGGAGATATGATTGATATTGCCTTTATATACGATTACTCAGTGACTGACTGGCTTAATCTCCAACCGGCACTACTTTCTAATTTTACTCAAAAGGCTAAATATAAATCAGAACATGAAGTTGCGAACGAGCTTTTAGCTGAAAACACTGAATCTCAAGACCTGAGCGCAAGAATAACTGCTAATATTTCAACAGTGAAACTATATAAGCAAAAAAAGTTTCTGTTACCTGGTCAGTTGAATTTCAGTTACCAAACAACATTAGAAGGCCAGAATGTACCAAAAGTTAACAGAAGTGAACTTGAGTTCGTTATGTTCTTCTAATTAACGAAACTACAATTGCATAGACAACTTATAGCCTAGCCCCCAAACTGTATCAATTTTATAGCACACTTCCTTGATTTTTTTACGAAGTGAAAAAATATGAACATCGATATTTCGAATAGTCATTTTATCTTCTTTTTCAAAGCAATCAATCAACTGTTCTCTGGTTACACATTCCCCATTACTTAGATATAGCTTTTCAAAGATAATATATTCTCTTCTAGTTAAATTAATTGCAGTATTACCTTTCAAAAAAGCAGCAGCAGCAGGAAGAAGCTTTACCTCACCATCATCATCACCAATTTTTTCATTCATTGCTTCTTTTTTCATGGCTGAGTTTCTAACCCTTTGTAGTAATTCTTCAAAATTAAAAGGCTTAGTAATATAATCATCAGCTCCGGCCTTAAGGCCGTTAATAATATCTTCTTTTTTACTATAAGCAGTTACCATAAAAACAGGGCTTAATTTATTCGTTTCCCTGATTTTTTTGACAATATCTATACCTTGAATGTCTGGTAGGTTCCAATCAACAAGATAAAATCCATCAAAGTTCTCTGTGCCTTCATTTCTTAAAAAGTCCATTCCGTTATAAAAGGCAGAAACATTGAAACCCTCTCCTTCAAAATATTCTTTCAATGCGTCTGCAATATCAATTTCATCTTCTATTATACAAAGGTTATGTGACATAAGATCTCCTCATTTATAAATCATTAAGCTTTACTTAATATATCAAAAAGCAAAAAAGGTCACAAGCCATTGTTAAGCATTTCTTAATAATTATTAATTATCTCTATATTTTCAATAGCTTAGACATTAAGTATTCATAAAAGTTTACAGTTGACGCTCCATAATGAAAACAAAATAATAAAAATTTTTACATACCCGACAAATCTGTTGCAGTTTTTGACGCACTGTGATAAACTTTCACATAATATTGTAAAACTATTAGCCGATGGACTGTCTAATCTTTATTAATAATCATCCGAGGTACATGTGAAAGAAGAACTAAACAAAAACAAGACAGCTTACAACCCAAATTTAGGTTTTATTGGTGATGTAGAGGTAAAAGTATCTAACTACCTATTTTCAAACTCTAAACTAAGAAAAGCTTATAAACATGCCAAACCAGTTACTGATAGATTAATGGCCAAAGATGTTTCAGGTCATTTCAAAGAGAGTAAAAAGCTGACTAAGTTCTTAAAAAACAGAGACCTTACATTTTCTAAAAAAACGAATAAAGGTGAATATAAGACATTTACAGTCCCGTGTACTACTACCGTAGTCCCATTACAAAAGTCATTGTTTAATGAGATTGAACTAGCGTCTCAAAAATTAATGATTTCATTACGGGCGGTACTTCAAGATATTTATTCTGCGAGATCTTTAGAGGACTCAAAATTTATCAATGGCCTACCACATGATGTAAGAGAAATTTTTATTACAGCGATAAAGACTTCATCAAATTATTTCCCACAACTTCATCATGTAAATATGAAGGACTACCCTTTTTTAGATAATGTTGGGTTAGACTTAGTACTGGTAGAAGATTATATAAATAATTCTGAAGATATTATGAGTCTTGTTAGAAAAGGCGATACAAATCAAATACCGACTCTTCCGTTTAGAATATTAGAACTAAATGCAGGATCACCATCTGGAGCATCTAATAATATGAATGTACTTCAAGGCATTCATCAAGAAGCACCTGAGATTTTAGATAATCTTGGAAAAATGATGCCAAACGATCATTTCAAGATTCTTGGTGAGACTTATAAGTCTTTAGGAGAAAACTGGACAAATAGAAAAGATGGAATTCAAATTATCTTAACACCAGGTGGAAAGAACGGAGCTGCTCCTGAAATTCATCAGCTAGCTGCATATTCAGGATTAATTTACACTGATGCGGATCAATTATATCAAGATGAAAAAGGATATATTAGACTTAGAACTGTTAGTAAAGAAAACCCTGTTGTTACAGCAATCTACTCCAGAATCAATTCTGATTCTGCATTATTTGATCCTAAAAAGAATCTTATCATGCGTGACCCAGATAGTGCTGAACCTGTTTATCTACGAGATGAATTGATCAAAGATGAAAATGATAAAGGTCGCTTAATTCTTGATTCTAAAGGGAAACCAATCCCACTACAATCAAACTATGCTATCCCTGGTGCAATTAATGCAATTATTAATAGAAAATTATATATGGGTGGCCTAAACAGAATCTTGGATAATAAAATTATTCTGGCAACCCTAACACATTATGCGCCAAAGTATTTCTCTAATGAAATAAAAAAAGCAGGCCTTGACACAAGAGGGCCTAAAATAATGCCACCACAAACTTTACCTCCAACAATGGAGTCGGTAAAGATTATTGAAAGGAACCCTGAGGACTGGGTTGTAAAGGCACCATCTCTAGCAGGTGGCCAAGGTGTTTATATCTTAAAAACTCTTTCCAAGACAAAAAGAAAAGAAGTTTTAAATATGATAAATGAAAAACCGACTGAGTTCGCTTACCAACAGCTGGTAAAGATCGCAAGAATTCCAGTTGCCACTTATCAAAAAGACCGTGGACATCGCTTTGCAAATCTTGCAGCAGATATCAGAGCTTGGGTATTTTATGGTGCAGGAGAGAATACTCTTCCAAAAATGAGTCATAACGCCTTGGTTAGATATGCTCCACATGAAAAAGGTGCGATGAGCTCAATTGTTAACACATCAGCTGGTGGTGGTTATGCACCATTCGTTATTGTTGATGATGTAGACAACAAAGACTCAGTAACTGCAAAGGAACTCACAAAAGTTCTGACACCTAAAGAATTAACTTGTGACTTACCTGTTTTTGTTGCTGCTCAGATGGTTCAAGTTTCTAGAATGCTAAAAGAGGCAAATAAACTTTTATCTGAAGAGAAAACACAGTTAATTGCTTTTAAATTATTAATGCAGGAATTAAAAGAGCAGTTAAAAGAAATTTTATCATTCACACACCCAAGATCAATTGAATCTATATATAGGATCTTGGATATTCTTGATGCACAAAAATCTGAGGCGACAATCAAGAAAGAAAAGAAAAATATTGATGGGCATATTGCCAAAATTGTAAAGACACTAACTGACAATGAAGAATTTATTAGTGATGATTTTAAAGATCAATTATTAAATATTCGTTGTATCAATGCAGGTCTTGTTCAATCAAAATATGGTGAAGACGAGTACTTACTAGACTTAGTATTAGTTGAAGAGCTTGAAAAAGAAACAAATAAGGTTAAGCAACTAAAAACGAAGAAACCGCAACTACAGATTATCAAATCGTTAACAGCGATTTTAAAGCTTAAGACGGTATCTGCTTATGTTAAGGATAGATCAAAGTCTAAAATAAAAGAAGAATTAAACAATTTTTGCGCAATTGTAACTGACAGAATCAAGAACTCAGAAGCAATCGCTCATTATGCAAGTCTTTTTAAATTAGATGCAGATGTGACAAAACTTCAATACGAGACTCTTTATCTAGGAAAAAGAGACGATGATAAAGAAATAAAAGTTGCCACTCAATATGAATTTCGAACTGGTAAACTTCTAACAGAAAGTGACTTTGTGTCAAAAGAGCTAAAAGACATAAGACATGACTGGCTAAAAGTATTAAAACAAGCTGAAGGTCTTAGCCCGATTAGAAAAGCTCATTTTCTAAACGAAAAGAGAAAAGCTCATTTTGAAAAGCACCCTGTTTTACAAGAGTATCAATACTTAATTAACTCAACAGATGTTGAAGAAAAAGACTTATTAAAATTACTCGATATTCTGCCTTATGCTAAGTTTAATATTACAAAGTTTGCTGAAGAAAGTAATATCAGTATTGAAGAAGTTTTTTCTAACAAACTTAAAAAATCAAGAATTTCTCTTCTAAGCACAAAGGACTTAAAAAAATTAAAGCTTTGTAATAGAGAATACGCTGGTGAATGCTTTGCCAAGAAAAAGAAATCTCACGGTTTATATTCAGACAGTGAAGTCTTTATTTGGGTTAGAAAAGAGCTGGATCCATTTACCATCTTGTATACGGCAGGGCATGAGTTAATACATTTTCAACAAATTAAAAACTCAATGGCTGCTGAAAAACGTGCTTTAAAAGATGGCGGAATCTCCATGGCCAAATTTTTAAACTACTACGGTAATTTCTTAGGAGATAACCAAAGAGCTGTAGATTCAATTAACTTTGAAATGATTGTCGAGAGAAAATCACTTTATGGTTTTGCAGAAAGAATTGAAAAACATGAAACAAATACTATCACCGATGATTTATTATCTATTCTAAATATCAGTGATAAAGCCTGGGATGATAAACTTGAAAAGTTTGGCTCCAACATAGGTTTCATGATGGATAACAAACCAGGAACGAGAGTTAGAGCGTTACAAGAAGTATTACCAGCTCTTGAGAATGCAAAAAATATTATCTTTGCACAAGAATTAGGTCTTGTTGTAAATATTGATGCTGTTCAATCAGCACTGCCAACAGCTAATTATCAGCAGATTGAAATGAATAGAAATATCATCATCAATGCTGCGAAAAAAGCTAAGAAAGATTGGGAAGCACTAAGAGTTGTTGCGAGTCATCAATATCACGGTGTCAATTTTTATCGTGCAGATAAACAAGAAGAGAATTTAACACTAAAGCCTCTTCTAAAATCTGTAGCAATTGGAAGTAGTTATAATCAAACACAGCAATAAATAGGATATATCATGATCAATGCGACTGCATTTGATAGACTTTCAAACCTTGTGATGAAACAGGCCATGACTCTGGATGAGAGATTGGTCTGTTTTTTTTCATTGAAAGATCAAAAAGAACTAGACTCAAACTTACAAATTATTCCTGTCCACAATTATAATGGTATGTCGGGCCTAAATTTCTGGAGCGATGATACGTTAGTGGCTCAATTATATGTGGCCATGCTTCAGAGTAATACCATCGTAATTTATAAAAAAACTTTTTATGAGGATGAATTAAAAGAAGAGTACGACTACTATGATATTTCAGGCAAGTTTTTTTATCGTTCACAAACTCTCGATGGAATTTGCATTCAGTATGACTCAATTACAATGGAAGTTAGTTGCCCATTTTTAAATTACTTTTATAACCTTTTATCTATTGAATATACTCAAACAATATCAAATCTAGGAAACACTAAAAGAATTAAGTTCCTAGAGAAAATTTTGAACATTTTTTATAAAGATCCTCAATTTCATATTGGGGCCAATGACACCACTAAAGATATTGCTCTTTACAAAATAAATGAAGAAATATTTGAAGTCGAAAAAGATCTTTATTTAAGCTGGCAAGAAAGACAGGCCATTTTCAAATCACTAAAGCAAAAACGAAGTAGAATTCTAATGACTAAAAGAAGGGCGCATAAGCTCAACTTTTTCTTATATGATGTCGCTATCTTCTTATCTGATTTTAAAACAAAAGGACAAGTCTTTAGACTTCGTCCAATCAATAATGCCATAGGAACTTTACACCACCATACAATTGGAAGAGTATTATGGTTTTTAGGACAAATTCGCAGTAATTTAGGCTTTTCAGTTGCCATGGCAATTTATGGACCTTTTACTTTTTATTTCATAACTCAACCTATGAACCCACATGCCATGTGGGCAGTTGGTAAAGTACGTTCAGCTTATCTAGATGTAGTCGATACAGTCATGAAAAAAACTCCAGAAGCTGAATTGGCCCTAAAAAAACAATTGAGCGATAAAGTGTCTACTCAACAAGCTCAAGCTGCAGATGAGGATCCACAAAAAAGTTATTGGCTAGATCGAATGAGTAATTTTAAAGCAATGCAAATCTCCTATGAAAGCGCCATGATTTTTGGAGAAAGAATGGGTAGAATTGAGCAATTTGAGTCTCAATTTAACTTTCCGTTAACTGCAGAAGCAGCATGGATGGAAATGGAACAATATACAAAGAAATTAAAAAAGATTCTAGAGAATCAATCTAACCTAGATCATCGCTTTATTGAATTTGCTCAAAAAGAAATTGATCGAACAGCAGAAACTCAATTATATATTTGGAATAAAATGGGGCAGTTTTTCTTAGATTTTCCATACATCGTAGTTGATGAAGAAAATGAACAACCTTATAAGAGTTATTATGTTGGAAGACAGTTTATCTTCTTCAAAAAGATGACAGATAAAATTGCAAAACTAGGTTTTCAAAACTCTCCTATTACCCATAAAAACGTTATGCATCTGGCAGGATTATTTGAAAAGTCAAAGGTTGTGGGTTCAAGCGTTTTAGATACATTAAAAAAGAACTCAAAACTATTTCGCCAAAAAGAGTTATTTAATTCTGATGAAAATAGAGATTATATGAGACGTCAATGGGAAGTGCTTTTTATTCAACAAAATAAAAAGCAAGAAGCAGCTTCTTTTGCCTTACAGGCATACACATGGTCTATAAAAAATGCAATGTGGCTTATTCAAACCATTTATTCAGCAAAAAGGGTTGAAATCGCAGTACTTGAGAATAAGTACCAACTCAATAACCCAGCTGGACATAAAATTCATGCTGACGAAGCAACTAGCGAATATTATGGAAACATGTTTCACAACCTTGTGATGGAGTATGTTGGTATAAAAAAAGAAATGGCCAAAGCACTTCCAGGTGATAATGAATGGCAGCAAAGAGAAAAAGTAATTAACCATATAAAAGAATTTTTAATCGAAAGAGATAAGCTTTTTGCAACTGGGTCAGTAGCGACAAAGAATATTGATAAATATGAAATCTAATTTTTTCTTTTTTCTAATTTTTCTTCTGCCGTCAATTGCTTTGTCTCAAACGACAACAGCTTCCATGCTGTCGGCACAAAGCTTAATGCAAAAATGGACACAACACAGAAACCTTTATTTCAATTACGGTCTAACATATTTAACTAAGGGCCTAGGTGATGGCCATCAGGATGGAGGGACTTATAATCGCTTTAAAACAGGGCAAGATTATAAAGGAGATAATACTGATTATCATGCCTCTTACCAATTATATCACGCCTTTTCTCTAGGCTATCGTGTTGGTACTAAATTATCTCTTTCATATAGTTATACATTTCAAGAAGACTTAAATAAAAATATAAAATATGATGTTTATAATAGTGATGGTTCAGTATTTGCGACTAATGAACGCCCCACAGGGCTCTCTTATAATAATCAAAGATTAAACGCATTTATATCTAATGTATTTAATAATCAAATCTTTTATATGCATATAAATACTTTTACAGAGTTTCCAACAACTGAAACTTCAAAGAATCAAAATATGTATTATGGTTTTGGGATAGAACCATCACTTGGTATATATACGACTGTCCCAGGACTTTTTACAGGTTTTAATATCTCAGCTCAAAGAAATATATATGATGACCAAGAATTTCAAGCCGATTGGTGTAAACCAGACTGTATGTACAATACACGATATCAAACGTTATTAGTGTCCATATCACCCTACTTAAATTATATGCTCACAGACAAAGTAACTTTAAACTCTTCCTTATCTTTTGACTGGGATCAACAGGGAGATCAAGTCTATACCAGAGAATTTAATCATAATATGGACAATGTACTTGAACTTGGACTGACTTATTATTTATTACAAAAATTCTCATTAGGCTCTGCTCTACAGGCAGCATTAGATGAGCCAAGTGTGGATAAGACAGCTATAAAAATGAATATGTTCTTATCAATTTAGAATAATTTTTTATGGTATAGAGTTCTTAATGAAAATCATTTTATTATTATCGCATATTCTTTTTTTTCAAACCGCCTATGCAACTATTAATATTTGTAGTTTTACATTTAATTCAAGTGATGAAAAAGAAGCAATATTCAAAGGTCTAGAACCTTATGGCGCCAAGCTTATTGAGTTTGTAAACAAAGATGATAAAGACCCAACATGGTTTACAAGGGCCTGTAAATCAAATATCAAATGCGATATTTCAATTTTCTCAGGTCATTTTGGTGGAGTATTTTTTGGAGAAGGGACTTCTGTTACACTATCATTAGATGAATTAATAAAAGCAAAAAACTGTGATATCTTAGATAATACCGGAGCAGTTTATCTTATGGGCTGTAATACTCTTGCATCTAAGGCCAGAGATCACCGTAATGTTTCGGATTATATTAGAGTCTTATTAAATGATGGTTTTTCTTTGCCACTGGCACAAAAGGTAGCAGCATCACGCTATATGGATTACGGGATGAGCATTGAAAACTATATGACAGATATCTTTGCGAACTCTAAGCAAATCATTGGTTTTGAAAGTACAGGGCCCTTGGGTAAATATGCTGGACCTATGATCGAAAAGGCAATAAATAGGTCTTCTCAAGAACAATTATTAGAATATGGTGTTGATCTCTATGAATTAAAATCAGCCTTCAAAAGAACAAGTTTAAAAATAGTAAGTCCAAGTAAAAATGATACCGCAAAACTTAAAGAAAAAGCACTAATAGCTATTCCAATAATATACAGTAGAACATTACCAAAACCACCTTTGTTTCTTTTGTTCACATATTCT
>CATLVU010000037.1 GCA_950061135.1 uncultured Oligoflexia bacterium
ATTATTGGTGGTACAACAATTCTAACCGATTGATTTCTATGTCCGACTTATAAACTTTGATGCAGTGAAAACACCATTAAGTGTGAAGAAAGAGTCATTGCACTCATGATAAATCATTCGTTTCATTCCTAGCTCTGTGCCAAAAATGTCCACAGGACATTTTCGTCTACAGGCACAACCTTCGCTCCCGCCATTTTTTACAAAGAAACAAAGAACCTAACGGTTCTTTTTTTTGTCAATTTTTTAAGCTTCAGGTCCCAGTCATTGCACTCATGATAAATCATTCGTTTCATTCCTAGCTCTGCAAGCCTTACTTGGCTATAAAAGCATAACAATGACAGTGAATTACTACGGACAAATTCAGGCTAGTGACGTAGAAATGGTGAGTCCTTATAGTTAAGAAAAGAGTATAAAACCAACTCCAGCACCGATCACACTAAATAAGAGTAGAAATACTAAACTTTTCATGACGGTTTTATATTTTTTTTTAAGAGCAGTGCATTTAATAAGATCACTTTCTTTAAGATGCACTTTAAAGGTATCATCTGTAAAAATTCTACTTAAGAAATCATCTTCTTTAAAAAAGTTTTCTCCAAGAATCCTGTAGATGAAAGACTTCTCTGCCTCACTCTTTATATCTTCTTTTAATATCTTTTTCGCATCTTCTGGAAGTTCTCTAAGGATTTGGTTCAAGCTTTTTGAATATCTCCAGTTGAAGAGAACTGCTATTGGAATAAAAATTGCCATTAGTGCTAATATTATTAAAAATCCAAAAGCAAATACTCCTAGTAATTCGTTGCTCATATCATCAATCCTTTTTAGTTATCAGTTGAGTATGGATTTGAGTTCCAGAAATCCGATGATGGAGAACTATTATGGTCCTGAAAATCAAAATTTGGAGACCCTGAGCCAAATCCAACATCATACAGTACGTCAGTTGCTCCAGTACTATTCATCATTTTGCTAAAGAAGTCATTTGCACTCCCTTGAGCATTATCCACCAACGTGTCTATTGCAGCTCCAAACACATTTCCAATCTTTTGCCCGACAGTAAATGCTGTCCCAACGAGTACTGTCTTTACCCCCATATTTAAGGCTGTAGCACCAACACTTCCAGCAACAGTACCTCCTAGAGCGGCTAATCTAAAGTTATTTTTTACAAGCTCTCCTGCACCAACACCTAAGCCAAAGCTAGTTCTTGCGGCATTGTTGTAAGCTGCTCCGATTGCAAAACTAGTAGCTGTTTTTACACCTTTTGTAATAAAGGTGCCATTCACTCTACTTCGATTTGAGTAGTTCACTGAAAAGCTAGCATACCCACTCGGATCAACAAAGTTAATAGGATTATCATGACAATAAAGATAAGGATGCCAATTTCCGTAAGTACCAACTAAACTCTTAGGACCCCACATAAGTAATGGATCTGGCGCTGTCCACCTTTGTGCTGAAACAGAATAAGCACGAGAATTAGAAAAATAAAACTCCTGATTCATTCTTGCTTCAAGTGGATTATGAATCAATCTCCCAACCCCCCAAATAAGAAGCTTATCAATGTGCTGAGCCTCCTTAGTTAATCTATCATCAGGTATAAGTAACTCCTTACTTCCCCACATAGAAAAATTTCTAAGGTAAAGAAGCTCTTGAGCATCTTCAGAAACAACCCCAATCAACTCTTTTTTAAAGTTTGTAATAACTGGATAAAAAGTATTATTAATAATAACCCCAAGAGGATAATCATCAACAGATATCAATTGAACATAGTTACCTTCAATTATCGCTTTATTTTTGGACACTAATAAAAACTCGCCCTTTCGATAAGGAGAAAAATCTCCTGATAGGCCAATACTAGATCCTCCTTTCAAACCTCCCAATGGGTCATATATGATATTAAATGAGTTATCTCCTTCACTATAATTACAGAGAAATTCTCCACAATGTTCAAGCGAGTGAAACCTAGAAGTCGAATCTATATAACCATTATTTTCTTTTATTTGTTCTTTAGGCTTGCTTATTGATAACTTGAAATCATTATAAGTGAAGTTTCTTGATAGCTTTTTTGCAAACTCAGGCTTTAAAATTCTATGCGACTTTACTTGCTCAAGAAAGTTATAATTTGTAAGTGATTTAAAAATAGTTTCCGAACCAGCCTTATAGCTTAAACTTCTCAGTGTACTTGAGTTTTTATCAAGAATAATATTCAAAAAGAGTCCATTCTTGAAATAAACACTTTTTAACTTTCCATTCGGATAATACTCTAACTTTTCTATGTATGGTTGTATCTCACTTAAGTCTCCATCAACATAGTGATAATTTAATTGCTTTTTGTTTCCTTTGATATTAATTACTTCTTTTTTTAAGTTTTGATACTGGTCATAAGAATATTGCAAATCATAAAAATTATTTCTAACTCTTTCTATCTTATTTTGTTTGTAATCATAGTTGGTTTTAAATAAATTAAAACCATTGTAAAAATAATCTTGGCTTTTAACTTTACTTCCCAAGAAAGTTGTTTCCATTTCAATTTCGTTAAGTTTAGCCCTTACAAGCTTACCATCATCATCAAAATTATACTTTAAACCACCAAACGAAATCTCTTTACCATCCTTTTGAATATTTCGATAAAAAGTATTGTTATTAAAAGAAAAAGAAATAGGTTGTTGCTCATCATTGTAACTCCACAAGATACCATTACTTAATTTCTTGATCGATTGGGTATTATGCCAGTTAAATTTTACATCTTGCTTAAAATAACTAGATGAAACCACCTTTCCACTCGCATCAAAACAATCTATTGAAACATTAAACCCATTTATATCATGAGATTTACATCCATGATTAAAAGAGAATTTTTCAAGTAAAGGGCTTGTCGATATTCTCTTTGAATTAATCTTTTGCCCAAACGAATTATAACTAAATTCATATTGGATTCGACGAGGATTACTCTTTGAATAAGGCGTATACTCATTTATCACTTTACCATCTACGACTTCTCTATCAACTGATATTATTTCCTCTCCTCTTTTTTGACTTTCAATATAAGTGGTGTTTCCGAAGTCATCGAGCTTTATCAATGATAAAACTCCGTTATTAATAACTTGGTACTGAGGTTTTAAAAAATTATCTTTTTCGTTGAACGGAAAAGATTCGAAAACTGTAACTTCTTTTGAATCTCGAACGGCAATGATTTTTCTTACGAGGCCTTCTGAGTCATAAAGAGACTTGTAATGCCCTAATTCCGATTGAATTTCTAATTGATGACCTGTTAAAGGATCGGTCTTTATTAAAAAAGATATTTCGTCTTTAATAATTTTTTTAGGATAAGGTCTATTACCTTCATATTTAATTACAAAATCCTCAGCGAAGTTATCATTCAAGCTAATAATTCTTCCTAAATTATCATGATCATATTTTACATACTTACTATTGTGAATTACCTGTTCTAACTCATCTAAAGAGTTGTAATTAATATCTACAATATCTTCGACTTCACCTTCTGTTTTTACTTTACTAACTAACAAACGATTTCCAAGGGAAGACAGATTGTAAGTTTTAACTAAACTTTCCTCTTTTTCATTTTCAAAAAAGTTTAGTAGGTCGTCTGAAATCGTTTTCCTTACTTTTTCCACTCTTGGAAAAATAAGCTCATCTCCTCCCAAGTACCAATCTGCAGTTGAGTTTTGTATTGTAGATACTGAAAAAACCTCACCTTCAAATTTTTCGTTATTGATAGTATGTGGAAAAAGATATAATCTATTTTCCGAAAGCTTAATACCATCCCATAATATTTTCTTTCGATGTCCCTTTTTAGTTATCGGATCGTATTCAGTCTTAGAAATAAGCTGTCCCTGAACTCTTCCTCTATTAGCGAGATGAATAATATCTGCACGAGCATCCTTGGTAAATTCTCTTCTAGTTACCAAAGGATTCTTACGAGCTAGGCTTCTTTCTGTTTCAACTGTTTTACTGTAACCTACAAAAACTCCTGTTAGCTTATCTCTTGAAGACTCAGAGTACTCATATGTACTAACATTATGTAACTCTTTGTCCTTGTCCTGTTTCTTTATCTTGGACACCAAGGTCGTCTTGTCTTTTAGTATATAGCTGATCAAATACTCACCACCAAAATCACCTTGATAAGAAGTTAAAAGCTTTGTATTACTTCCGGGGCGATAAAACTGAGTTTTATTCTTCTCCCCTAAAAAAGTCCCGTGTTGAGTTGAAACGACATGAGTGGCATTAACAATGCTAAATCTATCACCTTCTTGTACTAACAATCTAGGAGACGAGGAATTTAAAGATAAATCATTAAAGTGAATTGAAGGGTCATTAAAAGAAGTCGTTATACTATTTACAGGAGAATTAAACTGAATTGAATCACCATGAAAAAGATCAATATATCCATCTTTATTAAAGTCACTAGCAATAGTATCACCTCCACAAAGAGGTCCAGGGGCAAGTTTAAAGCTATGCGAATCAGGTACAACATTTACATCTTGTAAATCAGTAGAATCCATTTCTCTTAGAAGATTGTAATCTAGCTGAATATCTACAAGCGTGGAAGTACCAACAGCAGAGAATTTTACCTTCTCATGCTTCAGGGCTTTAACTAATAAGTCAGACAAGCTCTTTTCCTGAAAGCGAGAATGAGGGCAAACTAAAATATCATTCACGTCATCAAAGTCAAAATCTCCGACTAGGATATTTTTTAAATAAGGCTTTGTCTCATAATAATACACATTATCACAGTTTTTTGTCCGTCTACGTTTTTTTGTTAAATCAAAATTAAATAAGGGCAAACTCAAGCTTGAAAGGATTGTGTCTTTTTTATATTGAAAAACATCATTCTTTAAAAAAGCCCAGTGGACTTCAGTCTTAACAGGGATCGCATCCAAGCTCTCTTTCACAGATGACATTGACTTTTCCGGAGTCGCTTCACAATTATCTGCGCGATTTCCTACTGTTGAATACTTTAAACTGTTTAAAAGTTTAGATACTCGCTCTCTCCACTCTTTTGTATGTAAAATGAGCTTTTCTTGACGTCCATCCCCATTAATATCTATGAATAAAATTGTATTTGCATCGCTCTCGATACTTTCTAACTCCGGGACTGAACTATTTTTTTTTATTACATATTTCTGTTTTTTTGTAGGACTAGGTAGTACTAGACTCTCACTGGTTATTGATTCAATATTATTATATTTTCCTCGAAATAAGCTCTTTTGTGATTTACTCCAGTAAGCTTTTGTAAGATAGTTGTTATCGTAATCAAATAACAACTGTTTCACTTTTCTTCCTGATCTAACCATAACCGACTTCAATCTCGAAGGCAGATAATAAAAACTTTGAAAACGATAAAAAGGGTAGTCTTGTTTCCCTGAGTAAGAGAATGTTAAAGTCCAACTATTTTTATTTGAATATATTTGAGATAGTACCCCTTTTTCATATTTAAATTGAATTTTGTTTTCACGAATATCTTGAATGTATTTAAGACTTCCATCACTATTAAAACGATAATTAATGTGAGACCTTGTTTTTAAAGAAAAACTTTTATCTTGGAGTTGAAGAATTTCATAAAAATCAGTATCAATACTGGCCCTGAAACATTTTACTGCCTGAAAGTTAAAACAACGAGATAAAATATAGACTCCTGCCCCTTTTATATTTCTAAGTACAACGACATCTCTACCTTGCTCTCGCTTTCTCTCTAAAAAAGGTAAGGCGACATCCCAACCAACACCATATCCCAAATTAGAAGTTTGCCGATGATTATAAACAAAAGTAAGCAATTTAATATTTAGTAAGTTTGGAGGGAATGGAATTGAATACTTTGTTTTCAAAGATCCTCGATTAGTATTTATTTCCAGAAGAGGACGGAAGATATTTCTATTTTGAAAAGTTTGGGAGTCTAAAGCCATATTGTTAAGCTCACCACTCCACTGATTCAGTTGTCCCATTCCTGGTATTTCAATCTCTGTTGCAGATGAACTATTTTCAGTATTCCTTTCCCCTGTATTTTCTCCACCTCTTTCCTGAGAATAAGCACTACTAAGTATTAAAAGAAAAACCAGAAATACAAGATTAATCAATTATAACTCCAGCTTTACCATTCACTCCTCTGTAATCATTGCCTTTCCCATAACCGCAATCACCTGCAGGACCACCTTTTCCAGGGTTGCCAGGCGCAATGATTTGGTTTAAAAGTAAATGTTCAAATTCATGCTTTAATCCTGAACGAACAAAAACACGTTTCGCATTTCCTCCGTTTCCTCCACGACCTCCACGGCTTTTATTAAGTTTCTTACTTATACTTTTTGCATTACTCTCTCCTCCAATTATAGTAAAAGTTGCTTGTCTATTTGATCCACTGTATCCCCATACTAGAATCTGAGTAAATTCTTCATAGCTTAGCTTGGAGAGACAAGTACCTTTTTGAAAAATTTGAACTTTATATAATTGTGAATTGCCGATATTTCTTTTACGCTTTTTATGTGCTCCTGTATAAACTTTAACTTTTTTCTTTAAACGGGAACTTAAGCCCTTTCCCCCATTAGCTCCACTACCTCCTTGACTCACGAGCAGCGGAATCCCGACCATAACTCCTTTATAAGACTGATTAATCTCTATCCTACCCGAGTTACTCCCTGATCCACTAGCTATCTGATCTGGTACCTTTGATAGCTTACCGCTTAGTCTCCAAATGTATTTGTCCATACCAGGCTTATGTTTTTTATGCTTTGAAGCTACCCTGTATCTAATTGAAGGCACTGTTATTTCAATGTGATCTTTTTCTCTCGCAGTAAAAACTCCATCTTTACCACTCACATCAATCCATGCATTTTGAATTTTTTCAAAATTTAAATAAACATTCATACCAGGAGCATAAATCATACTTAATGGATGAAAATAAATACTTTCACCAAAAAGCTCTAAGTTATACCCATTTTCGTTTGCTGCCAGTGGAGACATAAAAATACCAGGAGAAAGCTTTAGGGTTTCACAGTTAGAGGTGCTTTTTTTACAATAATTTTTTTTAAAAGTACCTGTCCGAGACTCCAAGTAGTCTGCTTCTAACTCACGATACAAACCACTGCTGAAACCAGAACTGTATAAATCAGCCAAAGTGTAAGCTTTATCATAAAAATAATTCAAAGATCTTAACAGGTCAGACAAAAGACTTTTGTAAACCTTTATCCTACTATCATCTGTCTTTTCAACTACTCCATAAGAAATTGACTGTATTTCTAAGAAGTGTTTTTTAATTTCAACATTATAAAAATTTCTCAAATAAGATTTCCCTGCCGACTTTTGTGAAATATCTTTCTCACAAAAATCACGAATTTCGTTAAAAAAAACGTTTTCAAAGTCTTCAAAATCACCTAACAAAACAGATTGAAAGTACCATGCTCTTTTTTGTAATTCCAAAGAGGCTTTGTTGAGATAAATTTTTAAATAAGGATGAATCGCATCATGCTGTATTTCAGAAACACTTCCTGATTTCATTTTCGAAATAATTAAACTCAAAATAGAAGAAGAAATATCAATAGTTCGATTATCAATAAAATTAATCCAATCTTTTTTTAGTGAAGGCTCAATCTTGTCTACTGAATCAAAGAGAGCAAAATAATAGCTAATGATGCTCAATGACTTATTTAGTAAGATCTCATTCTGTTCAGCTGCCTTAATCGCCCATAAAGAATTATGATATGTCGATCGAAAGATATTTACAGTACTGATATCAAAGGAATTTATTCCTGTACGTAGATTATGTTCCCTCAAAAGATTAGCGTAAAGCATTTGTGACAAATAAGGATCATTAGGTGCTAACTTTATATCGCCAAATAGATCCGCAAATACAAAATCAACTTTTTCTGGTACAGAGATTTGAAGCAAAGAGTATTGATTAAATAGCCTCGTTGGATCTTCATTATTTTGAAGTAACAAGAAAATTTTTTCTCTGAAATAACTAACAATATCTTCCGTTGTCCCAACTTTTGTTTCTGTATATTGAATATTTCCAATAACCAAGTTGAGAAAATGCATAAGTAAAACATCCATAGACTTAGAATATTGAAGAGGATTGACTGATAAAGATAAAAAAATAGAATTTAAGCCATCGATATCGAAAGAGTCGGTGGTTGCTCTCGAAAGTCCTAATAGCAATTCCAAGTTGTCTTCGATACTACCATGAATATCAGATAATTCCCCTACCAATGCCTTAAGTTCTTCACTATCTGGAAATTCATTTTTATTTATAATTATCCCTATTGCCTGTAAACCTTCCTCTTTATCAATACTTCCACTTTTAATTTGTTCAATGATAACTTGAGGTGTTTCGCCTATTTTTTCATTATCACCATCACTAGGAATTGAAGGCAGGCTAGTGACATCATCAACAGGCGACTTATCATTTTTAGTATGTTTTTTTTGAGGACCGCAGGCCACTCCCATCCATATTAAAAGAGCAAAAGATAATAATTTCATATGCGCACTGTATCATTTACTAAAAATTACTTCCTCTTTTTGAAAAGAATACACACCCAAAGTGGTATTAACTAGGCCTTTTACAATAATATCAATCGTATAAAAACTACTAAACAACCTTTGAATTCAGAAAACGTAAGTGAAAAAGCTAAAAAATCACTTTCAAATACCAAGCAAAATATTAATAATGATTTAGCTAAAAATACAGAAAGGAGTTTTTTAATTATACCATAACAAGTCTCGGAGAAGTTCAAACTTGGTGTAAACTCGAAAACCTAAAAGAACTAGCTTTAAAAGCTGATCATTTAGGTGCTATGATTTATGTTCTACAACCGTAATCTGGCCGAAGCCGTTACTGAAGCTGATGCCGTAACCGAAAAACAATAACTTCAATTTTTTGTTAGAGAAACTTGTAATTGTCTAACTTCTATACACTCTATAAAAACTACTTCTTGCTTTCTTGCTGTTCTTTTTGCGACTAAAATTTTTCATGCGATTTTTTTTCATTTTTTTCATAATTTCCTCGAGTATTAGCTACTCTATGGATGAGAATATAACCAATCCCATAGTCCAAGGACTTCTAAAAAAAATAAATAATACTTCTGAAAATGCTTTAGTGGAGATCAACACTAAACACAATTCCAAGGAATTGTTTATTTTTATAGAAGGAATCCCGACGAGTAGGAATGCATTAATAGAATGGCATGAAACCTTTATAGAGGTCGTTGAGCAGGGTCATCTAGCTTTTTACCAAAAACTTGATAAGCGTAAGTCTTCAGAAGAAAATGCAGCTCTTCTGGTTGAGAACCTTACAATAACTCAAAAAAAGTATCCTGCTTATAAAATACACCTTATTGGGTATTCAGCAGGAGGAGTTATTTTGTTGGATGCAATTGTCCGTGAACAAATTAGTCTAGGACCTCGTCTTCAAGCAACTACCATTGCAAGCCCCATCAACGGTTTTGGTTTTAATAAACTAAAAGTGTCAATTGCGCGGCCATTTATTGGCAAACTAAAAACCAACTTAGGTCGTAAAATTAAAAGCATTAGAAATAGTGAAGGCAAATATCAATACTGCTATCATCATATAAACCTTGATTGCACTCTAGACCCTGTTGCTTGTCCAAGAAATGGTATTCATCCACAGATCAGAGGGTATTCTCAAGAAAATGAGCTTTTTAAAGCAATATATATAGATGCCGATATGCCATGTACTCTAGAGAATACATATACCTATAATACTGAGACTCACCAAAGTATTGTATATAGAGTTATTCAAAGCTTATTACAGCCTAAACACTAACCCTAATAATAAATAGAAACAGTGGTGAAGTATTAATGAAAAAACTGAACCAAGTTTTTCAAAACGTAATATGAGCCAAGAAAAAATCGCGCCAGCGATTGTAGAGGGTAAAATAAAGAGCCATGACAAGCTTCCTAAATAAAAATAAAGGGGTAAATGTATGACAAAAAAAACTGATCCCTACAAGCATTATAATCATTCTGTTTGCTAACTGTTTCTTATGTAATTGAGTGACTAAGCACAGAATAAGTATCTGCTGAAAAATTACATCTCCTGCTTTTGAAAAAATTGAACTTGGTGTTAATAATAAGTAAAATACCCCTATTTCGTTTACAAGATTAAAAACTTCTAAAGTCGTGTCTCTCAATATTTCGATTAATACTGAGGTTGAAATAAAAAGGAATGTAGAACTGATGTACAGCAAAGAATTATTTAAACTGAGACTAAAAAATAAATCTCGGCAAAAAAATAAAACACCAAAGATAGCACTCAGAAGAAAATACATCACAGTAAAATGTGAGTTATTATTATGGTCTATCCCTATTGGTTTTAAGAAGATTATTAACCCTCCTTGGACTGCCAACCAATAGATTATCCATAACAGAATAAAAAGTATTATTTCCTGATTAGAGTTTTTCATTTCCTCTCGAAATTAAAAACAAAAAGATAAAGCCGACTAGTATAAGAACCATTCCCAAAATGGCACTTTTAAATAACAAGAATCCTATTCCGAAATTCAAAGAGAAAAATGCGATTAGACCTTTTATCCAATTTAAAATAGCAGGGCCCATCTGTTGATCTTTGGAAACATTGTCTTCTCCATAAACTTTTCTCCAACCAAATGCGATTGGACGAACTCTTTGAACGAATTCCTTTAAAACCTCTTCCGATACTGGTGCAGTTAGAAAGGTTACCGTCAAGCTAACTGCTGCTGAGATACTGACCGTTATCATTAAATTTTCTGAAAAGATGAGGTCCGGATAAAAAACTTTTAATATACTAGCAACAACTCCTGAAGTTAACATCGCACTAAATTCGCTCCATGCATTTATTCTCCACCAAAACCATCGTAGTATCCAAATTAATCCTGCACCACTAGCAAAGGTTAAAAGAAATTTCCAAGCTGCACCTACAGAGCCTAAATTTTTGGAAATTATAACTGCCAGTAAAAGTAATACTCCCATCATAATTCTTGAAACTAGAACATAATGTTTTTGAGAAGCATCTTTATTTACAAATCTTTTATAAATATCGTTTACCATATACGATGCGCCTAAATTCATATGAGTATCAATTGTAGACATGAATGCACCAATCAAACAAACGACCACAAAACCAAGTGCCCCATGAGGAAGTACTTTGGCCATCATTTTAGGATAAGCACTTTCGGGATCAGGTATATTTCCAAAAATCATATAAGCACAAAGCGCTGTCACTATCCACGGCCAGATTTGTAACACGTAAGTTAAAAATGTGTATAATCCTGAGCCCCAATAAGCATCTTTTTCTGTTTTCGCTGAAAGCATTCTTTGAATATGCTTTCCGCCACCATCTGAATATTTATGCGCCCACCACTGCATTGTGATACTCACCAAGAACACAGAAAATGGTAGCGCTGAATCCTCTTTCATATCTGGAACAAAATTTAACATCGATTGCTCTCTTGCAGTTCCTGAAGAGAAAAAGTTTATAAGTTCTCCTAATCCTCCGACTTCTTTTAAAGATAAGTAAGCAAGTAATAATGAACCAGCAAGAGCAATAAAGTACTGAAACAAATCAGTAACTACTACCCCATAATAGCCTGAGCTGATCGAGTAAATAAAAACAAGTATGACTGCAAACCAAAGTAAATAAGTAATATCCATATCAGTTACGCCGCCCATAACTTTAGTGAGCGATAAGAAAACCCAACCCATAATAAAAGCATTAAAGATCACACCAAAATAAAAACCTTTAAAAAGTCGAAGTGAGGTTGCACTTTTTCCGCTATATCTGAGCTCTATGATCTCTGCATCTGTTAAAACTTTTGCTCGCCTCCAAAGTTTAGAAAAGAAAAAAGTGACAAAAAGAGCTGATATTGCTGAGGCCCATAAAAACCATGCACCACCAACTCCTTCTTTATAAACAAATTTGGTAACTGCGATTGGGGTATCAATAGAAAAATTTGTTGCGGCCATCGAAACACCAATTAGCCACCATGGCATTCCTCGAGAGCCTATGAAGAAGTCTTCAACTGAGTTAGATGCTTTACGGGTAAAATAAAGTCCTATTAAAAAAACAAGAACAATATAACCAATAATAATAGAATAATCTAAAGTTGATAGTACACGCATGCTTAACCTTAACCTTGTAAATAGCACTCATTATCAATTTGAGTTAAGGCTGACAATTTGATGTGTATTTTTTATGAAAAAAAAGCGGGCATAAAAGCCCGCATAAAATTAATAACAGCTAGGAATTGTATATTGCTTATTAAACAAAAACTGATGATAAGGTCCCTGTCTCCCTTCTCCTCGAGAATACACAGCAAGGCTTATTGTTTTGGCCAACTTTTTTACGAGCCTTTGTCTAGTGTCACATTGTGGAGAAGCACAGACATAGTCCACAAATTTATTTTCAAATCGAACAATTCTATAATCTGAACTCTCGCAAATTGGACCAGACCTTCCAATTGTCCTCGCTTCATCACAAATTCTTCTAGGGGCAACAGAAGCAAAGTTTCCATCTTCTGTCCTGCATACATTAAAAATACTCATTTTATGCCCAAGAGCATCCCCGAATTCAATTTTATCATTTAAGATATTTATCTTTCCTGAAGACTTCAATTCAGCCCAGCTCATCTCTTTTGAGACTCTGTTCCCAAAAGCAAAGCTTGCGCTTAAAGTAAGCATTAATGTTAATAATAATGAAATCCTATTTTTAGGCATAGTTTCTCCTCTTTGTTTGATTTACATTAGTTTACCAGCGTAACAAAAATCTGAGTTGTTTCAAGTAATCTGTAATATATTCAATCGAGTACCTAATAAAGCTCACTTACAGTTTTAAATAAGTTTCTTCCCTGCTCTATTAAGTCCTGTTTCGTTCGCCCATTAGAGTTATTAAGCTTGATATTTTTTGGTGTTTCATGCGTTAAAGCGTTTAAATTAAAATTCTTGATTATGACAATTCTCGCCATTCTTGGATGACCATTTGATAATTGATAACTTCCATTTTGCCAAATATCATATTGCCCCAATAGGTCAATAAACGTTTGTTGCATCTTAAAAAACTTTGTTCCTAAGAAGTTCTTCTTCACTCTATAAATAAAGTCATTTGTGAATGAACCGTGCATATCTAAAACGATAGGAATATTCTTTTTAAAAGCGAGATATGGTCTGAGGTCTGTATTTATTATTTTCGATTCGTCTTTACTCTCATCTAGGCGAACAGACCATTGTCTATTCAAATCTAAACCATTTTTATTATACCTAGTCATATTTTCTGCCCCATCAGGATTAATCATGGGATAAAGTAAAATTTGATACTGAGAATGAAAGAAATCATCCTGCGAAAAGAAGTTATTCACAAACCCTTCAATAATCCAATTGGCAGTTCCCTCATCTCCATGATGTCGACCAAACATGACAATTGTTTTTTTATTAGGATCAAAGTTTATAGGTTTTACAGCATAGAGATTTCTACCTTCAAGACTTTTTCCAATAATTGAAGTTTCATATCCTCTTCGCTCTAGTTTTTCTGAAATACTTACGAGGTAATCTTGAATTCTTTTATATCTATAATACTCAATATAATGATCGTCATAATCTTCGGGCGCTACTTTTTCATGAACAATTTGAACATCATAAAGTCCTGCACCAAAATATGAATTAAGTTTCTTATATTTACCTTCAGAGTCTTTTATATATGCTTGATACTCCTCTCCAATCTGATCTATCTCTAAACCCGACATTACTTTTTCATGAACACAGATCGCCTGAATATTCATTGATAAAATGAAGGTCAATAAAGCAAATAATTTCATATTTAATCCTTTTATACGCACTTATCATAAAGGATATCAATTGAAAAAACTTCTGATATAATTTACGTGTGAAAATTATCAGTCTTCTTATTCTTGTATTTCCAATAACTTGCTTTAGTTTAGACCTATGTGACTACCTAAAGATAGATACTTGTAATAACTCAAAAAGACCCCTTGCACGCTCAAATTCAGCTTCTTTTCCGAGCACAACCACCGCCGCCTTTAACAATCCCACCGCTCTTACAATGGAAAGGGGACTGGGCCTGGAATCAATTTTTTATAAGAACCATGGAAATATTGGTATTGTATCAGGAACTGGTCGTATCGGCGCAGCGATTAGTACCACTCCCCCTACTGAAATCTTTTTCGGTCATTACGCTTTAGAAACCCAGAACCAATATAGAAAAAGAATACTAGAACGAAATAAGTACCAAGATGATAATTTCAACTTAGCTTTTGCTTTTAACTTGTTTGGAAAGAAAAAACGTAAGGGATTACAAGTTGATCTTGGAGGAATTTTTAAACACCATAAAGAGAAAAATGAAAATTTTTTAGGGGCAGGGATAAACCTCTCATACAATAAGGTTTTTAATATCGGCTACTCTAAATACAATGATGTTTTATATGAAGATATCCGAGGAAAAACTATTGATCTATATGACACTAGCGGTGGAAGTATTCCTGTAATTTACCCAGAAGATGACGAATGGCTTACAGATGTTGGAACAACTGTCGAAAATACAATTATCGGTCTCAAGTTTGCTAACTTTGCTCTTGATCATTTAACGATAAAAACTATTTTTGAAGATGAATACTATGAGCCTACTATCATTACCATTTTGGCCGGAAGTATTTTTTATAAAGAATGGATTTTTACTTATGGAAAGCGAACAGAAGAGAGTTTTCGTGAAGTTTATCAAGACGAAGAATTTATTGAACAAAGAAGAAAGTACAATCGTTTTTTAGGAGCGCAATACGCTCTTGGAGAATATATCTTAATTGGTCTTTACCATAATTATTATCTATTTAACGAAGTTACTATGGGCATCTCTATTTTCTTCTAAGCTGTTATTAATAATTATCTACAAGTTGCTTTTTGAATATAAAAAGAACAATAACGACAAGACCTACTTAAAATTTCTGTCTTAAATTTTTGGGCTAAGCTTCCATCACTATTGAAACTTTCAAAAGAGACTTTATAAGTTTTGTTTTCACCATTAACACTAACAACTGCTTCTTGAGCTATTTCAACTTCACGGCCATCCCTAAAAGCATTTGGACATTTTCTTAATAATTGAGCAGGTACAGCTAATTTAAAAGCATAATCATTCAAAAGTACCATTGAATTGCCCCAATAAACTTCTACCGGAGCTTTACAGTCTAAATATAAATTATTAATTTTAGCATCGCCTTCTAATAATGAAAGTGTTGCAACACGCTCTGACTTTGAATTAACTTTTTCTAATCTCAAAGCGCCACCAGTTACTTTTCCAAAGTTCTCAGTTGTATAAGTCGCTCTAAAACCTAAGATTTCATATTCATAATTAACAGCATGAATTCCATCCGCATGATAAGATAAAAGTTTTCTTACAAGTAATTCATTTTCATATTGAGCAATAATCAAAGAGTCATTATCAACTTCAACATGAATATCATATCGAGCAGAACCGTTTACTGGATCAGTACAACTATAAAGCTTTGGCATCCATTCTAATTCATTACTAAATGCCGTTGAAGCTGAAAATAATAAAACTATGACTGTTAGAAACTTCATTTTAATCTCCTTAATTTGGAGACTCTTTTAGAAAATTAAGTAAATGAAGTCAAAAGAAAGCTAGCAGCTTAACAGGAAATTAACATTATTCTACTAAAACGATTGATAATCCCACCTCGTCAAGTACATAAACCTTTCTATCATTGGGCGTAATATAGAGGCCCCCTGCATCTCCAAGGTCATAACCTTCGCCAATTGTATCCGTTTTAGTAACGATATAACGCTCTCCTGTAAACAAATTGACTTCAAACAATGCACTTTGATCTCTATCTGTTACATACGCGAGGGTATCTTCTGAATTTAAAGTAATACTATGAGCAAACTCAAAGTCATCCCCAAAGCCTGTTTCATTATTCTCAGAAACTACTGAGCGATTCCCGTTGGCCAGATTTACTGAAAAAATAGCATCACCATTATCAACAACATAGGCTTTAGAATCATCAGAGTTCAGAGCAATTCTTCTTGGTGTAACAAATGGTTCTCCATCTCCAACATTAAAGTTTTGTGAAAGTATTTCTCTTTGCCCATTAGAAAGATTTATTTTAAAAATTGCTTGTGCATCACTATCTGCGACATAGGCAAACTCTCCTAAATCATCAACCGCAATACCTATAGGTGTGCTAAAGTCATCACCAAGAGAATCACCATTAACAGAAAGCACTGATCGATCACCCGTGCTTAGATTAATTGTAATTACTGCCTGTTCCAAAGCATCAACTACATATAGCTGAGATTGATCTACATTAAACTGTAAATCTGCTGGCAAGGTCAACTCCGCTCCATTACCAATAACACCTTCTTGAGAAATTATTGATCGATCACCAGAAGACAGTTCAATTCTAATTATCGCAGGTAATTGAGTATCGGTCGCATAAGCATAAGTCTCATCCGCATCAATAACAATCGCTGAAGGGAATGAAAAATTCGCACCATTACCTTTTTCTCCATCCTTAGAAACTAAAGAGCGAACTCCATCTAATAACCCTCTTATTGTTAGATCTTCTTCCTCTTCTTCAGAATCTTGAGCAGTACTAGCTCCTTGCTCATCTGCTGTGACTTTTGAGCCTGAAGATGCAACACAACCAAGAAGGGCCATGAATAAGTATAAAAAAAGAAGGGCTTTTAGCATTAAAATACTCCTATAGCTTTATCGGACCATTTTACTACAATATTTAATTTAAGTAGTTTTCCTAGATACCCTCATGTGAAATTGAATACTTAGGTTTAATTCATGAGTCTAAAACTTAAAAATGCCATCTTTATTAATCAGGTTATTATTTAGCAATTTACACATTTTTTACACCGAACAATGAGGTTATTTAGTAGGCCCTAGCATTAAAATCTATAAACATAACATGGAGGTGTTTATGAATAATGTTTTTCAAATACATAATGAGGCCACTAAAAATAAAAACCTAGGACAGCTCAAAAACCTACAAAGACAAATTAAAAACAAAAATGCCATTGTCATTATCAGTGAGAAAATGTTGCAAATGGAGCATGAATTAAATCAGCTTGAACATTTTATTATTGATAATAAAGGAAAAACAGATTTGTATAGCAAGCAATTGCTTTATTATTTTTATAAAGAATTTGCAAAGCTTGAATTGATTTTTGCGATGTTAAAAGAACTGCCCGATAAGAAAAAAGCGATCCAAATAAAAAAACTAGTCAAAAAATTACAACGACTAGAAAGTAAAATTCAAATTTTTAATAAGTTTTTTGACCAAGGTTGGCAGATTGCTTTTTAGTAAATAGTGGGTGTTGACTCCTCGCCTACTAGCCGTTCGCATCCTACTCGCTTAGAGTGCTTTGCACTCTGCCAGCTCCCCTTCGATCCCGACAGTTAGCACCCGGTAACTTTGTCATACCCGAGACTTGCTTTAGGAAGAAAAGACAAATTTGAGGGAGCATACAAAACGTATGTGACCGATAATTTGTTTTTGATGACGACAATGATGGGGTATTTTTATTAAAAGTGGTGGGCGTTGACGGGATCGAACCGCCGACATCCACCTTGTAAGGGTGGCGCTCTCCCAGCTGAGCTAAACGCCCGATATGATTTATCAGTTTTAGTAATTTATTGAATTGGCTTACTTCTGTCAATAAAAAAAGGGGAAGAAAATCTTCCCCTTTTCGGATTTATAGCGTTAATAACTAACTTTTAGTTAGCGATTTGTCCTTCTGCTGACATCGGAGTTTTATCTCCTTCCACAATAGTAAAGCTTCTAGCAACCATTAACTCGTCCGGATTCTCTAGATCTAATGCTATCTTAAGTACATTTTCAGCTGCCGCAACGGGATGTACATCAAGGCCTTTTTTGATCTCATCAGGAACTTTTGCCAGATCTTTCTCATTTTTAGCCGGAATTATTACTGTTGTTATACCTGCTTGCTTTGCCGCTAGTAGTTTTTCTTTAAGTCCACCAATTGGAAGTACTCTACCACGAAGAGTAATCTCACCTGTCATAGCAACATCTTGTCTTACTGGCATATTTGCAATTGCCGAAGTTAGCGCAGTTGCCATTGTGATCCCCGCAGATGGGCCATCTTTTGGAGTCGCACCTTCAGGAACATGAATATGGATGTCATTTTTTGAATACCACTCATGATCAACTCCAAGGCTTTGACTAATTGATCTAACGTAACTGAGGGCCGCTTTTGCAGATTCTTGCATTACTTCCCCAAGCTTTCCAGTTACCTGAATTTTTCCAGTACCAGGAACAGTTACGACCTCAATGTTAAGAAGCTCACCACCAACTGAAGTCCAAGCAAGTCCATTAACAAGTCCTACTTCTGATTGACCTTCAATTACTGTCGATTCAAATCTTACTGGACCTAAGTACTTTTCTAATAATTTATCAGTAACCTTAAACTTTTTACCTTTTTCATGATCTTTAGTAACAACTTCAGTTGCAATCTTTCGAGCAATCGTATTAACTTGACGCTCAAGTCCTCTAACCCCTGCTTCTTTTGTATAACCTCTAATCATTTTCATAAATGTTTTATCACCAAGACTTACTGGGTAATCAGTTAGGCCATGGTTTTTTACAGATTTAGCAAGAAGGTATCTTTTAGCGATCTGTAATTTTTCATTTGGAGTATATCCAGGGATCTGAATAATTTCCATCCTATCTCTTAACGGACCAGGGATTCTTGAGATATCATTTGCAGTCATAACAAACATAACTTTTGATAAATCATACTCAACTTCAACATAATGATCTGCAAAGTTAACATTTTGAGCTGGGTCTAAAACTTCAAGCATTGCTGAAGCAGGATCCCCTCTAAAATCAGAACTCATTTTATCGATTTCATCTAGAAGAATAACCGGATTACCCTTACCAGCTTTTTTCATTGCTTGAATTATTTTACCAGGCATCGCACCAACATATGTTCTTCTGTGCCCTCTTATCTCTGCTTCATCTCTAACACCACCTAAAGAAATTCTTACAAATTCTCTTCCCATACTAGTAGCAAGTGACTGACAGATAGAAGTTTTACCCACACCCGGAGGACCTGCAAGACAGAGAATCGTTCCCGTTCCTTTAGAGTTATCACCGACTAGGTTCTTAACTGCCATATATTCTAGGATTCTGTCTTTTACATCTTCTAGGCCATAATGCTCGTCATCTAAAATTTCTTTTGCTCTGTTTACACTGTTGTCATCTTCAGTGTAATCATGCCAAGGAAGATTAAGCATCCAGTCTACATAATTTCTAACCACTGCTGATTCAGCTGACATTGGAGACATTGAACGAAGCTTTTTAATTTCTTTTTCAACTTTTTCTTTTGCCTCTGCTGGCATATTCTTGTCTCTTAAACGAATCTCCATATCATTAAGGTCTGACTTTGGATCTTCCTTACCAAGCTCTTTTTGAATCGCATTCATTTGCTCATTTAAATAGTACTCTTTTTGAGACTTCTCCATCTGAGCTTTCACGCGTGATCTAATTTTCTTTTCAACATTTATAACTTCGATCTCTCCTTGCATTTTCTCAAGAAGTAATTGGAGTCTTTTTTCTACATTTACCGCATTTAAAATTTCTTGTTTCTCAGGGATTTTCATCGTTAAGTGAGCAACAATAATATCAGCAAGTCTTGAAGGATCAGTAATTGAAGAAATGCTCATCAAAAGTTCAGGAGGTATTCTTTTATTGATCTTTACATAGTTTTCAAAAATGTTTTTTACTGACCTAACAGTGGCTTCAAGCTCAACCTCATTATCACAAATATCTGCACACTCAGTTACTGTTGCAAAATATCCATTTTTCTTGCACTCAAAGTCATCGATTTTTGCTCTGTACTTTCCTTCGATTAATACTTTTACCGTATTGTCCGGAAGTCTTAGCATTTGAATAATATTTACGACTGTCCCAATGTCATAAAGGTCTTCTCTTTCAGGATTAAGAACGCTCGCATCTTTTTGAGTTACGAGAAAAAGTTCGTTTCCATTTTTAGATGCCTTTTCCAATGCCGATATCGACTTCTCCCTTCCAACAAATAAGGGAACAACCATGTGAGGAAAAATAATAACATCTCTAAGGGGTAATAAGGGAAAACTCGAATCCTGAGCTGATTTCTTGTCCGACATAGCACCTCCTGCGCTTATAAATCCTTGGTCCAGCGGACAACTGAGACCTTTATTTATTCTCCCACTTTTTCGAATTCAGGTCAAAAAAAAAGCTTAGGCGATATTTTCCTAGGCTTTTATTATTTAATTTAAGGTATTTTTTACATTAAGTGACAATTTAACCCGATTATTTTAACCTTCAAACATGACTGAGAATGAAAAAAAATATGAATCTAGCTCTTCTTTATGGCAAAGAAAACTACATCAAATAATATTTGAAGCAGAGACTCCTTTGGGAAAAGCTTTTGATCTTATTTTGATTTGGTTTATTTTACTTAGTGTACTGGTAATTGCGCTTGAAAGTATTCAGACATTAAGAAATGAATATGGCCCAATCTTTTTTTTCTTGGAATGGTTTTTTACTATTGTTTTTACCATCGAATATTTACTTCGAATTCTTTGTTTAAAAAAAGCACGTAACTATATATTTAGCTTTTACGGTATTATCGACTTTCTATCTATCTTACCTACCTATTTGAGCTTATTTATTGGTGGTGCACATTCTTTAATGGTCATTCGAATTTTAAGAGTCTCACGAATTTTTCGTTTATTAAAACTTACCCGTTACACCAGTGAAGCAAAAATTTTAAGCCGAGCTCTACGTGCATCAAGGCACAAAATTACAGTGTTCCTAGTAAGTGTTCTATCTTTAGTAATCTTAGTTGGAACAGCAATGTATTTAATAGAAGGTGAATCAGCAGGCTTTACAAGTATTCCACGTTCAATGTATTGGGCGATAGTCACAATGACTACCGTTGGATATGGCGATCTTGTTCCTCAATCAGATTTAGGTCAAGCATTGGCCTCTTTTTTAATGATTACAGGATATGGAATTATTGCGGTACCGACAGGAATTGTTACTGCAGAAATTGCAACTGCGCAAAAAGAAGAAACCACCAAAACATGCCCAAGCTGTCTCCATGAAGGACTCAGCTTGGACTCAAAGTTTTGTAAGTTTTGTGGTTCTAAATTGTATTAAGAAGCGTCTTCTATTTTTTTAGGTTCTTTATCAGCTGCTTCTTTTTTCTTGCGCTCACCTTCAATTAATTGTGGACGCTCAAGCCCCATAATTGAATCTTTAGTTACAACGCACTTAACTACTTTATCATTTGATGGAATATCATACATTACATCAAGCATTGTTTGTTCAAGAATTGACCTCAAACCTCTGGCCCCAGTCTTTTTCTTGATTGCTGTTTTAGCAACTTCTTTTAGAGCTTCTTCTTCAAACTCTAACTCAATATCATCATACTCAAAAAGTTTTTGATATTGCTTTGTGATAGCATTTTTAGGCTCAGTTAGAATCTGAATTAACGCTTCTTCATCAAGCTCCTGTAATAAAGCATTAACTGGTAATCTTCCAATGAACTCTGGAATTAATCCAAATTTTGATAAATCCTCAGGCTCAATACCACCAAGCATTTCAATCGTACTAGGTTTCCCCTCATCTTCTTTTGCTTTGCTTGCAACCAATCCAAGAGATGGTTTTTTGTTTTGTCTTTTTTCAATAATTTTTTCAAGATCAACAAAAGCACCAGCAACAATGAATAAAATGTTTTTTGTATCGACTTGTAAAAATTAACTTTTATCTTTCTGACAAGTGTTTGAACATTAACATTCATCTCAGCGATAAGTTCACTTAGCCAAATCGCCTGATTCTTACTTTCAA
>CATLVU010000038.1 GCA_950061135.1 uncultured Oligoflexia bacterium
ATTTTTAAGCTTGGTGGAACAGCAACATTGCTAACTCGTAAACAATTACAAAAAGATTTTGCACCTGATGATTCTGTTGAAATTGATGCTGATATTGACTATACGAAAGGAACGATGACTCATATTACTGCAGGTACAAGAATTACTTTACCATTCTGGGCATTACCAACTTTATCAGCTGTAGTGAGAAATTCTGGTGAGACGGAATGGAGTTCTCCTGAGCTGTCAGGAGCTCCTCCTGTTATACCTCAAACAATTGATTATAGCTTTTCTTTGACTCCTAATCTTGGAAGAACTTCTAGAGTACATATGGAAATCACTATGAGAGATGCAACCAATGAATATGAAAATGTACCTGCTCAAAGAAAGCTCCAAGCGGGTATTGAGTTTGATTATGTAAGAAAAGTATTTGTTCGTTTAGGATATGGCGATGGCTGGGGCTCCGGTGGGATCGGTGTCCGTAATAATAAATTTGCATTCGATCTTTCAACTTATGCTATTGAAGCTTCCGAAGATGGTGTTAGAGAAGAAGAAGATCGTCGTTATGCTATTTCTATTTCAGGTGGCTTTTAATTCTTTTATTAAACTCATAGCTCATAAAAAGAGCACATAAAGTAGCAAGAGTTGCAAAAAAACTAAGAAGCATAAATACTTGTCCCCAGCCTAAATCATCAGATAATTTTCCAGCACTCCAGACTGCTAAGGCACCACCAATATAACCAAGTCCATCTATTAGCCCTGTTGAGGAACCTGCAGCTTTTGCTCCTGCGATGTCTAGAGTTAGACAACCGGAACTCATTGAATATGGCCCAAGAAGAAAAAAACCACAAAGGGCCAAAACTGCCACCATAAGATTTTGATTTTGAGGAGAGTAAAGAATAATTGTCACCATTACTAATAGGCAAATAACAAGACCTAAAAGCATTTTCCACATCATTTTAGCTCTATTGTCTTTAGAGTGCTTGTCTGTGTACCAACCGATAAAGATTGTACCGGCACAGCCTAAGAGAGGGAATAGGGCTGACTTTAAAATTGCATTTGAAGTTCCCATACCAAGATCAACTAATAATTTTGGTGTCCAGAAAAAGAAAATGGACCGTAAAAAAGTTGTCAGGAAGCTATAAACAAGTAGTACTTTAAATAGTCTTAGTTTTAGTAATTTTTTAATTGGAGTTAAGTTTTTATCTTCATTACTTTCATCTTCATCAAGGATTGATTGATATTTCTCACTGCTTTGTCCAAACGTTGTGTTTGGAATTATATCTTGAGGTGAATCCTTTGAACAAAAAAACGACCATAGAAAAATAACGATGAGTACAAGAGGTGGATAAATAAAGATAGCCTGCCAGCCCATTCCTGCTGCGACTAGCATTCCTGCAAATAAAGTAGCAATAACTCCACCGAACTGGAAGTTTAGACTAATAAACCCCATGACTGTGCCGTTCTTTTCTGGTTCGTACCAGTTTCCAATCATCTTAGCTAAGCCCCCCCAGCCCATAGAGAGAAAATATCTACAGACACACCAAACAGCGATAAAATAAATAAGATTTGATCCAAATGAAAAAAGAAAATTACAAATTATTGCCCCAAGCATTCCTGCTAGAAATATTTTTTTCCCTCCGACCTTGTCGCCAAGAGGTCCGTTGATAAACTTACCTAATGCATAGGCCATTTCTGAATATAAAGCGATAAGACCGAGCTCTGCATTAGTATAATTAAATTCTTCACTGAGCAAAGGAACAGCTGCTGATAAGTTTTTACGGCAAATATAATAACCAATATATCCAATAAGACAGACCCAGAATGTAGAAATACGCCAACGACTTAATAGTTTTATTTGGTTTTGAGTTAATTCCATTTTTATATCCTATAACTTTTTTGTATGATTGATTTTATAGCTTTTAATGAGAGGATGTTATGAATTTTGTAAAATATATATTACTTTTTTTAGTTTTTATATCATGTGCTTCTAAACGAGGAACGATTATTGCTCACAGAGGAGCATCAGGATACTTACCAGAGCATACGCTGGAAGGGGTTGCAATGGCCCATTCTTGGAATATTGACTATATTGAGCCTGATATTGTTATGACGAAAGATAATCGGCTTGTGGTATTACATGATATTCATCTTGATACTACTACAAATGTCGCAGCTGTTTTTCCAAATAGGAAAAGAAGTGATGGTCGATTCTACGCGATTGATTTCAAGTTAGATGAGATAAAAAAACTTAAAGTTCATGAGAGAATTGATTTAAAAACTCAAAAACAATATTATCCAAATCGATTTATGAAAGAAAAAAAATATTTCAGGGTTCCTACACTCTCTGAATTTATTGAATTTGTACAAGGCTTAAATAGAACTCGTAGTAAGAAGATTGGAATCTATCCAGAGATCAAGAGCCCAGAGTTTCATAAGAAAGAAGGAAAGGACATAACAAAAAAGGTCGTCGCGCTACTTAGGGCCTATGGTTACGATAAAGAGGGGCAAAAAATATTTATTCAATGTTTTTATCCGCCTACGCTTAAGCGCTTGAAAGTTGAGTTTAAAGTTAAAATGCCACTTGTTTTACTTATAGCTGATAATAGTTGGAATGAATCTTCAATTGATTATGATTATTATCAAACAGAAGAAGGTCTTAAAGAAGTATCCAAGTACGTTGAAGGTGTTGGGCCATGGATGAATCAATTATATAAAGTCGAAAACGATGAGGGTGAAAAGAGAATTGTAAAAACAAACTTTGTGGAATGGGCGCATAAGCACGGTCTGAAGGTTCATCCTTACACACATCGCTTAGATGCATTGCCAGATGGGTTTAGAACATCCAAAGAGTTATTAGATTTTATGTTTGGATATTTAAAAATAGACGGTATCTTTTCAGATTTTGCAGATACCGTCGTGAATTATTATGAAGGTTCTTAGGTTTATTTTTTAGGACTAAACATATGATGAAAAATAACTGAGTTCTTGTATAAGAATCTTAAGCGTCCCAGACTTTTTTTGTAATTGTCTAAATCCTTTTTACGCAATTTTTCGATTGTGTTTTCTACTTCTTGAAAACTATAAATTTTAGCCTTGCTCTCACCATAAAGAGTTTCGTAAACATTTTCGAAAATATAAGAAGAAGTTTTATCAAGAGTCATAATACTTCTTAGGGTACTAGCCGGCATATTATCAGGAATTTTCCCTCCTAATAATCTTTCACCTAGTACTGGAACTTTTCTAAATAAATAAACACCTGATCCAATAATTGATCCATGTAAGTTAAAATTGAAATGATAATTTTTTGATTCCATCCAGTTATACATATTGGAAAGAATATTATCCATTAATTGGTTTGTTCTAACTTGATGATAATTTCTCCATTCCGCAATCATTTCAAGATCAGCTTCAAGTTCAATATCTCCAGGCTGGAACGCGATATCCCCAATCATCCCAATAGCATCAACATAGCTTCTGTTTTCTAGATCAATTGTTGTGTTAAAAGTAGGAACTTTAATTGTTCCATTGCTCGCTTCATCGTATGACCAAGAAACTAGCTCTGAACAAAATAGAGTAGAGTGATCATCAAGATCAAATTTAAAATCATAACCAATAAAGTGATCGTCAGTTCTTTCCATTGCTTTATCATAAGCAAACTTCGCAGCTTTTTGAGCTAATTCTTGATTCGCATGCCTATAAACAACAACCTTAGAGGCGCCTTTTTTTACAACAACTTTATCGAACTCTCTAGCGATTAGACCAGTTTCAATCAATGCTTCAATATTGTATCTCTTTCCCGTCTCAGGGTGGATATATAGAATGCTAAGGTGGCTAAAATTATTTTCGTTGTCACCTAGTCTCGCGATTGATGCAGACACAGCAGAGTTTCCTCGCCACATTAAAATATCACCAGTCCTAAGGTCTTTTTTATAATCAAATTTTCCGTCACTAACTGTCCATGGAAGTCCTTTAGAGAATAGTGGAGTGTGGTCTTCTTTTTTCAATCCTGTTGTTTTTTCTTCGTTAATTTGATTGTTATAAAGAAGTCCGATACTGTCTTCAATATATCTTGTTGCTCTTAACGAAGCTTTGATTTGACTAACACATTCAGGACCCATCTGATTTGATTTTATCCAGTTGTTAGAATGCTTTCTAATACCTTTTTTAATGTCCCATAGGTTTAAAAGTATTTCCTTGTTTTGATCTGCTGTATAATTAGTTTTAAAAAAACTTTTATCAGCAGTTCTTAGAAAGTTAAAAGTTTCTTTCATTTCGTTTAAGCAAACTGAATAATCTAAGGCTTCAGCTTGAAGAAACTTATTGACTCCTCTTGAAGTTTCAAGAATGTCACTTTTAATATAACTGGGTGCCGGTAATAGGGCATGCGCGGAATTAAGTACTAATAAAGATAGAGTTAAAAAATTAGTTTTCATTATAACCACCACCATGATTTATATCTTGTAAGTTTGTCCCAAGGATTAAAGATAAAGTCTTTGACAGATTTTTTACTCATTCCTCCTAGAGGTAAATCATATTTTCTCTTCATATCTTCTAATGCAGCAGGATCAAGAGGACATGTGTAATTATTTTGAGGATCAGCAGCTTCAAGCTCTTCAATCGATTTTGTAACGCCTTCAAATCCGTTCTTAGAAATAATAGCTGAGCAGTTGATAGCTTCATCAAAGCCTGCATCTACATAATAGCGAAAATCAACTTCTTTCACTAATTCCCATTTTTCATCGACACAATCAATGTATGGGCCTATATTTTCTTTAAAAATATCATCTCTAGTTTGAAGAAGATGATTCCAGAATCTCATTCCTTGAAAGTTTGCTACGAGGTCTCCAAATGTATAAACACCTGTTGCAATTCTGTTTCCTCCAAGATGAAGTCTTTCGTTAGCATTTCCGATTAATAACACTCTTTTTAAACTAAAACCTTTTCTGTGAAACCTTTTAAAGTAATGATAACCTTGGCCGAACATATGTTCGAATTTATCAGAGCCAATATAATGTCCATTAAAGTTTAAAGTTGTACCCATCCCAATACCATCCATGTCAGCTGCAGGTCTCGCTAATAAATATCCATCTGTAACTTTATGATACTTAAAAATGGAGTCTTTTCTCTCAATAGTGTGTTTCGGAATATCTTCAGAGGAAACGATATCTTTAGATAATTTTCCATCGTTTAGAAGTATATTAAAATCTTTTCTAATTTCTTCCATTAGAACTTTTTCACTACAACTAGTACTTGTTTGATTTGCGGCCACAACTGCTTTTTTCAAATAGTCATTAGCTTTTTTATTTATAATTTGGCTTGAGTCTTCTAATGGTTGATAACGAAGGGTAAAAGAGTCGATTTCACTTGCGTGAATGTTCATCCCTAGGCATAAGATTGATAATGTAGAAAGTGTTTTAGATAGTTTCATATAAAATCCTTAGTAATTGCATTTTGGAAATCTAGCAAAAAGTCTATCTACTAAATTTTCTGAACCAGTTGTTTTATCACTATGTAAAAGTACGCTACGGCCATTTGATAAAACTTTTTTTAGACTGGCTTTAGAAGTACATTTTTGCCCGTACCACTTATCTTCACAAGATACGCTCCAAGTAATATATAAAGAAGTGTCTTCCGAGAGAGAATCGGCATTAAATGGATAATATCCACGATCAACGAGTTTATCTAATACCTGATCAGTTAATGAATAAGTATAGAAAAGCCTACTGGCTTTACTTACGGCCACCTCACAGGTTTGATCATTAATAGTTTTAGCGAAACCGCTAGAAGTAATTAAAAGTGCTAGTAGTAAAAATACTTTTTTCATGTGGATCTCCTGTTTTAGAGCAGGAGATTACTCTTTTATGGCGCCAAGCGCAATAAGAGTGGCGGGTTATTGTAATAATGACACAGTGAGCCTTAAATACTATTTATGGTCGTAATTGCCTTTTCAATCCAATTAGATGCCTGATCTGTGAAAGTTTTGGACGTATCTCTAAATAGTATATGGGCTTCAACAGGCCTGTTTTCAGAGTTTGTTTGAATCAGCATGCCCATGTCTGAGTCAACAATAACTCTATCCTCTGTTTTTACTGGGTATCCAAATAGGTAATTTGGAATTCTTGTTTGAAAAATAAACTGAGAATCAACAAATGAAGGGTCATGAAAATTATTTCCCCAAAAACCTGCTCCTGTTCCATTTGCATGATCACCAATAAGTGTTACTCGCTCACTAGCTTTGAATAAAAAAGCCTGATTATCACAAGCACTAATACAATAAGGAGTTACAAGAGCTACAACTGGAAGCTCATATCCTTTTACATCATCATGAGCTGTAATGGGATCAGATTGAAGAATAAGATTTGTGTATTCTTTATTGATAGAAACCGCATGATAAATTTCATTTGCTATAAGTTCAAGATCACCATACTCTGGATATTCTAGAAGAGAAAAATCATCTGTCATTGTATTGAAAAGAGATTGAATAAAGGGAGTCGTTTTATAAGCAACTGTCCTTGAGGGATAACTATCACCAGATTTTGCAATGGCAGATAGATTCTCGAGTGCTATTTGGGTATTTCCACCAAAGTTTAATCTTAGATCAACGATGAGTGGAATGTTTTCTTTTTTTAGCTTGATGACAAATTTTCTGAATAAATGTTTAATCTCTAATTCTTCACTATCTTTATCTTCGTTGGCGTCTTTCTTAGTCAGGTCTTTATTAGTAAAAGCAAAAAATTGAATATAACCATATTCTTTTTCATCTTTTAAAAACTTTCCAGAGCGAAAGATCACTTCATCATCACTGTCAATCCATTCTTCAACTTCTGTAAGTCCTTTAGGTGCTGCAAACCGGTCAAAGCCGATATAATTTAAATCTTTGTCCTCATTCCATTCTTGTAACTCATCATTCCATGAGTAATAAGTCTTTTCTAGTTGATGGAAATTATTCGCTTTAAAATAAACATTGGCATCTCGTCGACTAACTTTATCAGCATACCACGGGAGTCTTACTTTATAGGTTTTGATTCCTTCCTCAGTTGTTCTTTTAAATTTCCAATCAGAGTAGTTCTTGGCAGGATATGAAAAGTTTCTGCGAGTAATAGATTCAGCTGCACGAATGTCTCTAAAGGTTCCTGAGGATGCAGAAACAAACTCTCTCATATTTGAAAGATAGTTTCGTGCTGAAATATTATCAACTGAAATAAGTTCATCACCAATTTTAAACTTTTCGAAATAATCTCTGTTAGTGAGTGTTTCGTTTAGGCTCATAAGCTTTTTTGAAACAGCAGAGATAATAATTTTTCTTGTACCTTCTTCTAAATATGATTTAAGCTTTAATCCATTGGTAATCACAGGTGTAGGTGCAAGAGGTCTTAAGCTGAAATGCGTGTCTTTAAACTCTGCGATTACCTTTTTAAGACGATCAAGAAATTCTAAATTCGCAGTTGCTTTTTGCATTGGCCCTTGGACGTTGTCTATTGATTTTTCAATCTGTAATGCCTTTTTGAAAACATCATCACCAGCAATTTCCATATTAATGAGTTTGAGATCCCAAAGAGCATAACGGCCCTTGGTGGCTTGATAGAGCTCAGTAAGTGCTTTTAGTCTTTCAGTCTTAGAGTAATAGTAAAAAGAAGTGTTTGCTAAAGCTTGTCCAGTAAGAACGATAGATAGAATAATTAGTTTTTTCATAAATTTTCAATAGCATAAAAAGACCAGTGTTATGCAGTGCTTGAAAAATTTATAATTGTATTAAGTAAACACTGCGCCAATTTGGTAGACAGGAATCATAATTTCAAGTAAATACAGCACATGAAAAATCCATACGCACCCTTTTTAGATCAGCTAGAAAAGCCGGCCAGATATATTGGCGGTGAACATTTTATTGTCCGTAAAACTTGGGAAGATTTAACCGCCAAAGTTGCTTTATGCTTCCCTGATACTTATGAGATCGGAATGAGTCATCTTGGGTTTAAGATTCTTTATGATGAGATAAATCAACATAATGATATGTGTGCCGAAAGATGCTTCTGTCCTTGGGTGGATATGGAGGCTAAGCTCAGAGAGAATAACTTACCACTGGTAACATTAGAAAATTTTAAACCATTAAATGAATTTGATATTGTCGGTTTTTCTCTTCAGTATGAAATGAGTTATACCAATATTCTAAACATGCTTGATCTAGGTGGCATCTCTATTTATCAAAAAGATAGAGGCCAAGATGAGCCATTTGTTATTGCTGGTGGCCCTTGTGCAACTCATCCTGAACCATTAGCTCCTTTTTGTGATTTTTTTGTTATTGGTGATGGGGAAAAAATCTTCTCAAAAATTGCTCGCTTTATCGGAAGGGCCCGTGAAGAAGGTTGGAAGCGAGAGCATATTCTTTTTGAGCTTGCAAAGCAAAAAGGAATTTATGTTCCTTCATTTTATGAAACTGAAATTGATGAGTTAACTCAGCTCGAAGTTGTTACTAATGTTAAGCCTGAATTTGAAGGGCAAGTTGCTAACAGAGTTGAACGTTATTTTGTGGATAACTTAAAAGATTATCCTTTTCCGACAAAATCTCCGATACCCCATATGACTGCGATCTTTGATCGATATGCAGTTGAGTTATCGCGAGGTTGTACAGAGGGTTGTCGTTTTTGTCAGGCAGGAATGATTTATCGTCCTGTTAGAGAGCGTAAACCTGATAATGTTATAGAGATGGTAATGGATGGAATTAAAAATGGTGGCTTCGATGAAGCATCATTAACATGTCTGTCTACTGCGGATTACTCTGCTGTTACGCCGCTGGTAGTAGATCTTTTGGATAAGCTATCTAAAGATCGCTCGACTCTTGGAATTAGTTCACTCAGGGCCTATGGTCTTGATAATCGGGTTTTAGATAAATTAGCGGAAGTAAAAAACTCATCCTTAACCTTTGCTCCAGAAGCAGGTTCTGAGCGAATGAGAAAAGTAATTAATAAAAACGTAAAAGAAGAAGATATGCTTCAAACTGCTTACGATGTTTTTAGTCGTGGGTGGAAAAAGATGAAGTTGTATTTTATGATAGGTCTTCCAACCGAAGAAGATGAAGATGTTATTGCTATTATGGAAACCGGTTTGAAAGCGAAGCAAGTCGCGCAAAGAAAATGTGGTGTAAGAAACCCAGCGATAACAATTTCTGTTTCAAGTTTTGTTCCAAAGCCTCATACTCCTTTTCAGTGGGCAAATATGATTACACTGGAAGAAATCATTAGAAAACAAAACCTACTAAAGGATCACGCTGTTAAGTTTGGTCTTAATTTTAGAAAACACTACTCTAAAATTTCACATCTGGAAGGAATTGTGGCAAGAGGAGATCGACGAGTTGGAGAAGTGATTTATAAAGCTTGGTCTAAAGGATGTCGCTTTGATGGTTGGGATGAAACTTTTAAACATGATGCATGGATTGAGGCACTAGAAGAAGTAGGGATTGAATCAAAATATATGCTTGGGACGATACCTGTTGAGGGAAGACTACCTTGGGACCATATAGATGTTGGACTAGAGGACAAGTTTTTAAAACGTGAATGGATAAAAGCTACAAAAAATCGCCTTTCTCCTCCTTGTGGGAAAGTTGCAGGAATGATTGTACATCATACAAACTTAGAGGCGTTAGAGAAAACATTTGATGTCGATAAAAAAAGACTTGTTTGTTATTCATGTGGTGTTGAATGTGATCTGCAGGAAATGGTTACAGAAAGAAAAGATTTCTTAACAGCTCTTGATGCTGTGGAAGATACTGAGTATGTTCGACCGGAGTTTAAGAAAATTGTTGATCGCCGTGAAAAGCGAGGACAATTTGTAGGCCATAAATATAGAATCGAATTTTCAAAGATTGGAAGTCTAAGCTTTATATCACATTTGGATTTACAAAAAATCGTTGCACGAATTTTTAAGCGAGCAGGGGTTGAACTTTTATTCTCTGAAGGTTACAAGACAAGGCCACTTATATCTTTTGGCCCTGCTCTTAGCCTTGGTATTAGTTCATTGTCAGAGTACTTCGACGTAAGAGTTCCTAAAGAGTGGACAGAGAAAGAGCAAGTTTTAAAAACACTACAGCAGTACTCTGAAAAAGGTATTAATTTTATCTCAATCAATGAGATTCAACAAAAAGATAAATCCATTCAAGATGCTATTACTGAGTTCAAATATTTTCTACCTTTGAAAGAGAAAGTTGATGTGACAAAGATTCTCGACGAGCAAGAAAAAATTATCGTAAAAAGTTTTTCAAAAAAGCGTAAGGCCTATATTGATAAAGATATTAAACCTCTTATTAAGTCTTTTGAAATTGGAGAGTTAAAGCTTAATGCAGAAACGCTGGCTGTTATCGACGAGGTTTCTCCTTGTTATGGCGAAGGTGTTTTTGTTAACGCTGCCGTAGACCAAGGGACTTCAATTCGTCCAATGGACTTACAAGCTGGTTTTGCTTCTGTTGGAATTGTGACTGAAAAACCGATAAAGGTACACGCTACCTTTTGACAAAAACAACAACTTAGCTCGCTAAGAAAAGTGCTAATGACTCTTGGTCAATATCACAATGACCGCCAGGCTTTGGTACCCATTGGAGATCTACTCCTTTTGATTCAAAAATCCTTTTGATTTCAAGTGAGCCTTCCATGCACTCCCATGTATCCTTAGCCCCACAGGAAAGATAGATTTTAGATGGTAAATAATTCTTAGGAATTGCTTTGGCGAGGATAATTGGATCATTTGCATGCCACGATTTGAGATCTGGATATAGCTTTTTCCCAATGAGAACCTTTTGAAATGTTCTCCATGTCGAAATTGAGCTTCTAAGGTAATACTTCCAAATAGTTTGAAAAGGGGCATGAGGCGAGAAATTAGTTATTGGAGGGCAAATAGAAGCGGCTTTATCAAAAAGAGTTTTGGTTTTCATGATTGTCATAAGAGTATTTACGCCTCCCATTGAAATTCCAAAAAGAATTTTTTTATCAAATTCTTGGTTAAGTTTTGAATAGATTTCAGGAAGTGAGGTGTGGATAAAATCATAAAAAAGTCCCTGCTTTGGAGTTGAAGGGTTATGGGCTAAAAACCAGAGTTTACCAAAAGAAATCGAAACTACTGTTGGTGCCTCAAGACCTAGCTTTTGCCATGTTTGATAGAGTTTGCCAGTGTCGTATTCGAGATTATTCCATCGCTTTATTCCACCACTTTTACCATGTAAATAGATGACAAGGCTTTTGCTTTTGCTACCATTGTATCTGTTGATACAAAATGACCATTTTCGAGGCTTTTGGTGTTCAAAACAATCCATTTGAACATTGGGAACCGGTACAGGAGGAGAGGCACTAAAGACCATTAATGGTGTAATAAGTATCAAAATATATTTTATCATAACCAAGTTTTATATTTATTGTTATTATTAGGCAAAAAAATTAAGGGATACGCTATGAGGGCCTTATTTATATTTTTTATTTTCAGTATCTTGTCTGAATCAATTTATTCTCAATCTAAGTTAGAAGCTAAATGTGATCAATTAAATGGAACGATTGTAGATGAAATATTATGTCCCCAGAGCCTTAAGAAGAGGGAAGGGAAGTTTTGTTTACTCGACAAGATGGATGATGGCATTGTATTTTTCAATGGTTGCACAGGTGTTTCTTCTGAGTATGGAAGACTTTTTTTTGATGACTGCTTTAAGCATGACCTATGTTATCACCATGAGCCGTCCTTTTCTGGGAAGTCAAAGCAAAAATGTGATGAGCTTTTTAAAGCTGATATGATGAAAACTTGTGAACGTGCAGGTCTGGGTTTAAGGTGCCGGGTTATTGCTAGAGCATTTGAGCGAGCAGTAATTTATGGTGGAAAGAAAAGTTGGTCTTGCTCTGATGAGAATATTGATTACACCATTTATTTAGATTAATTTAAATTTTTTTCTTTTCTTACCTTTGATAATATCGGTTTTAGTCAAGTATCTAGAAATTTCTGTTTAAAGAAAGCTAATTTGTTCCGATAAGAGATATGATGAAAGCTTTATTACTATCTTTTTTATTTGTTTTCAGCGCTCAAGCACAAGGGGTTGTATCTTCGAATAAGCTTGAAACACGCTATTTTCAGGTTAAAAAGACCGATTCTCTTATTCGTGTGATGTATTTTCAGGCGAAGCTTCCGCTACCTTTAATACTTTATAGAAAGTATTTGCGTCAGGTTCTTAGGGATAATCAAACATTAAGCTATTATCGAGATGTATTTGAGGGTTCTATTATCAAGTTAAGAATACCAGCAGGTACGCCTCTTGATTCGAGGGTGGTTTGGCTGGGAGATACATCAAGAACAATTGCATCTGAAATACCGCAAGAAAAAGAAAAAAGTGAAGAGATTGCACTTGAACCCCAATTTCCAGAGTTTAGTTTCGAAGACTTAAAAAAGAACTAGAAAAATTTATAACCCAGACCAAAGCCATATCGAGTGATATTAAGCTCTGTTGGACCATCCATTAAATGTTGTTTTAATAAAAAACTGAGACTGAATTTTTTTGTAAGAGGGCTGGCGATAAAAAAAATGCCTTTAAAGCCTTTATAGTTTCCACTGCGTACTTCAGACTCTCTAGATGAACTTGATAGCAATGTATAGGACAAGCTTGTTTTCATAAAAATCTTTCTATTTAATAGGCTTGTGAGCTTTGATAAACCTGCAGTGGCATATATAAATTGGTGCTCTCTTGTTTCTATGCTTTCATTATTAATTACAATTTCATCAGAGTTAAAAGTAGAAAACTGTTCAATATCTGTTCCATAATAAGGAGTCCAGCCTAAAATTTTCTTATCTAGTAAGTCAATATACCCTGTTAGACCAAACTCAGGAGGGAGCTCTGTTGTTTCATCAGAACCTTCAAGGTTGGTGGAGACAAGATAGGAGAAATAAGTACTAAGTGAATATCCTCTTGTTTTGCTATCTCTTAAATTGTACGAAAGGCCTATCGTATATGGGGAATTTTGTTCTGTTGTAGCGCTGACATTGTTAAATTCTTCACTAAATGTTCCAAACGAAGTGGTGAGAAACATACTTAAATCAGAGTTAGTCGAGTTTTTCTTTTTTATAGGAGCTTTAGTCTTTGCTAATTTTTTTGGAGCAGGGGCTGCGTAAGAAAACTGGGTCGTTTGGGTTTGTAATAACTTATTTCTTGAGTCAAATGTCTCAAGTTCGACGATATATTTGCCGCTTAATGGAAGTCTAATACTAAGTGATTCTTTTTGGAGCTTTTCAGTAAAGACTTTTTTATTAGGTAGCTGTATTTTGATTTTATAGCTTTTGTTAAAAACAGAACCTTTCCATTTTAAAGTAACTTTCTCTTGCTGTATATTTTGGTTTTGTCCTCTTGGAAAAATAAACTCAAGGGGAATATCTTTAACTCGAATCGTTCCAATTTTGCTTGGAGGACTCCACATTTTGTATTCTGGATGATAGTAGGCAATTCGCCAATAAAATGTTCCTGGGGTTTTGAACTTGAAATCTATCGAGGGTGTTTTTGTTTCTTTTTTTGTGATTTTTTTAAAGGACTTATCTGTTGAAACTTCAATATAATACTTTGAAGCATCTTTGATTTTAGGCCACGTGATTTTTTTTGTAATAGAACTATCACTCAACGCCACATTAATAGTGTTAAGATAAATTAAAGACCAAATAAAGTATTTCACTTGTATATTTTAACTTAAAGTTAGTCATTTGTTTTAAAGGGAAGAAACTTCCAAGTTCTAATCAAGGAGTAGACTAAAAAGTTTATACTTTAAGTGTACAATTTTTGGCTATTTTTTAAGCTTTTTAAATTAAATGTCTGTAAGATACCGATATCTCATTAATAAAAAACAAGTTTTTTCCGAGTAGTATAATAGGGAGTAGGTTGAAAATTATCTTTGGAGGAAGTTTGAGAAACTGGTCAATTTGTTTATTACTACTGAGTATTTTTCAGGTTGGTTGTAGTAAACAATCAGAGCTTAAAATCTCAGGAGCAGAAGAAAAATCAGTGAGCTTTAATGCTGTAGTCTCAAATGTCCAGATTGAAAATAACCAACTTAAAATTCAAGGAATAAGTCTTAAAGAAGTTAAAACGGTAGTAATAAAAAACGATGATGGTTTTAATGAATCCTTTGAGATTGAATCACTTTCAAATAATGAACTGATAGCGAATGGTTTAAAGAATGTTTCTTTTTTAATCGGAAAAGCTTTTACGTTAATTGTGTCTAACGCTTATGGATCAGCAAGTTTTGATATAAGTTTTACCCTACAAGATGGAGCAGTGACAGCTTCTAAACTCTCGGATATGGGAGCAGCAGATGGAGATGTTTTAATTTATAATCAAACAGATCAAATCTGGGAGCCTCGACCACTTAGTGGTTTGAATTTAAAAGGAACATGGGATGCAGATACAAACTCACCACTTCTTGGAGATGGTGGATCAATAACATCTCCACTCTCGGGAGATTATTATGTTGTTTCAATTTCGGGAACAACGACTATCGATACGATCAATACTTGGAATGATGGAGATTGGATAATTTTTAACGGAACAGTTTGGGATAGGATTCAAAACTCTTCAGAGATCACAAGCTTTAATACAAGAACAGGAGCAGTTGTTCCAGAAGAAGGGGATTATGACCTTGATGATCTTGGAGATGTGGACTTAACAACTGCGCCAACAAATGGTCAGGTTTTAAAATTTGATGGAGTAAAATGGGCGGCAGCAGATGATGAAGTCTCAACGGGTGGAGGTTCTGGAACGGGCGAAGCTACCAATGTTATTTTAAACGCAGATAGTGATGGGGATAATAACGGAGAGATTCAATTTAAGGTTAATTCAGATACTAAGGCGGTTATAGATAATAATGGAAACTTCGCACTTGGTTCAAGTTCTGCTAGTGCAAAGCTTGATGTGTTTGGAAACTCAGGGCCACTTGCAGTTTTTGATATGATTGATAATCAGGCATCAAATTTTGTATTAAAACAAAACACAGATGAATATTTAAATGTAAACACAACTGATGGAAGTGAGAGTATCACTTTTGGAAATACAACAACCAATCCTGATTTTATTTTTATGGGGGGAAACCTTCATATCTCAAGTGAAGTAAGTCCAACTAACCTTCTTATTGAAAATACTGTTGGAAACTCCAAGCTTGAATTGAAGAATGGGAATGCAAACTCTTATAATATATTAAACATGTCGTCAGATGATTCATTGAGATTTCAAGAGAATGGAGCTTCAGTGATAACCCTTAAGGGCGGAAATGTCGGGATTGGAACAACATCACCTCAGCAAATATTACATATTCATCATCCAAACGGAAATCCCAATAGTATAGGCTTGAACTTGACTGCAGGGACTGGAACGGCTGGACGTGGAGTACATGCTTTGTTTAATGGAAGGGCCCGGTTTGGCTATGAAGGAAATTCGGTAGATGGTGTTTATGAGCCAGGAGTAATAATTTCTGATAATGGAACATCTAAAAATACATATATTCGCAAGGGTCCTATGGGCGATTATACTGATAATCAAGTTGTTATTAATAGTAATGGGCTTGGTATTGGTGGAATGTTTGAAGCGGCAGGGAAACTCGATATTGGTGATGTTTTATTTGATCAAGGAACAGGGAACTGCCCTGTAGGATATACAGAACTTGATTATGACGGCCAAGCAGACTCTGCTGATTGTAAAATAGATTATTTACTTGTCACAAGCAACGGTAACGTCGGGCTCGGAACAACGAATCCTTCTTATCGTCTTGACGTGGATGGCATTGTCAGCGCTGATGGTCTAAAGTTTTTAAAGAAGAGTCAAAAAACGTTCAATATTACTTTTACTGAGGGCGTAAGTGATGAAAAAGTACAAGTGTATCTACCAACCGGAACTCGATTGCAGGGAACTTATACTGTTACAGTTACGGTAGGATATAATTTTGCAAATTGCAGTGGGTCTATTTCGAAAAGGTTTCATGGGTACGGTAGAACAAATGGTAATTTTTCTGGTAAGCATATTGAAGTGCCGTTTGCAGCACCATTAACAAAGGCTTGTTATACAATCTCAGACCCGCAGTGGGATGCAGCTAATACTAGGTGGTATTTTGTTATTGCTTCTTTGAATGGAAGAGGAAATAATTTGTCTATCACATTAGAATCTCTGGCTGGAGACTCTGCCGGCAATGCTAGTGATGCATTGTTGAGCAGCTTATATACAGATGATCCTACTTTATTTGACTCTCTAGAAAAAAATTATTTTGGTAATGTTGGAATTGGTGTGACTTCTCCTACGGAAAAAGTTGATGTTGATGGCAATGTAAAGGCAACAGCTTTTATCGGAGATGGTTCTCAGCTTACGGGGGTTGGAGCCTCTAGTACTTCCAATACAGGTGAAGCAGTGATCGAATCAGATAGCGATGCAAGTGGGGATGAAACAATAACTTTTAAAACTGCAGGAACGACCAAAGCAACAATTGATAATTCTGGAAATTTTAATTTAGGAGCAAACTTAGGTTTTGGATCAAGTGAGCTTGCTTTTTCAATTGGAAATGGTTCTGCGCCAGCTGTGTTAGCACTCGGTGAAGATACAAATAATAATTCACTAATCAAGTGGGATAATACTAATGATGCTTTAAGTTTTGGAACGAAAGTTGGCGGAACTGAATATAGTGATACTTTAGTAATTAAAGATGGAAGGGTTGGGGTTGGGACAACTTCTCCAACCTCTTTAGTTGATATTGAAAACTTAGACTCAGGTGCAGTAACAACCCTTGAACTGAGTTCTAGTGGCAATACGAGCTACCTGTATAGCTTTGCATCTGATAATGCCAGTCCCAATATGGCGGGTAGTTTAACCCTTCGGACACCGAACAAGACTATTGTAAGAACGGATGCCACGAATGGAGGAGCGTTTGAGCTTTGGGCAGGAGGAGTTAGTTCAACAGGGTATAGACCTTTTAAGATCTTTACTGAGTCCCATCCGAGTATCGCTACTATGGTTCTTGGTCATTATGATCAAACGGGTTCAGCAGCAGGACGTATCGGAAAAATTATCGGACCTAGCGGAGCGGGAACCGACGAAGCGGGTGGGAGCCTTGTCTTGTCAGGCGGGGGATCTACTGGGTCAGCTTCTGGCGGTAGTATTCGCTTTCAGACCACAGAAGCAGGTGCTTCAGGAGTCTCTGCTAATTCTTTTCAAGAAAGAATGAGAATTGATGCCAATGGAAATGTTGGGATTGGGACTGTGAACCCAGCAGAAAAGCTCGATGTTGTAGGCTCTGTTAAAATGAATGTTGGAGGAAGTAGTTTTTCTTTAGGAGGAACAGGGGCAGCAACATATAATATTGGTACTGGTGTTGGCTCTGGAACTATTTCCATTGGAGGGGCGGCTCAATCAGGAGCTTTAACTGTTGGGAACTCAACAGGAACAAATACGTTGAACTTGGGAATTGGTTCTGGAACAGGAACGGTAAATATCGCGACAGGAGGAACAAACCCAAAAATTATTAATATTGGAAGTAATGATACTGTTTCAAATACAATTTCAATTGGTGGAAATAACTCAGAGACTCTTTTTAGTGGGAGCGTTGGGATTGGGACTACATCACCAACAAACGCACTTCATATTACAGAAAAAGATGATAATTGGACAAGTGGTCTTCGGATGGATCGTTCATATGATAGTACAACTGATTATTTTCAAATGATGTATGATTATGAGGGTTTTAAATTAAGAACTATGGCCGATGGTACTGATGAAGCACATATTATTTTTAAACCATTAGATTCTGAAGCTATGAGGATAACTGAAGATGGGGATGTCGGTATTGGAACTTCTTCACCTGCAACAATGCTTCAAGTAGAAGGAGTTATTTCACCAGCAACTGATAATTCATATACTTTAGGAAATGCGACATATCGATTTACAGAGGTGTATGCAGCTAATGGTGTTATTAATACTTCTGATGCACGCGCAAAAATGAATATTACTGGCACTGATTTAGGCTTAGAATTTATTTCCAAATTGAAGCCTGTTTCTTATCAATGGAAAGATGGAATTGACAAAGATGTTTACTATGGCTTTTTAGCGCAAGATATCGAAAGATTGATTTTAGAGACAAGAGAAAATGAAGCGCCAACATCGATTGTAACTTATGATGAATCATCTGATAGGTATGGTGTGAGATATACTGAATTAATCGCGCCATTGATTAAGGCTTTTCAAGAACTATACGAAATGGTGACGGGCCACAGTGAAAAAATCGAAAGTCAAACTCAAGAAATTTCGAGTTTAAAAGAAGAAAACAAGCAGATGAAAAAGTATCTTTGTCAGAAAGATCCGAAAGCTCCTTTTTGTAAGTAATTATTGATTTAATTATACCCGAAGAGGTATAATATGTATTGTTACGGTTGATTTATACCTCAAAGGGTATAGAATAGCTTCAAACTCTCAATTTTATACCCGATAGGTTATACTATGATAGAAAAAAAACAATCAATAGGGCAGTTTGTAAAAAACAAGCGAAAAGAATTAGGGTTGACGCAGGAGCAATTCGCACAAAGGGTTGGAGTTGGTCTTCGCTTTTGCAGAGATGTCGAGCAGGGAAAGCCTACCTTACGTATGGATAAATTAAATCAACTTTTAAATTATTTAGGCTACGAGTTAGGTGTAGTAGAAATGGAGCGCAAAGAATGAAGGCGCTTGAGGTATATTACAAAAAATTCTTAGCAGGTTACTTGAGTAGAAGCGAGTTGGGAGAGTTTGAATTTGTTTATAGCGAGGAGTATCTTAGATCGAGTCTTCCTGCAATCTCTATAACGTTACCAAAGCAAAGAGACGCATTTCTTAGTGATGACTTATTTTATTTCTTCGATGGCCTCATCCCGGAAGGCTGGTTACTCAATCTTGCCGCCGATAAATTTAAATATGATCCTCTTAGAGATCGCTTTGAGTTACTTGAAAAGTTATGTGCGGATTGCATAGGTGCAGTTTATATAAAAAGCGAAGAAGATGATATTGATAAATTAGATAATAGAGAGTTGATACTAGATTCAGGTGAACGCAAAACTTCCAACTTAAAAAAGTGTTTAATTTGTTACGAGAAGAGCGAAGATATTTATCATGAGGAATGTGCAAAGAGTGTTTTTGGACAAGTGATTGACCCACATATTTATATTGATGATAAAAAATTAAAGGTACTGGCAGAGAAGCAACTTGAGCATCGTTCAACAACAACAGGAGTGCAAAAAAAAATCTCTTTAGACTTGATTAAAGGGGAGAAGGGTGTGCGCCTAACCATGACAAACTTATGGGGACGATTTATTTTTAAGCCTCCAGGGCTAGCCCCTCATATTCCAGAAAATGAGCATCTTTGTGTAAAACTAGCAGAGCTGAGCGGTATAAAAATTGAAAAGAGTGCGCTTATACCAATGGGAGAGGGTAGGTTGGGGTTTATCGCCGCAAGGTTTGACCGGGGCCCTAATTTTGAAAAATATCATCAAGAAGATTTTTGCCAGATTTTAGAAAAAGAGTCTTATAAAAAATACAATGGAAGTATCGAACAAATTGGAAAAGTACTTAAAGTATACTCAGACTTTCCAGGAGATAATCTGTATCGTTTGTTTGAGTTAACCATTTTTAATTTTTTGATTGGAAATGTTGACGCGCATTTGAAAAATTTTTCATTAAGCTACGAAAACATTGATGGGCAAAGAATGCTTTTAAGCCCTGCATATGATTTACTATCTACAGACTTGTATATTAAGGATAATGAACAATGCGCTCTTGCGATAAATGGAAAAAAAAACAAACTCAAAGAATCAGACTTTAAAGTTCTTTGCGATAGCTTAGCATTAAATGAAAAAGTACTGGATAATATTCTCAAAAAGTTTAAAAAGTTAAAACCTGATTGGGAAAGTTTTATTTTAAAAAGTTTCTTATGTGAGTCAGACAAGAAAAAATTTATAAATTTGATCAATAAAAAATTTGAAATATTCGAGTAAGTAATGAATTTTTTCGGCAAAAAGGCATTTTGCACCGTATTCTGCACCGTATCTACAATAATCGTGGGCACTCACTTGTGCCTTTAAGATATCATCTCTCTTAAGTACCTGAAACCACATTTAAGAATATTCTCTAAAGAACCGATTATATAATAGAGTTGGGAGATTATTCTTAATGATTTTAAGAACTTTGATTTTTATATTGTCCGTTGTGCTTTTGGCTGCTTGTAGCAAGAAGCCAGAGTTACGTTTTTCTGGAGACCTAAAAGAAAAGTCTATTGCATCAAAAGCAGTTGTTTCAAATGTAACTATAGAAGATGACCAACTCAAGGTTCAGGGATTAGGGCTTGATCACATAAAAAAAGTGACTATAAAAAACGCAGATGGTTTTAATGAATCATTTGATATCGAATCGAAATCAAACTCACAACTTATTGCGAATGGATTAAAAAACTTTTCTTTTCTAATAGGAAAAGCGTTTACTTTAATTTTGGCTGATGCCTACGGAGCAGCGACTTTTGATATCACTTTTACTTTGCAAGATGGAGCAGTCACCGCTTCAAAACTTTCAGATATGGGAGCAAGTGATGGCGATGTTTTAATTTATAATCAAACACTTTCAACTTGGGAGCCTCGAGCTCTTAGTGGATTAAACTTGATAGGAACATGGAACGCAGATACTAATGATCAAGATCTTGCTGACGGAGGCTATGGCGCAGCTTCTGCTCCGAACTCAGGAGATTATTATGTTGTGTCTGTTTCAGGAACGACCTTGGTTGATGGAATCAATACATGGAACGATGGAGATTGGGCAATTTTTAACGGAGTGGCGTGGGATAGGATTGTAAATTCAGCAGAGATTACAAGTTTTAATACCAGAACAGGTGCTGTTACTCCTCAAGAGGGAGATTATGATCTGGATGAACTGGGAGATGTTGATCTAAGCGTTGCGCCTCTAGCGGGACAAGTTCTTAAGTATGATGGAACAAAATGGATAGCTCAAGATGACGAAGTCTCCACAGGAGGAGGTTCTGGAACAGGAGAAACAGCAAACGTGATTTTGAATGCAGATAGTGATGGGGATAGTAACGGAGAGATTCAATTTAAAGTGAACTCAGATACAAAAGCGGTGATTGATAATAATGGAAACTTGGCGCTAGGCTCAAGCACAGCAAGTGCAAAACTTGATGTATTTGCCACCACTACAAATCCAATTGCGGTGTTTGATATGGCGGATAATACAGCATCAAATTTTGTTTTAAAACAAAGTAGTGATGAATATATTAACGTGGACACCACGGATAGTTCAGAGAAAATAACATTTGGAAACATTACAACTAATCCTAATTTTGTTTTTATGGGCGGAAATGTCGGAATTGGGACGACGAATCCTGTTTCTGAACTTGACGTTTTCTCAAGTGCTTCAACAGCTCCGCGTGGAATTGTTTCGAGACAAGCAAGCTCCGATGGAAATGCAGCCTCAATCTCTGGCTATAAATCCCGAGGAAGTGGGGGGACACCTACCGCAATAAGCAACGGAGATTCAATTTTTACTCTAAATGGTTTTGGATATGATGGCTCTGACTTTGAAAGAACTGGCTTTGTTAAAATTAGTGCTGCTGAAAATTTTAGTGCAGGATCTCACGGTTCCAATATAAAATTCAATACAACTCCAATTGGAGAATCTTTTAATGATGCAAATGTCAGAATGACCATTACAAATGCAGGTAACGTCGGGATTGGGACGGCAACGCCCGCTGCTTCTCTTGAAGTCGTACAAATTAAAACAACAGGTACAATTAGCACTTCAGG
>CATLVU010000039.1 GCA_950061135.1 uncultured Oligoflexia bacterium
AAAAACAGCACAAGCTTGTCAGTACTATTCTAGATTATTGGAATCCTGATAGTGCCAATGAATATAATCCAGATAGAAGCTCTGCGTTGTCGTTTATAAAATTAGAAAATACAGTTGAAAATGCTATTGATAAAATAAAAGAAGCTGAGGGCGAATCACCTCTTGTTTGCGTTACGGGGGCAAATTTTGAAGAGAGTGATGGAAATGAAGCTGCGTTGCGTTCAAAGCTTGAGCTTGACAATAAGCCCTTGTTTTTGTTATTTGGTACTGGTTGGGGACTTCATGCTTCGCTGCTAGAAAAAGCTGATTTTATGTTAAATCCAATTCATGGGACTGCCTATGATGGTTATAATCATTTATCAGTGCGCTCTGCAGTTGCAATTTATTGTGACCGAATAGGGTCGATAGCCTCTGAGTCTTAAATTTTTCCCTTCCCTCTGAGATAAAATAAGAACTTAAGGAAGGCCATCATAGGAGTTTATGATGAATTTAGTTGATTTAGTTAACAAAAATTATGTGAACAAAAATGTAGAAACTTTTCCTGATTTTAAAGCAGGGGATTCTGTTGCTGTTTCGGTTAGAATCAAAGAAGGTAACAAATCTAGAATCCAGCTTTTTGAAGGTACAGTAATTGCGATGAAAGGTTCTGTAAAAACAATCAATGGACATTTTAGAGTAAGAAAAATGTCTAACGGTATTGGTGTTGAAAGAGTTTTTCCTTTTCATTCTCCAAACGTAGAAGCAATTAAAGTAACAAAAGTTGGTAAGGTTAGAAGAGCGAAGCATTTCTATCTTAGAAGTAGAACAGGTAAAGCTGCTAGAATTGAAACAGATTATAAGTCAAAAAAGTAATAGAGTTATAATATTGTGTTTAAAGGGAAGCTTAGGCTTCCCTTTTTTTATGCCATGAATTTAGACCAAGAAATATTAAATACTTCAGCCGCTATAGTCGGTTGTGATGAAGTTGGAAGGGGACCACTTGCAGGCCCTGTGGTTGCTTGTAGTGTTAGGTTTTATGGTGACGAGAAAAGATTAAAGCAATTATCTAATCTAGATATTACAGATTCAAAAAAACTCTCATCTAAAAAGCGTAAAAAGATTTTATCAGATTTAAATATTAGCTTTGAAAAACTTAAAACAAATCGAGTTTTTCAAAACAAAGATTTTGATTTCTCGTTTTGTTTAGCTGATGCAGCACCTGATAAAATTGATGAAATAAATATTTTTCAAGCATCCCTTTTAGCAATGAAAGACTCATCGGAAAGATTGGTTAAGATAAATGACTATATATTAGTAGACGGAAAGTTTGTTTTTGAAACAGATCATAAAAACATAATGCCCGTAATTAAGGGGGATTCAAAATCTATGGTTATTGCCCTTGCCTCAATTATTGCTAAAGAGTTCAGAGATGAAAAAATGATTGAACTCAGTTTGCTTCATCCTGTGTATATGTGGCATAAAAACTCAGGCTATCCAACTAAGGATCATCTTCAGGCGATAAAAGATTATGGAATCACAAACTATCATAGAAAAAGTTTCAAAGGGGTCAAAGAGTTCGTTCAGTAAAGGCAATCTTTTAGAACAAAAACATTCAAAGAACATCTTAAATCAGGGCATACCTGTCCTTGTATCAAGTCAATTATTAAGAAGTAGAAAAATGGGGCAAATAGATCAGGCTTTTATAAACTCTCATGGAGAACTAGAGTTGTGGGAGATTAAATGCCATCCGCATCTTGTATCAAAATCTCAAATTCGTAGAATTAGCGCCAGTGCTCATTTTTTAGGTATTTTATTGAACAAAACATCTAAAATTCGATTTATAAATTAATTGCCAAATAGTCCCTTAGTTTTTACCCTTATACTATGAAGCGATTTGTTATTATTTTTGCAGTTTGTACATTAATTATGGCCCCAGTCAAAAAATCTCATGCATTAGATGCTAAGTCGAAGGCATTTTTGATTATGTGTACTTACGGTACTGTCGGAGGAGCACTTTTAGGTTTTGCTTCGATGGCGTTTGGTACAAATTCTCGTGCTATAGCTCAAGGAGCTTCGTTAGGATTATATGCAGGTATTGCATTTGGAAGCTATGTGATCTTCTCTCACGGACAAAAGCAAACTCCAGGCTCCCTTGAAGGAGAGTATTATGAAGATCCTTATGGGCCAGAGCCTCTACCACCAATTGATGGAGGAGGAACAGGTTTTGATTCAAATATTCCAGAAGACTCATCCGGTGGAGGTGGTTTTTTTGGTCAACGATTTGAACCAGTAGAACAAAGTGATTTTTATCAGTATAGATTAAAAGATGCTTCGGCTAGAAGTTTTAATATGCCTTTGTACATCAATTTTTATAATGCTCAATTTTAGTTTTGGAACGTTCTTTTTCTGTTTCCGAATTTTTGATTTAGCTCCTGAGTTTCATCTCCATCTTTATCAAACTCATTCCAAATAAGATCAATTTCCTCACTAGTAAATAATTTGAAAACTTTTTGAAAGTCATTACTTACATTGGATAGAAGAACTTTATTATGTTCAGCTTTCTTCTGGTTAATTAAATGAATAGTCTCCACGAAATGAGAAATACCAGATGAGCCTACAAAGTCGACAGCTCCAAGGTCTACTGTAATTTTCGCGTGGGGATTACCAGCAGCTAATGTCTTAAGTTCAGATCTTAATGGTATGCAATTATCAAAAGTGAAGTCTCCTGACATTTGAACTGTAATATTTCCCATTGCATCTCTTAAGATATTTGCTTTCATTGACATTATTCTTTCTCCTTAGTTGCCCTTTAGGCGTTTTAAATATAATAGCATTTGCTAGATGATGTTTTTACGGGGAAAATGATACCTGCGCAGGAGGAAAAAATTGCCTAAGTTATTTAGCGTCACAACACCTATAGGAAATAGCGAAGATATTACTTTAAGAGCACTGAATGTTTTAAAGCAGAATAAAAATATTTTTTGTGAAGATACTAGAGTTTTTAAAGACCTTTGCCGAAGGCTTCAAATTGATTTTAGTGATAAGAAAATTTATTCCTTTCATGATCATTCAAGTGAGAAGCAGATTGAATCCATTCTGAAACTATTAGAGACTGTTGACTGTGTTTATGTAAGTGATGCTGGAAGCCCTGTTATTTCAGATCCTGCTTATCCGTTACTTAAAGAATGTTTTAAAAGAGAAATCGAAGTAGATATTGTATCCGGTATTTCATCAGTGACAGCATCTTTAGAAGTTTCAGGCTTAGCGCCGACTCCATTTCATTTTCATGGTTTTTTACAGAGAGAGAAATCTGCAGTAGAGAACTTTGTCGATCTATGTAATCAACAATATGGGACCCATATTATCTTTGAAGGAGTCAGTAGGGTACAGGAAACCTTGAAGATACTTACGAAAAAAATGCCTAGTTATGAGTTTGCTGTTGTTAGAGAACTGACTAAGGAATATGAATCAGTTTACCGCTTTATTGGAAGAGACTTTGAATCAATTATTGATAAAATTGTTTATAAAGGGGAGTTTGTAATTTTAATTAGGAACCCTATTAAAAAAGGTAATACAACGTCATCTAACCTTGTCGAAACAGCGGAACAAATTATAGCTAAAGGACCTAAACCGAAGCTGATTTCAAAACTTATTTCTCAAATTACGAATAAGGATGCTAAGGAAATATATTCTCTATTAAATAAAAAATAGCACAGACTTTTATAAAATTCATTTAGAAGATATAATAAGACAATAAATAGTAAATAGGATTTTATGGAAGTAAAAATTATTGGCGGACATGGCGGAGTTACTCGAAATTATCATGCTACTTCATACTTAGTAGATGAAGAATTATTGATAGATGCAGGTTCTGTCGCAGCAGGTTTAGATATTCAAGATCAGTTAAAAATTGATCATATTTTAATCTCTCACGCACATTTAGATCACACAAAAGACTTAGCTTTTATTTGTGATAATTGTTTTGGGTTAAAAGGTAAGCCTTTTGAAGTTTATACACATCCGACAGTTAGAAAAGCAATAAAAGATCATTTATTCAATGATACTATCTGGCCTGACTTTTCAATTTTACCTACGCCAGATAAACCAACGATTACTTTTAATGATTTGGAAAATGAGAAAGAAATTATTTTAGGTAAATACAAAATTATGCCTATCCATGTGGCACACCCTGGCGATGCAATGGGCTTTATTGTAACCAAAGGTGAAAAATCTATACTGTTTACTCAAGATACCGGACCTACCGATAGAATTTGGGAAATAGGACGAACCCGTAAAGATCTTGTAGCAATTTTCAGTGAAGTGAGCTTTCCAAATAGAATGCAAAATATCGCTGATTTAAGTGATCATCACACACCAGCTTCTATTGGAGCTGAACTTTTAAAAATGCCTAAAGACGTTCCTGTCTATTTAGGGCATTTAAAGCCTAACTACCAAGAAGAATTATTACAAGAGATTGCAGATCTTGCAGAGCCTAGAGTTCATGCATTGTATGCTGATGATGTAAGATTTAATTTTTAGTTATCTAACACCGCGAAGTAAGTTTTTATTTAATTGTAATGGCCTAAAGTTTTGTAGTGGCTTTCCTTGAAAAGTTCCACTCGGTGTTTGATTTGAAGACTGCTTTGCCGCAATTTGTTTTTGCGAGGAGGCATCACAATTCTCGCCTGAAATTGAAACTTTTATTGTTTGTTTTTTTGCTTTCTTAGAAACATTGATACTTTGCTTATTATCAGTATCAGTTATTGGAGTAGAAGTAATATCATTTCCATCCTCAACACTAGAGTCAGTAGTCCCAGAGATAGTTCTTGAACTTGAACTGGAACTTGGTGATGCATCAGTTTGAGAGCTCGACTCAATAATCGCGGACCAATTAATTGTCACTTTGCTTGGATCTATTCCAGTAATATTTGCCTTTAAATTTACTGTATCGCCATTAGCGCTAGTAGCGATTGTTACTGAACAGCTATTGTCAGGGTCTTCCACTTCCTGCTCTTCACTTTGTGCAGCTCCTGTACATGAAATAGGAGCACCGTCTATTGTTTCTCCATTAAATGAAATTTGAGAGCGATCAATCTCATCTACAGCAATTGTAAATGGAGTACCAAACTCTTCAAGTTCAATTTTTTGTTCCCCGTATTTGAACTCATAACCCTCTGCTAATTGTGCTTTTTTAATATTTCCTGCGACGATCTTAAATTGAATCTGAGTACTTCCTTCTTCTTCTTCTTCATCTTCATCACCATCTGAGCTTTCAGGAGGAGAAGTTGGCGCAACCTCAGAGATATTACAGTTTATAGGTTCTTTTGAGCTAAGTGGAGGAATAATAACTTTTGCTTCTTTACCCACTCCATTAATAATAGCGCTAATTATTACATCGCAATTTTGTGTTAATGTATTCTCTGTTACTTTAAAATCCTTTCTAAGGTTATCGGTGGATTCCACCAGTTCAATTTTAAGGCCATCGGTGCAATTAGCATTTTTCCAGTCTTTAATCTCAGCATCATCTGATACATTAATAACTTCTGCTTTTATGACGGATTCATTTTGATTATAATTAGCTTTTAGCTCAGGCCCTCCACTTAATGGACATAAACCTGATTTAGAATTTCCACTGTACTGTTGATCCCTAATAGCTTTGAATTTATCATTATCATCTTGCATACTTTTTTGAACAGAAGAAGCGCTTATCGAGCCTATTTGAATATTAGTAAGGTTATCAAGTTTTAATTGAGAAACTTGCTGCTCTAGTACTTTACCTGCTTCATTTAAAAATTGTTTCCAAGTTTTAACTCCATCTGGAGTAGTTTTCTCATCTAGGTTTTGGCACGCATAGGTTTGTAGGTCTTTTCTCAAAGCTTCTGCTTGTTTCAAGACTGCGTAACATGTTCTAGAGTAAAACATTCTTTCAGAGTATTGTGAGTTTACTGTTTTAGAATCACCTTTACAAAGACACATGTCGAACATTGCTCTAAGGGTGAAGAAAAAACCATCTTTATTATCACTATCTGCATTTGAGTTCTTTATAATATCTTGAAAAACTTTATTTTTCTGCTCTGACGGAAGACTTTCAATTGCTTCTGAACATAAATAGCTACTATTAAGTCCCCAAGCATTATTACCTGAGACGCAAATATTTTTCCCATCAACTGTTCCATAGACTAAAGGATTACAGATGATCTCTCTGGGGCCGTTACAAGCACTTGCTGTGGAAGCTGTATCAAGAGTGATTTTATTATCACTACCTTTTACAACTTTAAAGCTTGAAGCATTTTGATCATAAACTCTGGCAGAGACATTCTTAAGAAGTAATTGATTTAAATCAGAGTTTGAACTTTTTGGTACTTGTCTATTGATGAATTCAGCAGTGAGTCTTTTGGGATGGCTACACTTTCCGTTAACCATGACGCTAATCCATCCACCATAATAACAAGTTTTCCCCATATTCACGGAACCTACATCTATTTGTGCATACGCATTCGAAATTAACTTATTCCAAATTTTTTGATACAAGGAATATTTTTTTTTACTTGAAAATTCGTCTACGCGGCTTATGTATTCATGTTCAGATAAAAACTTATGAACCATACGAATGGTTTCTACTTTTTGAGAATAAGTCATTAGAGTAAAATCTGTTTCATCAATATACTGATCAGAGGAAGCTAATAGATTTCCATATAAATTCATCGAACTTATGATCAAAAAAGATACTATAGCGATTTTTTTTAAAAACATTTTTACTAAACCTCATCTAATTTATCGGAATCTTTATTATAAAACTTAATTTAAATAACTCTTAATAGTTGATTGAAATGTCGTAATATCAGTTATTTATAGTTTGTTGTTTAGTGATTAGCGCCATATTATTAGGGCATAATAATTTGACGTGAAATGTTTAAGTACTTAGAATTAGAATAAAAAAGAGAGTATTATGGGCTGGTTTACAAGTGTTAAAAATCCAAAATTAAAAAATGATAGAAAACAAAGTGATAATATCCCTGCTGGACTTTGGAGAAAATGTACTAATTGCAAGGAAGTGATTTTAGCAGAAAGAATGGAAGAGAATTTAAATGTTTGTCCCCTCTGTGATCATCATTATCGCCTTACAGCCGAGCAAAGAATTTCATTATTAATTGATGAAAACTCATTTAAAGAAAGCTTTAAAGACTTTAGTTCAAAAGACCCTTTAAACTTTCAAGATAAAGCGCCTTATAAAGAGAGATTATTAAAAGCAAAATCTAAAACAGGAAAGGAAGATGGTACTGTTTGTGGTATCGGTAAAGTTAACGGTAAAGAAGTTGCAATTGCAGTAATGGACTTTTCTTTTATGGGAGGGTCTATGGGGGTTGTTACAGGTGAAAAAATTGCTTGGGCGATGGAGCAGGGTAACGAAAAGAAAATACCTGTTATTGTAGTGTCTTGCTCTGGTGGTGCACGAATGCAAGAAGGAATTTTATCACTTATGCAAATGGCGAAAACATCAGCGGAAAGAAATAAACTTAAGAAAAATAATATACCATATTTTTCAATTTTAACTGACCCAACAACAGGTGGCTGCGCAGCTAGTTTTTCAATGTTAGGTGATTTGAATATCGCGGAACCAAATGCTCTCATTGGTTTTGCAGGACCGAGAGTAATTGAGCAATCAATCAGACAGACTCTACCAGAAGGCTTTCAGCGTTCCGAGTTTTTACTTGATCATGGTTTTATAGATCAGATCACTCCAAGACATGAGCTTAAAGAGAATATTAGTTTTTATATTGATATGTTTCATTCTAAAAAATGACTCCAGAGATTTGGCTAGAAAATAAGTTCGGCCATGAAAAATTTCATGGTTATTTTAATCGTTTCTATAATATCTTCCATAGTTTGAAGTTAGAGATAAATTCTAAAGTTGTTACAGTGGCAGGAACTAATGGAAAGGGACAAACTAGTCGTATTCTATCTCAGATATTTTTAGAGAATAATAAAACAACAGCGCTATGGACCTCTCCGCATTTATTATCTGTCACTGAGAGATTTAATTTAAATGGAAGTGACATATCCTCAGAAGAACTACTTGAAATCTTCAAAGAAACAGAGTCTTTGTTAGGCCATAAAGTGAGTCAGATCAGCTATTTTGAGTTTTTGTTCTGTAGTTTTATGTATTTGTGTTCTAAGAAAAAAATAGAATATATTGTTTTGGAAGCGGGTCTTGGTGGACGATTAGATGCTACTAATGTAGTTGATGCCGACTTAGTATTAATCACTTCAATTTCAAGAGACCACCAGTCATTCTTAGGCAATAGATATGATAAGATATTAAGTGAAAAAATTTGTCTTACACGAAGGTCTAAAGGATTAATAACAAGTTTTACCTTAGATTACTTAGATCAGATTACTGGAAAATATTGTGAAAAGAACTCTATCAATTGGAGTAAATTAACTTCTAAAGAAATGAGTTTTGTTGAAGCGAACTACGAATTAGCGTTGAGGGCTTCAAGGTACATTCTTACTTCAGAGCCAATGATGCCTAAAAAACAAAAAATGACTGACCTCGCTTGTCGATTAAGATATAGCTCAAGCTTTAATATGGATTTTTACCCTTCACATAATCCTGATGGCTTTAGAAAATTGTTTCATTTATTGGTAAATAAAACTTATAATAAAGTAGTTATATCGTTTAGTAAAAGGCCGCAAGAAGACTTAATTGCATTGATAAAAATGGCAAAAAGGTTTTCTCCTAGTGGACTCAGTCTTTGTTTTTTTCAAGCGAGTAACTCATGTGAGTGGGATGTTTTAAAAAGATTAGGTAGTGAATTAAGTGTTAATACATATAAAAGTTATTCCGAATTTATTGATCAACAATTGTCTCCAGGACAAAATGTTTTGGCAACGGGTTCTAATTATTTTATCGCTGACTTTTACAAATACCTTGTTGGCCCAAGTAGAAGATAAAGAAAAATTACAATTTAGTCTTGGTGAATCATTAAGTATTTATTCTGAAAAAGCCTATAGAAAAAATAATGGAACTTATTTTGAAGCAATTGGGAATGTTGTTATTTTATCTGGTAAAGACACTCTCTATGGTGAAAAAGCATCTTTTGATATTGCATCGGGCCTCGTTTATATAGAGGGAAGTGTACGTTTTATTAATCCTGCTGTCACAATTTACGGTTCTAAAATTGAATATAATTCTAATACAAAAAAAATTCAGATGAGTAATGCTCGAATTGTCACTGAGGAATTCACGCTATTGGCCAGTGAAGTAACTAGGTTACAGGAAAAATATTTTATTGCTAAAGATGCTGAGTTTACAACCTGTAGAGACTGTACAGAGTCATGGAAGGTTTTTGGAAACGATATAGAAATTCAATTAGATCGATATATAACAATTAAACATGCTTTAATTAAAATAAAAGGAATTGATGTTGTTTATATTCCTTACATCGTATTTCCTATAAAAAATAAAAGAGAATCTGGTTTGTTATTTCCTGAGTTATCTTCTACAGAAGAAGATGGAATTATTTTTGAGCAGCCATATTTTTATGCGATCTCTGACTCGGAAGATATGACTATAACTCCTACTTTTTATTCCAAAAGAGGGAATGGACTCAATTATCAGTATCGAAAAATGTGGAAAGAAAAAAGTTGGATGTCATTGGATTCAAAAGTAATAAATGATCGAATTTACCCTCTGGAAGTCAATACTGAAGGAAGTCATTACTTTCGGACTCTATCAGATATTGAGGGACATTTTGGTTTTTCTGATTTTAGTTTCTTACATACTAGGTTTGTTGGAGGTAAAGATTTAGACTTTATTCATGATTTCACTGATTATAGTGAGAATCATATTGAGCGTAGTGATTTAGGACTAGACCTTGTTTACGATCATCAATTTGCAAATGTAGACCTCTCTCTTGAAGCAAATTTAAAAAGAAATATGCTTATTGATGACTCAGAAGAAATTGATAAATCTTATGTTCAGAGTTTACCTCGGATTGCACTAAAGACAATGCCTTACTTTTTACGGCAATCAAACTCTAAGTATTTGCATAAGATTTCAACTTCCTTTGAAGGTGATTTTATAAAATTTAAGCAACTAAAAGAGACAGAAGAAGATGACAATTACTTGAGAAATATTTATCGATTTAATCTTTATCCAAAGATTAAAGCTTTTTTATATAGGGGAGATGTTTTTTCTCTCTCAACTGAATATGGAGTTGATTATCAAGACTATAAGTTTGATGATTCTGAACAAGCTGGATTTTCTAAAACAGCAGGCATATTAAAATCAGAAGTATCATTTAGTTTGGAGAAAATATTTGGTGTTGCCTATGAGATGAAATACGATCAATCAGAAGTTGAAACTGAAGCAGTAAAGAGTATTGTCTCCGCCAATGAACAGTTAATTGGATCGTTACCGAAGGTAAATAAAAACTTTGTTCTAGAAGAAATACAAGTTCGAAGGAATAGTTATCGCCACTCTCAAGAGTTCAAGTTTATTCATCATCAGATTTTACACAGTGGTGAAGCTGGGAATCAAAGATTTAATGAGCAAATTGAAATCGAATCAGGATGGCTTGATGATCAAGATGCTATCCGTATTGACCAAGAAACTATTGGCGCAAATGAAACAAGAAAGAATATCCCTTTAAAAAATACAATCGAACTTCAATGGAATAATACCTTATTGAGGAAGAAGCCTAAAAATTTGTTACCTTTTGAAGATCGTCGCTATCTAAAAGATAATTTTTCATATACGAGACTTGGATATTTTAATATTTCTCAAGGTCTAATGCTTTCAGAGCCTAAGGATTCTTTTACAGAAAAGTTAACAAGATTATTAATAGAGGGCAGTTATTATGCTTCGAACTTTAATATCAAGTTTTCAGATTATTTCTTTCATCAAAGTTCAGATCATATTTTCTCTGTTAAAGGAGAGAAGAAGTTTAAGCCGATAAGTTTTTTAGCAGACTATCGATATAATTCATTTTCTAATTCAAATCTAAAAAGTTTAGCCTTTGGTATTCAATATAGGCCATTTGATGAATTAGGGCTATCTTTTCTACAGGAAAGAGACTTGGATGCAAATGAAGATATTCAATCGATTTATCAGTTTGATTTTATGCCGAATAATAATTGTTGGATATTAAACTTAAACCTAAAAAATAGCCTAGTTGAGAAGAAAGTTTCATTGAATTTTGTTTTTAATTTTGGTGATGAGAATTTTAAAGATTTCCGTAAAAACTTTTTTGACTTTAATAGAATTGAATAATGAGAATATATTTATATGATTTTGAAGATAGTTTTACTTATAATATTTATTCTTTATTAAAGAAGTTAAATTGTGAAGTCGAAGTTTTTCATTGGAGTAAAATTCGAGAACTAGATATTTCTGGCAGTAAGCAACCACTGGGAATTATTTATGGTCCGGGGCCAGGGCATCCTGATGAATACGATATTATTGATAAAATTAATTATCTCAAAAGTATTGATAGAGTCTTCCAGATGGGAATTTGTCTAGGTCATCAGTTATTAGCTCAGAGCTTTGGGGCAAAGATAGTAAATGCTAGCAAAGTCATTCATGGAAGTAATGAAGACTTAGTTTTAAGTGAAAAATGGTTAAGTTTTTTTAAAGTAAATGATGATTTGAAAATTAAAGTACAGAGATATAATTCTTTAGCTGTAAACTATAGCTTTGAAGATTCAAGGGAGCTAAATTTATATTTAAATAGTTGTCAAGAATGTGTTATGCAGGCAAATAAAAATACGTTTTCAATTCAATTTCACCCAGACTCAGTGGGAACGAATAAGCCTTTTTTATTTTTTAGGCCCTTGATAAAATTTTTAGAGAGAAATAATGAAGATTAATATTAAAGGTATTATTGATAATAAACAAATACAGTTTTTTAAAAACTATGGAGTAGACTCTTTCACTTTTGATAACCGTCCAACAAGTTTTAATTTTATTCAATTAAAAAATATGCAGGAAATGATGGAATGTGATCAAGCTGATTACCGAATATTATTTGATAGACCTTCGCACATAATGTTGAAAGAAACTATGAGCAAGCTATCAACGAATAGTGTTGAGTTATTATCAAATGTAGATGATGAGAAAATCATATCTGGATACGACTTTTCTGCTTATTATTCGGACCAAAATTTATTGAGCTACTATCGTAAGATTGAAAGTTTAAAGAAAATAATAATTCCTGAGCAAGCAGCATTATTACTTTTAAATGAGAATAATTTATTTAACCTGATATCTAGACTTAAAAGTGAGTTTAATCAATTAGAGATAGAATTATTACTCAATTGGAGTTCACAAATTGATTTTAGTTTATTAGAAGAAATGAATATTGATTTAATAAGTTTTGAGTTAAATCAAGATATTCAGCAAAGTTATCGTATGTTAGATTACGATAAAGTTGAAAAGTATATGGAAGAAATGAAAAAATTAGGAATAACAGAATGAAAATTTTATTAAGTAATGATGATGGTTTTAACGCTGAAGGAATAAATGAACTTTTTGTGGGATTAAATAATGATCATAAGGTAATGATGATTGCACCAGATCAAGAGCGATCTAGTTGTGGCCATGGTATAACATTAACAAGTCCAATAAGAATGAATACAGTAGATCAAAATATTTTTTCTTGTAGTGGAACTCCCGCAGACTGCATTTTAGTAGGAGTAGGGAAATTCAATAAGCCTGATTTAGTTATTTCTGGAATTAATCATGGTGCAAATTTAGGGCAGGACCGATTTTACTCAGGTACAATTGCGGCTGCTCGTGAAGCAGCCTTTAGAGATATACCAAGTATTGCGATAAGCTTATATCAGTATAGCTCAGACTTAAAAAATCATTTTCATAATGGGCCACGCTTTATTAAAGAATTAATAAAGTCTGGTATTGCCAGTGAGATACCAAACAAGACTCTTATAAATATAAATTTGCCTAATACTGCGTGGGAAAAAATTGAGGGGGCAAAATTATGCGTTACAGGTCATCAAATATATTCCGATGATATAATAGAAAGAATTGACACACGTGGTAATTCCTATTTTTGGGTAGGAGGGAAGTATGAGGGACATCTTGAAAAGAATGGAACAGATGCTAGCGCAGTTGCCGCAGGACATATTTCAGTGGATTTACAATACTTCTATCATGATACCCAAACACAGATGCAGGAATTTCGACAAAGAATTGAAGAGGTTCTGATTGATATTAATAAGGAACATTTTTCTCGTTAGTTTGTTTTGTTTTTTAGCAAGCTGTGCCCATCATCGTAGCGGGCGTTATGTTTTAAAAAATAATAAATGGGTCTTCGTTAATTCTAATACAGGTTTTTTAAATCATTTTAATCAAAAAGGAACTTTTTCTGATTCAGAGGGAGTTGGTAACTTTATTTGGCCTATTCCTTCTTCAACAAAAGTAAGCTCATTTTATGGGCCTAGAAAAGATAGATTTCATGATGGTATCGATATTAAAGCAAGACGTGGCTCACATATTTTAGCAGCAGCATCTGGTAAAGTAATTTATTCCGGTTCAATGCGAGGGTATGGAAAAATAATAATAATTGATCATAAAAATGGATATCATTCAGTTTATGCTCACAACAGTAGGCATTTTGTTAAACGTGGTCAAAAAGTTTCACAAGGCGAAGTTATAGGTAAGGTTGGTAGTACAGGCCGTTCAACTGGGCCGCATTTACATTTTGAAATTCGCAAAAGAAATAAAAACTATAATCCATTAGTTTATTTTCCAGATCTGAGAAAAAGAGTTGCAAATAGAAATTGATTTAAGCTTTATTATTACAAATATCTAAAACTTTAAAATACATTTTTACTGTATTAATGGCATCTTCAAGTGCCGTGTGACAGACTTCACCCATATTCAAGTATTGCATAAGCTTATTACCTGAATCCATTCCTTCTGGAAGAATATCTGCATCAATTAGGCCATAGCAAAATGAAGATAAATCAAGATTTCTGTGATGAAAATATTTTGTCATCCATTCTCTTCCAAGGTCTCTATTCATAAAAGGAAGGTCAATGGCACTAAGAGACTTTCCAAATAAAACGATCTTTTGATTATTGAAATAATTTTTAACCTCTGAAGATTCTAAATATTCCTGCATCTGATTTTTAAAATCTAAAAGATTAATTCCTTCTTCATGGGCAGTAGTAATAAGTTCTTTATTATTTTCTATAACCCAAGAGTTTAGTTTCGGTTTTAATTGCTCAAAACTGGGGCATTTTATATAGAAATGTTTTTGTAAAGTTGTTTCGATTTTTCTCGAATTTGCATCAAATGGAACCATTGCAAACTCTATGATTAAATCATGATCTTCAAGACCTGTTGCTTCAATGTCAAAACTTAAATACTTCATTGCTTTATTATAGCTTATTTAACTTTAGTTGTAAGTGGGCAATGATCACTAACTTCATCGTAGCCTATACCCATAGTGTTTTCATTTGAAACTTTACATTGCAGTTTTTTACAATGTCCCATCGATGCAGAGGTAGAAGACTTATTTAATAAAAAGTTTTTAGAAATAAGAATATGGTCTAAAATTGAAGGGTATAATTTTTGATCATTAACTCCTCCCCACCAATATGAGGAACATTTAATATCAGTTGTTGTGTTAATCAGACTATTTTCGTTCAAAAACTGCTTAAAAGCTTTATAATGCTCTGTTTTTTTTATGTATTCAGTTGAGTTAAAATCACCCATAATGACATGATTATTAACTCCTTGTCTTTTTAGGTCTTGAAGAACATTTGATACAATCGCCAATTGCTTAAATCTTTTCTTGATTGATTTGTGATTTCCACCTGACTTTAAATGCAGAGAAATGGCCACAAAAACTTCATTACTGTCTTTTATTTTGAATTTAGCAATAGCTAGAGGACGAGAACCTCCATTATTACAATAAGGAAATTGTGGATCATTTGGATTTGAGGTTCTTCCATCTTCATAAAAGCTAAGCAATTCAAGCTTTTCACTATTATAGACAAAGCCGAGTTTCTGTCCGTGTGCTCCTCCACATTCTGTGAAGCTTGTTTTATATGATGAGAAATGTTTATTTATCATTTCTGAAAACATTCGAGTGTTGTTAATCTCTTGAACTGCCAATAAGTCTGATTGTAATTGTTTTAAATAAGAAACTAAGTGAGCTTTATTTGTTGGTGTATGAGAACGTGAATCATAGTCAAAATTTCTAATATTATATGTTGAGATTGTTAAAGCTGCATTCGAAGAAATAGAAAATAATAATGAGACAATCAAAATAACGGACTTCACGTTTGCTCCTTGCGTTTATTAGCAGTTCTAATACTTTTTCAAAGTAGAACTTATTTAAAATTTAGCAGTAAATTATATTATTAATATTAGAAGTGCAATTAAATTAAGCATTTATATTAATTTTTAGCTTATTGCGCACAGAGAAATGTAAGAAAATTTTACTTAGTTTTTTATTAAAGGTTATTGTCACCTAAAAAAGTATTGTGTAAAAACTTCACAACACTAAACAGGGAGAGTGGATGAAAAATTTAGTTTGTATCTTTTTATTATTAACTTCTGGAGTGACGCAAGCTCAGAATGTTTATTCAGATCAATTTCAAACTTTGCACGAAGTAGAGACAGTTGAAGTTATTGAGAATGCTAATGGCGAAGAATTTGAAAAGCCAGTTAATAGAGCACAAATGAGTTCAGATTTAATGAACGCTATTAATAATAAGCCGGTAACAAAAAATTTACCTCAGGTTTTAATGGCAACTAAAACATTAATTGCTATTGGTAAAGAGGTTTACAAGGTAGTTGAAGCAGGTAAGCCTGTTTTAGAACTTAATATCGCTGAGCCTGTAAGCGTGCTACCTAAGACTGCAGATAACTCAATAAGAGCAATGGACTTAGATAATTGGGAAACTCCAAAAGCTAGAAAGTATAGAGTTCGTTTCAAAAACTATATGGGCGTATCGACTGTTAGTTTAGATTATATGGTTATCTTTTCTTATGGAGGTAGCTATCAAGGTAAAGGAAACTTTATTACAGGAGCTATAATAAAGCCGGTTTCAATTGATGTAAAATGGGGCTGGAAACTAAATGCATCATTTAAGGTTCAAACTATAATGAATCAGGGAACAGATGAAGACGCTGTGGCAGGTGCTCTATTAGTTCTTGATTACGAAGTTTCGACTCCTCTTCAAGTTAATAGCCAGTCTTCAACGATCTTTCTTAATGGTTTAGGAAAAATTGTTGAGTATTAAAATTAAAAAAAATAATTAAAATAAAAAGGGCCTAGTTTAGGCCCTTTTTTATTTACATGAAATTTGTTCTTTACTGCGAGTATCTAGAATATATCTTGGTCGTTTTTTTTGGGTGATTAATAAATTGATATGGGCAATTTCCTTAGCGCTATAGATTGGAATATTAAGCTTGTTGAGCGCATCTACTTGATCCCGATGACTTCTTGTTGATTCAAAAATAATCCTGTTTGGGTTTTTTAAAAAAATATGTCTTGGATAGTCTATTAACTCTTTATACTGCTCAATGTTTTTGTCTTTTAATATTCCATATTCTACAAGATGGATCATATGCTGTGTCGTATCTCTGCTATTGCTGATTAGAATCCAGTTTTTGTCAAACTTGCAAATACTAGTCCTTGCAAAACTACTTGTTCCATTGAAATAAATGTCTCCTGTGTTCTCAGGTCTAATCTTTGCGAGAGAAGTTGAAGCAATAAAAGAGTTAACATTCTCACTTAATCCATACTGATAAGAAGAAATTGCTTTTGGAAGTATATTGGGGGTTTTCTTTTGAAAATCTATTTTTTGATTACAGGAAACTCCTTTCTCTTTGGAGGAGTATAATTTATCTATCACTTTATAATTACCTAGGGATAATTTTGTTTTTTGGTAATGGTTGTAAAGTTTCTTATAATTAATTTTAGGAATAATCTCGCCCTCTTTTAAAACCTCTTCGCCCCTCAGGTAAGCTTTCTTGTAATAATTGTTTGTTTCTAGATCTTTGCGATTATCTCTTAAGAACTTAGCAAAGTTTTCATTGACGATAGAGGGTTTTGTGAAATTTTCTTGATAAAGGGATATTAATTCATTTAGTCCATATTTCGATTGAAAGTTTTTTAATATAAAGTCGAGCCCATGTATAAAGGGGAGAGAGTCTTTTTTCTTTTTTATACTATTGAAATAATAATCTTTGTTATTTATTTTAATAATAAATTGAGCCGAGGAATATGGTGAAGCTATGTCAGGTCTAAGATTCATCTGGTATAAACTCCAAAGCACTGACTTATCTACGAATTCAAGTTTGTAATATTTTGTAACCTTATTTAGAAATTGATAAAAAAGTCTTTGAGATTCTTTGTTGTCATTGTTAAGTGCAAAATTACTATCGACCGGGCAATACATTTGCTTAATATTGGGCTTCACTTTATAAGAATGTTTTGGTTCAAGTGATTCTATTAACTTGGTGGAACAGGAAACAGCAATGATAAAAATTAATAATAGAAGCTTATTCTTCATATGAAATTTCAAGTTCTTTGCTATCATTTTCTTTGTTTACAATCTCACTATATTCAAAATCAAGGATTGAATCATTGCAATCGGCCCTTAGTGGCAGTAGAAGTAGAAATACCCAGACGCCAGACATTTTTTCATTTGAAATTGTTGTTGTTTGCATTTTTTTTATGCTGAAACCATTATTTAAAATATGGTTTATTATAGTATCTAGCTCTTTTTCTCTATAACCTATTTTTCTACTGGGAGGGGCAGGTATAAAATAGGTGAAAGATCGTAATTTCTTTTTTCTTCGAAATAACAATGTAAAATCCTTTAGTTATAAAGATTTGGATCACTTATAGTATCACTAAAGACGTAATATTCTTCAACTAATAATTCAATGTTCTTAAAAATGAGCCGACTGATCTTGTCGGATAAAAAGGAAAACTTTGCCATTTAAAAAAAATACTTTTTTTTAATTTATTGTCTGGCTATAATAAAAGTGTAGGTGACAGGAAGTTACCTGAATGTGGCAAGGATGCCAAAAAGAGAGGGGGGTAATGCAGGAGCCCCCCTTTTTTTTTATGCGTTTTTATCTTCTTCTTCGTTGTCATTATTTTTGCTATCGTCTTTAAGACCTTTTTTGAAGTTAGTTATAGCACTTCCCATCGATCTTCCTAGTAGAGGGAGTTTCTTTGCTCCAAAAAGTAAAACAACAACAAAAGCGATAACAATAATTTCAGTTGTACCTAATCCAAACATATTAATCCTTTAGTAAATTTTATTTAAACTCATTGTGTACTTGCCTGGAGAGTAGTTCATAAATCTAGCTTCTTTTAATTTTTTGTATTTTGCAGAGCTAGAAGATTTACTGGCATAGGGATATATTGTGATACCACCTCTAGGCGTGAATTCTCCAATTACTTCTATGAAATGTGGTTTCATAAGTTTATTTAGGTCATTACATATTTTTTGTATGCAATCTTCATGAAAGTCTCCATGATTACGAAAGCTAAACAGATAAATTTTTAATGACTTACTTTCAACCATTTTTTTATTAGCAACATAATTAATATAAACTCTAGCAAAATCAGGCTGTCCTGTTTTGGGACATAATGATGTAAATTCAGTGCAAATAAAGCTTGTCCATGCTTCTGAGTTTGGGTTCTTATTATCAAATGACTCCAAAACCTTAGGGTCATATTTTGTAGGGTAATCAGTTTGAGAATTCCCTAATAGTTTGAGATCTAGTTCTTTATTTTGTGTTGGCATAGTTGACCTTTATACTTATTATTAGCCCAAGATACTAAATATCCTTAAAACAGACAATATCTTAAAGCAAAGGTTAATATATGTCGGACAAATTAGGCCCTAAAGCAATAAGTACTATTAAATCTGTGTTTTTAATTCTTTTCGTCGATTTGATGGGATTCTCAATTATTTTTCCACTTTTTCCAGATTTAATTGATTATTACCTAGAAACAGATAGAAATAATTTTCTTTTAAGTTTTATTATTAATCTTATCGGAGATATAGATTCTGACTTTGGAAGATTTAAGTTAATTGTATTGTTTGGCGGTATTATTGGGGCCATCTATTCTTTACTTCAATATATTTCTTCACCATTTTGGGGAAATCTTTCTGATAAGATAGGACGTAAGACAGTACTCAAAATTACTCTCATGGGGACTTTTTTTAGTTATGTTGTTTGGATTTTTAGCGCTTCCTTCACTGTTTTAGTATTGTCGAGAGTTTTGTCGGGGCTGATGAGCGGCAATATATCTGTGGCCACAGCTTGTATCTCTGATGTCACAAATGAGAAGAATAGGTCAAAAGGAATGGCATTTGTAGGTATTGCATTTGCTCTAGGTTTTATTTTAGGACCTGCATTAGGAGGTATTTTTTCTTTAGTATCATTTGAAGTAATGCCTTATATGCACAAGTTTTCCGCAGTTGCATTGGTCGCTTCATTGCTTTCATTCATTAATATTGTTTTTATTTATTTTAAGTTTGAAGAGACAAATAAGCTTGATAATAATAATTCTGATAAAAAAATAATTAATCCTTTAAAGCTACTTAAGCCTGTCTCAGACAAAAGCCTTAGTCTAATTAATTACTCGTATTTTATATTTATTGTACTTTTTAGTGCGATGGAGTTCACCCTAACATTTGCAGCATTTGAAAGACTTTCTTATCGCTCACATGATAATGCTTTAATGTTTGTGTATATTGGGTTTATTTTAATTGTGGTCCAAGGCGGTTTCGTTCGAAGAAGGGCCCATAGCATTGGAGAGCTAAAGATGAGTCTAATAGGCCTGTCATTATTAGTTCCTGGATTTTTAGGATTATCTTTTTTCTCGAGTACACTGGGATTATATTTGTCACTTCTTTTTCTTGCGATCGCATCAAGTCTTTGTATCCCGACAATGACCTCCTTAAATACTATGTATAGTAAAGAAGGACATCATGGCCTTAATCTAGGACGTTTTAGATCAATGGGATCCCTAGGTAGAGTGATTGGGCCATTAATCGGAAGTTTAGGTTATTTGTTTCTAGGAGGGGATAAAATGTATATGTATCTATCAATTATTTGCTGGATACCGTTTTTTATTCTAAAAAAACTGCCACAGCCCTCGAAGAAAGATACTTCCATCTAATAAGAGTACATAAAAAAAATGTTTTTTAATTCTACTACTTAAGATCACCGCCGAAAAAACAATTAAGGAGTGAATAATAAAGTAATTGATACTTTCCCCGCTATTAATAAATAGAGAATAATGGAGCACAAGTAATATCAAAATAGCGAAAATCTTTAATTGCGCTGGAATAATCATCGGTATTGTTTTAATTGAAAATAACCTATCGTACTCTTGATCTTTAATATCAAAAGGAATGCATAAGATAAAAATATACATATAAAACTCTAAGAATTTTTTAAAATCAATTGTACCATTAGGAAAAACGGTAACTAAGTAGCTCCAACAAAATGAAATAAGAAATATTTTTGCAAAAGGAATTGACCGTAAACTTATTTTAGAATGATTGTAAATTAAAATGAATGGTACAAAAAAAAGAACAAAAAATTTCTCAATAGGTGGAATGAAAGAAAATAAAATAGCCGCTACAACAGATAAAGCTAGAAGCTGTTTTTTATAACGATTAGAATATCTTGTATACAGATAGGCCACAGTTGTAGCAATACCGTTAAAAAAAGGGATGGCAATATGAGTATCAACATTATAGCTGATAAAAGAGGCTGATAACCCAATAAAGTAGCATGAAATGAGATTAGTGCTCATGTAAATTTAAATGTATTGCAGAAATTAATGAGGAGTAAAATTGTTCAAAATAATAATCTGCTTTTTTATAGTTTGTATCAGGTAGTTCTAAAGTGTATGTCGGTACTTTTAATTCATTCCCCGCCCAATTCCCAAGACTTCCTGTAAAAAATGGGTAATCAATTATACGATAACCTGTTTTGGAACTCATATTTTTAAGAAGGCTATTTGCTCCTTTGCCTTTGAATTGTTTAATAGTAGGGCCATCATAGTCAATTAAGTTTAATGGTGCGTGAACAGTGATGATTTTTTGCGGTTTATATTTTGTAATTAAGTAGATTTGAAATTTAGTTTCTATTTCAGAACCTGCAATTTCCCCAGGATATCTTCTAGGGTCTTTATGATATCTTGTTTTCCAAAGTTTTTCCGCTTTATAATTCCAGTCTTTAGTAGGGAAGTTTCTATTTATATCAATTTTATTTGCATTTTGCCGGGTAGGTTTATCGATAAAGAATGAATCAGTTGTGACTAAAGGAGCAATGATAACTTTTTCATTGCTTAAAATTTGAGGATTTAATTTAAGTTTATCAATGAGGTTAAAGCAGAATTTTACAGGTGTTATTTCGTCTCCGTGGACACCACATAAAACTAAGGTTGTATTTTGATATGTTTTTTTAGTTCTTTTAGGAAATTGAGTGTAGATAAGATGATGATTTAATGGAGTCTTCCCGTAAGACTTAAAACCGATGTCCTTACATTTCGTTTGAGACTTCCAATTATACTTTTCAAA
>CATLVU010000040.1 GCA_950061135.1 uncultured Oligoflexia bacterium
AAAATTTAGTAAATAATTTTTAAACCAAGGTTTGTACCTACTAAGTCTGAGCCAAGGCCCTTATTAAGTTGGGCATAAAGTCTAACAAAAGGAACATTAAATTGAAGACCAACAAAGCTTCTAGTATTTGTTGCAGTTGGCTTTCCGTTGTTGTCATCGCTTACATCAACATCTGCACGCCAATCACTTGAACCTTCGCTTGTACCACCTTCTAAGTCACCATCAGCTCCAAAGTCAACATCTGTACTACCCATTTGGTAATCAAATCCCACACCACCATATAGCGTGAAAACATAACCTAGTCTTAAGTATGTAGATAATTCAACCGGAATCGTTGTAATTGAAGAATCAATTGTGAAGTTCGCCGAACCATCTGTAAATTGGCCATAAAGAATAATTGGGTCATTTGAATCATCCTCAAAATCCTGGTCTTCAAAACTTTGAGTCATTTCTACTTTCATTTTTGATTGCATAAAACCAGTATGTAGATGTACTCCTCCCCATTCTACTAAATATCCACCTAAGATACTTTTAGACTCAACTAGTGGGTATCTAGCAAAGGCACCAAATGCTGAAATAGAGCCTTCTACATTTGAATCACCTTGATCTTGATCAACGTCATAGCTCATGAAGGTAAAGAATAGGTCTAGTTTTGATAATTCAATCGGTCCTACTTTATCAATTGGTAATATATCAAGGTTTAAACCAGCAGTTACAGCACCACCAACTCCAAATCCGTCAGCTTCTTCCGGTTCATTTAAATCTCCAGCAAAAGCAACTCCTCCTGAGATTTTCAAACTCATAAGTTCTAGTTTATCAGCGTATTCAGATGTTGAGCCTTTATAGGCAAAGCCGTTAGCATTAGAAATTCCTTCTGCGTATTTTCCAAGAGAAACGTCTGGTAGATCTGAATTTGCAGATGTTTCTGCTTCAGCTTCCAAATCATCACATTGGCTCGTACTTAATCCACCACCACATTGAGTAGTTGTTACAGAGATTGAAATTGACCAAACAGAGCTCGACATGAGCATAAGAGCAATAGGTAACAGTTTTTTCATAGAGAATTTTCCTTTCTTTAGATTTGACCTGTTTATTTTAATAAATTTCGTGATAAATACAATGGATAATAATGTTCACTTGATAGTATACAAACTAAGGCGGTTATATGAACCCATTTGAGAAACTTGGGATTGATGAAGATTTTAATCCATTTTATAAAGAATTAGATATTAAAACTCCGACTTTAGTTCAAAAAAAAGTAATCCCTCTTCTATTAGCTGATAAGTCCTTAGTGTGTAGAGCGCAAACTGGAACTGGTAAGACCTTATCTTATGCATTACCTCTTAGTGAAAAAATTAAGCTGATTGAGGATGAGTCGGGTCCAATGACCGACAAATCCGCTCCGTATTTAGTCGTTATTAGTCCTACCAAAGAGTTAGCAACGCAAATTACAAAGGTATTTAAATCTCTTGCTCACCATGTAAAGCTAAGAGTAAGGATGCTGGGATCAACAAGTCAAAAGCCCAATGCTTTAAAGTCATTTTCTTATGAAGTACTAGTAACGACTCCTACAAAACTAGAAAGGGGTTTAAAAAATAAAAGTATAAGTTTTAAGCAATTAAAAGCTTTGGTATTCGATGAGGCTGATCAATTGTTTGATATGGGCTTTATGAAAGATGTAAACGGGATTTTACGCCATGTTGAATTTAGTGAGACTAATATCTCATTTTTCACAGCTACCTTATCAAAGCAGATGGAGTTATTCTTTGAAGAAAAATTTAGAAAACTAAAACTAGAAAAAGTTTTACTGGGCGAAGATAAAGTACAGCGGAAAAAAGTAGAGACTTTCAATATTCAAGCAAGAGTTAGTGAAAAAAACACTTTACTCAAGGCATTTTTAGAAAAAACAGCACAAGGACGTGGAATCATTTTTGTAAATCAAAAAAATCAAATAACTGAGCTCGAGAAGTTTCTTGAATCTTCATTACCAAAATTAAAGTATAGGGTTCTTCACGGTGGACTCGAAGCAAAGCAAAGAGAATTAAATCTTAAATCATTTGTAAATAAAAAGGCTCAAGTTTTGTTGGCCAGTGATGTTGCTGCAAGAGGAATTGATGTAAAAGACTTAGAGTGGGTTTTTAATTATGGTCTTCCTAAGACAGCGATATATTATATGCATAGAGTGGGAAGAGTAGGCCGTGCCGGTAAAGCTGGACAAGTATTTAACTTGATAACTGAATATGATAGTAAGCTGATAACTCTTATCAATCAGGTTATCAAAGAGCAATCTGATGTAGATCTTGATATGATTGAAAGTAAGATGAAAAAAACAAGTAAGCAGCCTAAAACAGCTAAAACAAAAACTAAAAGAGTAAAGCAGACCAAAAGATCAAAATTGTATAAAAAATAGCTTTGGGTTAAAATAACTCTATGAAGTTATTTATTTTATTCTTACTGACTTTTTCGTGTACATCAAAACAAGATAATATTTATACTCGAAGACAAATCTTTGATATGGCCAAAAACGCTGATCCGAATATGCGGCTGATACTTCCAAAAAGTATTGGTACTGCAATTGTTAATTGTGCTAGTTATAAACCTGCTTGCCAAAATGGCCATAAAGTTGAAGTCAAAGGCCTTGAGATGATCGCTCTAGAATATGAGAAACCTGAAAATGCCAAAAAGTCCGCGGTTGCAATTCGAGGATACCATATTAAAAACTGGGTTTTTGATGATGTCAGAGGAGAGCCTATACTGGAAAGATTTGTGAAAAAAACTTTCAACGCAAAGCTTGTTGAGTAATCTTTTCTTTCATTGAGGCTATTTTATCCAGCCATTGTTGATACTGAATATCATTGATTTCTTTTGATTTCTTAAATTCTTCCAGAGTTTCTGTAAATAAAATTTCCCATCGATTGATTTCTCCTCTTTTGAGAGGGAGTTTTTGGTGTACCTCTAAAAGCTTATAAGGTAGATCATTTTTATCTTTAATCTCACCATTTAATTGTAACAACCAAAACCTGGCGATTCTCGGGATATGCTGATTAAAGTCTTCTATAACTCTAAAGTGATAACCAATAAAAATATCTCCAACTGCTTTCTCATAAAAAGAATGGGTGATCTTATAAATGAGATCAAAATCTAGCATGTCATAACCATTTGTTCGATAGATTGATGTCCAATATTTATCAGATGGCGATGAGAGGTTTCACTACCTAGATAATAAAGTTCTGTATCTTTTAAAGTACAAGTTTGAAGTATAGCAAGTTGATGTCCGATAGACTCAGGTAGAGACTGATCTAAAGCAATGAGATCGTAAAAATATGTGGAGTCTTTTTTTAATACAGGGATGATTAGCCCTGGGAAAATACCATCTCTTAGAACGATAAATCTTTGCAGAAGAGGATTTTGTTGAAAAACTTTAACTCGTTTTTTTATAGCTTTTGAGCACTGAGATATCATTTCTGAGTCTAGTTCTAGGTATTCTTCATTTTCGTATTCAAAATTTTCTTTTAAAACCTGCCAAGAGCGCTTAATTAATTTTTTAATATCTGGAGCTAAAGAGTTCAAGTATTCTTGATAGGAAGAATAATTTTTCCGAAAACCTAGGGCTTTGTTCTTTATCTGAATGGTCCCTATTGGTTTTAAAGAGTTTACCATTTCGATAGGCCCCTTGAAATAAAGATCATCGACATAATCACGCTTATTATATTCTTGGCATAAGTCTAAAATTGCCTCACTCATATCATGTTGATAATTGGGATCATAAACAACACCAGTTTTACTAGCACTAGGAATTTCCCAAGTCATAGTGGTACTAAAAGGTGAGGAAGATTTTTTTAAAAGCTTTTGAAAAAAATTATTTTCTTTTTCTTTTGATATCTTTAGAACTGCAAAGCCAATTGGTATATTTCCATGAGGTCCAAAAAAAACAAAGCTATTATAAAATACTTTGTCGCTTGCAGATGATTCCAAGTCAATAAGGTATTGAAAATTCGGTACTTCATTGATCAGAAGACTTTCAATATCAGGAATAAACTCTTCTTCTACTTGGCAAATTGAATCAAATTTTTGAACAGCAATCATAGTTATTTCTTAATAGAGCTTTCACAATAAGGGCAATGAAGCCAGTATTGTAAATCTAAAATAGTGCTGCATGAATAACATTGATATTTTTCTTCAAGATCTTCAGGTGTTTCCAGTGCAAAAATATCTTTTTTCATAGCTCTATATGTTTGCTTATTTGTATACCAAAGATGAGGAGTTTGTTTATCAGGGATAAAAAGTCCTGTTTTGATATTTTCATCAATTTTAATTTGAATATGTGAAATGGTTTGTTCTCTCAAATTATAATGAGGATTATTAATGGCATTTTTTATTTGTTCTAGTTTTTCTAATTCGTTCCAATGGGACATATTATTATTGTAGAGGGTAACCAATACATCGAACAGCAATATCCTCAGTTTTATCCATTAAGTTTAAGGCCCCTGTTTGAAGATATATTACCCAAGCTTGGTCTTCATCATAAGAGTTTGCCGTCCAGTAGTTTTGAGCACGGTCCTGTAATACAAATCTTGAGCCATTGATGTCGGCTTGTAAAAACTCAGCACGGGTTGGAAGTCTCCAATGAACTTGTTTTTGATTCAAAAACTTGATTGTAGCTGTAGTACAGATATGATCTGTTGCCACTTCTGATCTACCACTTGCATTAGGCCAATTCGTTTCAGCAATTGCGCTGGTCCATAAAAGTGAAGTTCTCATATCTTGCATTATAGTGATTTCATTATTTTTAAGTACAAGTCTCCAATCTCCCTCGCCGGCGATTCCATTAGTTTTCCCACGCCATAAATAACTTCCTGGATTTTTCAGAGCGCAATGCTCAATTCTTTGATCTAGCTTTGAAATATCATCACTCTCACCGCAATTATTTAATTGGGCAGAAAATGGGGTAATATTATCATCGTGATCAAAATCTCCCGGTATATAACGATAATTTACATCATTGGTATCGTTTTGAAGCGCTTTGAGTTCTTGAATATATGTTCTTTGAGTTGTTCCTCTATTTCTAAAAGATTGAGATGGCAAAAGGTCAGAGAGTTTTGCAACTGATGGGTTAAGCTCAGGATTACTTTTTTCTTCTTTGTCTCCCTTCTTCTCAATTCTGTTTGGAGTCGGTGGATTACAACTACTTAAAAGTATTAAAAAAATCACAAAAAACTTCATAATTTCCTCTTAGATTTGTTTTTTATTAGTATGACATCTTTGAAATGGATTGAAAATCGATGCAACGCTAAGTGTAAAACTTATAGATAAGTATTTAAAAATTGATTAGAAAGTGATAAATCAATGCGCTAAAAGTTATTAGGAATATTTTGAACAATTTATTAAACATACATTCGATCTTTAAAAGTACTGAAGGCGAAGGGGTCTGGGTTGGAACACCACAGATTTTTGTGCGTTTTCAAGGCTGTAATATAGGTTGTATTAATTGTGACTCAAAAGAAACTTGGGACTTTGAACAAGGGACTTATTTGACACAAGATTTTGTCCTGAAGGAAATTGAAAAACTATCTTTGGGAAATACTAAAAGAGTTGCTATTACAGGTGGCGATCCTCTTCATCCAAAGCATGAGTCAGCAGTAATTGATTTAGTTGATATTTTAAAGACTAAAGGTTTTACTGTAACGATTGAGGCGGCAGGAACAAGAGTTGTGGACAAAATTTTTGATAAAATTGATTTTATAAACTTTGATATTAAGACACCATCAACTTCTGTAAAATTTAATCATAGACCTTTGTTGAAATTAATAGAGCAGTATAAGGGAAAGTCTCAGATTAAATCAGTTATTCAAGATGAGAAAGACTTTAAAATGGTTTGTGATTTATTTGATTCAATTGAAAGTTCGAATAAGTTTGAAATTCCTTGGGTTTTAACACCATGTTACGAGCCAAAAGAGACCAATGCAATCCAGAGGACTCAAGATATTTTAACTTGGGCCCAAGAATCTTCTATTCCATTTAGAGTTATCTTGCAGCAACATAAAGTAATTTACGGTTCAGATAAGACAAATGTCTAACGAGGACAATAGCTAATCAATTCAACGCAAGATCTTGAATAAATAATCGTGGTCCACCAAGTTTCAGTCAGCTTTGCATCTAATAAGTATTCTTTTTGAGGACATGAGTATGCTACTAGTCTTTGAAGGTATTGATCTGATTCCTTTTTAGCATTAGAAAAGAAAAAAAGCTGGCCTGTACAAAACTCTTCAATATTTTTTTGTCCCCTGATTAGCTTTTTGGTTATAGGAGTTTGAGGATTTTCTGGGTCAAAATTTTTCTTATCTATGACATGAAAAGTTTTATATTTCTGTGTACATCCGAGGAAGATGAAAAGTATTAAAAAGTATTTCATTTAAGGTCCTTATAAATATTTTTAGCAAGCATAGGCCATCCGATAATGAAGGCCACTCCTCCAATAGGAATTATCATTGCTATGAATTTGATTTTGGTTATCGCGTAGAGATAACAATTTCCTGAAAAAAGAAGAATTCCAATCAAAAAACAATAAACACTAGATTGAACTTTCACTTTATGTAATGAAATTAAACCTGCAAATAAAATAGCAAAGCTATGATAGAACTGATAACGAATGCCTGTTTGAAATGTGTTCAGTTCTTTTAGTGATAAATGTTTTTGCAGGCCATGGGCCCCAAAAGCTCCCAAGGCAACAGCAACGCCTAAGAGTAAACAACCCGTTATTAATATACTTTTACTATTCATAGGCCCTCTCTAGGATTTGGATAATCTTTGCTTCATCAATATCTTTATGTTCCCCAATATTAACAGGGATATGAGTTCGTACCTGTTTTGCAATCTTTTGAAAGTCAGATCGGTCAATGTTATAAGCTTTAAGAGTTGTTGGAACATTTAATGAATCGAAAAATTGTTTTGTTTTTTTGATAATTAAATCAATATCCTTTTCATTAAATATGGCCATCCCATATTCAATTAATTTATTTTGTTTTTTATCTTTTTGAATTTCCATTACAGCAGGAAGAATAATTGCAAGTGTTCTTGCATGGTCAATATTATAAAGCGCTGTAAGCTCATGGCCTATCATATGAGTTGACCAGTCATGTACTTGCCCCATTCCCAGCAGTCCATTTAGTGCTTGGTTTGCGGCCCACATAAAGTTAGCGCGAGAATGATATTCTTGTTTGTTCAGAACATCATCAGCAATATCTTGTAAGACAGTTAAAACTGAAAGTGCATACATGTCTTGAATATGAGCTTCATTATGCACTGTTAGGTATTGTTCTAAAACATGGACATAGGCATCTACGATTCCATTAGCAAGTTGTTTTTGTGGCAAAGAATAAGTGTAAGTTGGGTCTAAAATTGCAAACTTTGCATAAAGCCGAGGATCTCCTCCAAAGCCTAATTTTTCATCTCCTTTGGAAATGACAGAGAAAGCATTTGATTCAGAGCCTGTTGCTGGAAGGGTTAGTACGCAGCCAAAGTCTATATTTTTTTGAATTTTTTGTCTTTCACTTAAAATCTTCCATGGATCATCAGGATGATAGGTGGCAACGCTTATAAATTTAGTCGCATCAATAACACTTCCGCCGCCTATTGCCAGTAAAAAATCAATTTGATTTTTTTTGATTAAATCAAAAACATCAGAGATTTGTTCAAGCCTAGGATTAGCACCGATTCCTGAAAACTCAAAAGTATTTTTATCTTTCAGTTCTGTTTTTACTTGTTCTAGGATTCCGTTTTTTTTTATTGAGCCCATTCCATAAATAATGAGGATATTTTCATAATTGGACACAAGTTTAGGGAGCGCCTTTACCTGTTTTTCCCCAAAGTAAATTTGAACAGGGTTATAATAAGTAAAATTATCCATTTTAATTTCCTATTAGCCTAAGCAAGGCATTCTTGTTTTTTATCGCCTGATTGATAGTCAGATCTCTTCCTTTATTTACCCCAGCTTGAAAAGCATCTTGTGAAAAATCACGCTTATTTGCAATCTTTGCTGTTCTTTTATACACCATTTGAAATTGTTTGGTTAGTACTTGCTTAACTTGGATGAGTGCTTTTGAATCAAAGTTTTCAGTTTTCATTTTGAGACACTTTTGATCATAGCCTTTGGCAATTCCAAGAAAAAAAGAGTTTTTTGCTTTTAGTCCTTTGAGGGAAGATTCTTTCCATAATTGTTCAAACTTACAGTCTAAAAAATTACAGACATATTCTGCTAGCTCGATATTTTCTTTACTACCAGAGACTTCAAGATAAACTGCAGATGTACCATAACGAATAACTGTATTTACCATGAAGTGTTGTAGTATTTCATAAATCGATTGAAGTTTTGCATTATTCTTTTTTGATTTTAAAAGTCTTGTTACATAAACAGTGCTTTGATCAAGGTCGAGTTTTGCAATCTGATGATTTAATAATAATTGGTTGGCCTTTATTGTTGCAAGTTGCGCCTCATGTTCATTAGAGCTTTGTGCTAGATTAAGAAGTTTCTTGACTCGCGATATAAGTTTTTCAGATTCTAGTTCACCATGTCTTAATTTGTTTTCAATTTCAATATTCATTGATGCGCGAAGGACTTCCTCACGCCAATTATACCTTTTACAAATCTCTTTAAATTCTTTTCCATGTGCTTTGAAATAATTGTTTGGATTTTCTATATAACAAATATAATGGGCCAATTCATGCCTTAATATATCTTTTAATATTGATTCTTTGACTTGGTAGATAAGCGTTGAATTCATGCAAATTCTATAAAACTCAGGATCAAAATAAGCCAAAGGGGAGTTTTTTTGGAAGACAATAATTTGAATAGGGTATGAGACTTGGTTGATAACGAAGCGGGATCTATTTACCTGATGGCCTAACTCGTTTTGAATAATCTGCTTCAAATAAGCTGTACAACGCTTGGTAAAAAGATGTGTTGTTTCAGAGTAAATTTCCACAAAACGACTCTACAAATTGCTTTGTAAAAAGTACATAGTACTACGATAAATGCTGAGTATTATTTGATTTGGGTGTATATTCCGCGCGAATTTTAAACAAGGCGTTAAAAATGAAATATTTGCCAATAATTTTAACCTTATTTTGGGCACTTACAGCTAGTGCTAGAAATCACCAAAGATTTAATGGAAGCATCATTGTTCATTCGATGGCATCTTGCGGAAACTTGATTGAAGGTATGATGCTCGAAGATGGATATGGACTTATGAAAATTTGTCTTGCTCCAAATAAGATAGGAGATTCTTATAAGGCCAGTTTACAGTTTTCATGTAATAAGGCCCACGGTTTCACTGCGGGACTAATTAAAATTGATCGCTCTGGAATTATGTATAAGCAGTGTTTAAGAGTTTCAAGTCTTGATAGTTACTATGAAATTTCAAATAGATTTAAATGCGCTAAAGGTTATAGAAAATCAAAAGTGCAGTATACTGAAAGTAGTGGTCTTATAACTACGAGTTGTTCAAGAAGATAGGGACCTTTAAGTTGTTGAACTTTCCGATTACCGACTAATCCGAGTAAATCCATAAACCAGAGCACCAAGCCAATTTTGTTCTAAACCGTAATCTGAACGAAGCTGTTGCCGAAAGTGATAGTGCAACCGAAAAAATAATAGCTTCAACTTAAATGATATATAGGCGCCTAAAGTTAAAGACGCCTAGTCTTATTATTTTCTAATTTTTGAGCTTAAAAAATCTCTATTCATTCTAGCAATATGAGATAGGTTTATCCCTTTTGGACAACTAGCTTCACATTCTGCATGGTTTGAGCAGTTTCCGAATCCCTCTGAATCCATTGCAGCAACCATATTCTGCGCACGCTCGTCAGCTTCAACTTGTCCTTGAGGAAGTAGTGAAAGTTGAGATACTTTCGCAGCAGTAAAAAGCATAGCACTAGCATTAGGACAACTCGCAACGCAGGCACCACATCCAATACAAGTTGCAGCATCCATAGCAAGGTCAGCATTTTCTTTTGAGATTGGAAGTGTATTTGCATCTTGAGCGTTACCTGTATTAACTGAGATATAGCCCCCAGCCTCAATTACACGGTCAAAGGCTGATCGATCAGTCATTAAATCTTTAACAACAGGGAAAGCTTTAGATCTCCAAGGTTCTATTATAATTGTGTCACCATCTTTAAAAGATCTCATATGCAGCTGACATGTCGTCGTTTCTTTTTCAGGGCCATGGGCCTGTCCATTGATCATGAGTGAACACATTCCACAAATACCTTCACGGCAATCATGGTCAAAAGCTACCGGCTCTTTATTATCGATTACAAGCTTTTCATTTAGAGTATCTAGCATTTCAAGAAAAGACATATCAGTAGAAACGGTATCAAGTTGATAGTCTTCAAAGTGACCAGATTCGCTTCTATTCTTTTGTCTCCAGATTTTCAGTTTTACTTTTATTGTTTTGCTCATAATGGCCCCTATTTATATGATCTTTGAGTTAAAGGAACGTTTTCAAAAGATAGTTCTTCCCTATGACGTTCAGGAGTTGTGTTATCGCCTTTAAATTCCCAAACAGCAGCGTGACAGTAATTCTCGTCGTCTCTTTTTGCTTCATTCTCTTCTGTTTGAGACTCTTCTCTAAAATGACCTCCACAAGACTCATTTCTTTCTAAGGCATCACGTGCCATTAATTCACCTAATTCTAAAAAGTCAGCAACGCGTCCGGCTTTTTCAAGTTCAGCATTAACTTGGGCATTCTCTCCTGGAATTTTTAAATCTTTCCAAAATTGTTGGCGAAGATCTTGAATTTCTGAAATTGCTTTTTCAAGTCCTGCTTTATTACGACTCATACCAACGTTGTCCCACATGATCTGGCCTAAGCTTCTATGGAAGTCATCTGCAGTTCTAGAGCCGTTGATACTTAAAAATTTATTAATACGGTCAGTTGCTTCTTTTTCACATTTCTCAAATTCTTCATGAGAAGTGTCAATTGACTCAAGCTCATTCGAACCAAAGTAATGACCTAGAGTATAAGGAATTACAAAGTACCCATCAGCAAGACCTTGCATAAGAGCAGAAGCTCCTAATCTGTTTGCACCGTGATCTGAAAAGTTTGCTTCTCCTAAAACATGGAGTCCTGGGATAGTACTCATTAAATTATAATCTACCCAAAGACCGCCCATAGTGTAGTGAACAGCAGGATAAATTCTCATCGGTTGTTCATAAGGAGATTCATCGGTAATTCTTTGGTACATATCAAATAAGTTGCCGTACTTAGCTGCAATGGCGTCTCGTCCTTCGCGCTTGATCGCATCACCAAAATCTAAATAAACTGCTAGACCTGTCTCACCAACTCCCTTACCAGCATCACATTGATTCTTGGCGTTTCTAGAAGCAACGTCTCTTGGGACAAGATTTCCAAAAGATGGATAAATTCTTTCTAGGTAGTAATCACGTTCTTCAGCAGGAATATCATTTGGATGTCTTTTATCTTCTTTATTTTTTGGTACCCAAACTCTTCCATCATTTCGAAGGGACTCACTCATAAGAGTAAGCTTTGATTGATGATCACCTGAAACAGGAATACAAGTTGGGTGAATTTGCGTGTAACATGGGTTCGCAAATCCAGCACCTTTTTTATAAGCTTTCCAAGCAGCACCGACATTTGATGCCATAGCATTTGTTGAGAGATAATAAACATTACCATAGCCACCACTTGCTAAAATAACAGCGTCAGCAACATGTCTTTCGACATCTCCAGTAACAAGGTCTCTTGCGATTATTCCTCGAGCCTTACCGTTAACGATGACGATATCTAAAATTTCTTTTCTAGTATAAAGAGAGACTTTTCCTTTAGAAACTTGTCTCATCATGGACTGATAAGCGCCTAATAGAAGTTGTTGTCCAGTCTGTCCTTTTGCATAAAAAGTTCTAGATACTTGTGCTCCACCAAAAGAGCGGTTTGCTAAATAACCACCGTAATCTCTAGCAAAAGGAACACCTTGAGCTACACATTGATCAATAATATTATTAGCAACTTGTGCGAGTCTATAGACATTAGCTTCTCTGGCGCGATAATCTCCACCTTTTACAGTGTCGTAAAATAGTCGCCAAACAGAATCACCATCATTTGGATAATTCTTTGCTGCGTTAATACCCCCTTGAGCTGCAATGGAGTGGGCACGTCTTGGAGAGTCTTGAATACAAAATGACTTTACATCATATCCAAGCTCAGCCAGTGAAGCAGCAGCAGAGCCTCCAGCAAGACCCGTTCCAACAACAATTACTGAGTATTTTCTTTTGTTCGCAGGGTTAACTAGTTTTGATTTAAATTTATGCTGCTCCCATTTGTCTTGAATTGGTCCTTCGGGTATTTTTGCATCTAATTTAAAGGCCATATATAAACTCCTTAATTAATTTTGAAAGTATGAATAAATTGCTAGTACAGAAAAGCCAAGAGTTACGATAACACCGTAGGCACATGCTGCTAATTTAATATGAGGCGTATACTTGTCATGATTAAAACCAAGTGACTGAAACGCTGAATGGAAACCATGACTTGTATGAATCCCAAGAGAAACCATTGCAAAGACATACCAAACTACATACCAAGGATTTGAAAAATACTCTATAACTGTTTGATAGAGATTTCGGATTTCTTCTCCTTCTAAAGTTGTTGGATAATATGTTCCGTATTTAAAATTGATTAAGTGAAGAATAATAAAGATCAATAAGATTATTCCAGTATAAGGCATTGTCGCCGAGGCAAAAGTCTCACCACGGCCCGTTTTAACCTTTACAAAATAATTGGTTGGTCGCGCCATTTTGTTTTGGATCTTCAAAAAAATGGCCAAGAATAAATGTGTTAAAAACATAGCTAATAAGATTGCTTCTGCTACATAAATCAATGGATTGCTTGTTAATGTATGGGCGTATTTATTAAATGCGTCAGCTCCTACAAGTATAAGAAGGTTACCTAAGAGGTGTGACGCAGTGAAGCCTACAAGGCCGAGACCGGTTAGGGACATGATTTGTTTTTTTCCTACAGAAGAAAAAAAGTAATTTTGGGAACGCGACATTCAGATTCTCCATTTTTGATATGCTAGTAAATTTAAAGTATAAGTATTTCTTATTTTTACTCAAAAATGCCCATTTGCATAGGAAAAGTGACGAATTAAATGGAAAGAGAATATATAATTAAGTTCGATGGTTTGATGGATCACCTAGAAGGTAGAATTACAATTATTCAAATCGGCGAAAAGTATAATGCTGAAATTAATTTAGTCATGATTGAGAGTGGAAAAATCTATAAGCATATAAAAAATATTTATGGCCATAGCTCGGAAGAGGAGCTTGTAAGAATATCAACTCAGACTTTGCAACGCTCTTTTTCAGTTTGAACAATATTAAAAATATCTACCAAGTTTTGTCTTTTCACGGGTTTTTGCAAATAATAATTGAAAAGTTGAGGTTGTTCTTCTTGGATACTGTTAGCAGTAAAGCAAACAATAAAAGGTTTAGTGCCGTTACTTTCTCTGATAATCTTAGTGGCACTTATTCCATCCATGATAGGCATTTGCATGTCCATAAAAATTAGATCAAATTGATGATTATTAAATAAATTAACTGCTTCCTCTCCGTTCTTAGCAAGCGTGAACTTCATATCCAAAGCCTTGAAATGAGCTTCCATAATTTTAATATTTAATGGATTGTCCTCTGCAAGGAGAACCTTAATATCGTTGGTACTTATTGTGTTTTTTTGTTCAAGAGTTTCTTGTTGATCAGGGTTCGTTTTATTTGTAATAGGCGCATTAATTGTAAATGATACCTTTGTCCCAGAGCCTAATTGGCTTGAAATAGAAATTTCACCACCCATTAGCTCAATCAATTTTTTGGTTAAGGCAAGTCCAAGTCCTGTACCATGTACATTTTTTGAGAGTGTTGAATCGATCTGTTCAAATATATTAAAGATCGAATCTTGTTTATTTTCAGGAATTCCAATTCCTGTATCTGTAATGGTGAACTCAAGAAGATCATTTTTTTGTAAAACATGAAGATCAATAGAACCTTCTGTGGTGAACTTTAAAGAGTTGCCTAGAATATTGTCTAAGACTTGTTTTAGCTTCGTTTTATCAATAAAGAAGTTTTCTCCATGCATTTCTGTAACAAGATTAAATTGAATACTATTCTTTTGTTCGAGAAGTGGTTCATAAATGAGTGAAAAGCTATTTAAAAAAGAAGGTAAACTTACAACTTCAGGTGTTAGCTTCATCGCACTTGCTTCAATCTTATTGTAGTCAAGTATATCGTTTACTAGATTTAGTAAGTGATTGGCCGACATATTTATGCCATCTAGTAATTCTTTATTTTGGTTACTAATTTTTTCAAAAAGTAATTCTGAGAGTCCAATTATTCCATTTAGTGGAGTTCTTATTTCGTGAGTCATATTAGATAAAAATTGAGATTTAGCTTTAGCTAATTCAAGAGCATTATTTCTTTCAGCTTCAAGTTTTAATTGAGTATTTTTTAGCTCTGTAATATCTTTTATCGCGCCAACATACCTAGTAATATTACCTTGCTCATCTCTTTTGATAACGGATTGAGCCTCAACCCATATTTCATCTCCACTTTTCTTTTTTACTCTGAACTCGTTCGATAAAAAATCACCTGTAAAGTTTTGATCTTTTTTAGCAATCCTTTGTGCGTCTTCGGGATTTATTCTTTCCTGAAAGCTCGTACTGAGGGGGAGTATTTCATTTGGCTCAAAGCCTAGTATCTCATAAAATCGAGGAGACCAATAAACTTCATTCTTACTAGTATCTTCCCAGTCATAAATACCGGTACTAGAACTTTTTATTATAAGATCATTCCTCTCATTCACCCTTTTAAGCTCTGCCTGAGATTGACGAAAGTATTGTTGATAAAAGAATAATAAAGTAAATGTTGTTAGTATTGAAGCAATCGTTGATGCCATATGAATAAATTGGTTATGTTCGCCAAGAACATTTTCTGGAGTTAGGCCTTGGGCCTTTAGTATTTGATAAAGAATTACTAGTACTAAAAATAAAGTTATAAGAGAGATAATTTTTTTGTAATTATTATAATTCAAATATATATTAACCTTTCATTGTTCAATGATTGTTAAAAAAGTTAATGCTATTTTTGAACTAAATCAAAAAACAGCATGAAGCCATCTTGTTGCGGGAGCTTCTACACCGCCCGTAAAAAAACAAATACCTAATATTAAAATTAAACTTGATAGACTAAGAATGAAGGACATTTTTTCTAAATGAATTTTTGATTTGCTTAGAAATAAGAAAAAATAAAAAACAGCAAAAGTCCCAATGAGATAGGGAGTTAATGGAATTGACTTAATAAAATGAATAGACGCAAATACTGTACAAGCAGTGAGCAAGATATAGAGAAAAAAATTATTTGTCTTCTTTAGCAATACTTCATACATATTCTTTACTTATCGAAAAGTGTTAAGAAATAATTAATATTATCGTAGTTTTTTACTATTTCCAAGCTAAAAATTTTCCATTTTTGATAATAATGTTAAAATATTTTCATTATTTACGAATTTCCAAGGAGTTAGGGGTGAAATCAATTTTATTTAATACAAAGCATGGATTTGGAACTGACATGGGGCTTTTAATTGCAAGATTATCGATAGGGCTTTTAATGGCTTTTTCACACGGGCTTGGAAAAATGCAAAAACTTGTCAGCGGAGAACCTATACAATTTGCTGATCCCATAGGTCTGGGCCAAGAGTTGTCTTTGTTTTTAGCTGGAACCTCAGAGTTTGTTTTATCACTATTCTTATGTATAGGCTTTTTAACAAGAATTGTTAGTATTCCTTTAGCATTCACTATGGCGGTTGCAGTTTTTGTTGTTCATGCCAATGATCCATTCAATAGAATGGAGTTCGGCTTATTATATTTAGTTCCTTATATAATGTTCTTTTTTACTGGAGCTGGTAGATTTTCTGTAGACCACCTTATTTCTAGCAAGTAATTTGTGGATAAGAATGTCATCTTTCTCGAACCATTATCGCCATTTCTAGATGACTTAAGAATAAAGCTTGAGCAAGAAGATGACGTCATAATTTTTGATGTTGATAGTTTGGATGAGTATAGGCAAACAGTGCATATACTAGAAAAAAGTGTGACTTTTTCTTCTGACTTTAAACAAACACAATCTTATCTTGAAGAGTTTAAAGGGGCTTTAGATAAAGCAGATTTAAAGAATTATATAGTGACTGATAGGGATTTTCCTCCTCATGTTGTACTAAAAATGAGGAAGCTTGGACTTAATGATGTTTTATTAGAGGAGTCAGGTCATGAAGAGATTATTCATAAACTGAACTCTTTTTTTGAAGGGTTTGACACGGACTTAGAAAAAGAAATAGGGAGTAAGGAAAAATCAAGCTTTGATTTCGAGTATAAGTCTACTGGACAGTCTCAAGTCATTGGGGACTCTTCAAAGCAAAAGCTTCGTAAAGGTAAGAGTTTTATAGAGTTTAAATCAATAAGTCCTTTTCAAAACTTAAAAAAATTTAATACGAGTTTTAATTCAAAAAAGCCTCCGGCTAAAGCGCTATTACTATTTTCTGATAGGCCTGCTGAGTTTCATAGCTCTTTTCAAAAAAAAAACGTATCACCTACTAATCGGCCTAAGCTTAACGGGAAACTAGTTGATTTTAATAAACCAATGGATACAAGGAAAGGATTTATTGCGAATGAGAATTCCTCACAGCAAAGTTTATTTTCCAAAAAATTTGTTCCATTTAACAGAGAGGGTCTATCAAAAAAACCAAAGTTAATTGATTTTTCTCAAGGAGCAAGTTGGTCCAATAAAAGACTAATTGAATTTCAGGGTAGCGGTTTGGTTAAAAAGAAAGATCAGAATACAGAACAAAAGAAAGAGGCTTCTGCAGAGGATAATCTTTTAATATTAAGTAATATTCGCTCTCAGTTTATAAAAGACAAGGCACCACCAGAATATACAAAAGATATTCTAAAAAAGACACCTAAGAAAGTCATTCCTCTAACAGAAGAAGAAGTTTTGTTTTTTGAGGGGAACTGTTTTGGTATTGAATATCTAGCATACTTTAATGAAATTTTTCTTCACAAGGAGACTAAGCCAAAAGTTATCTTTAAATTTCTAGATATGCTTATTTATAAACAATGGAATGGGAGTGTTATCTTTTGTGTAAAAAAAGGTGAGTCGCTAATTGATATCTACTCATCAACACAAGATTCAGAAGACTTTTTAAGCTTTAGAGAAAAGATAAGTTTCCCCGATTCGGAACTCCTAACAATCTCTGTGCCGAAGTGGGAAGATGAGACTTTTCGTATAAAGACGAACCGTTTTTATTATCCGTATTTCATTGATAATGACTTGAAAGGTGTTGCAATTGTTTTTACCAATAGTGACGACTTTGATCACCAACGTTCAAAAGCTGTAGAATCTTTTGTCATGCTTGCTAGAAGTTTGTATTATAATACTGATGATCTTCTATGAATTTAATATCCATTGGCTCGAAGAAAGTAAAAAAAGCTTAAGCTTTGACTTGTTCTTATATGATGAATCAAGAAAAACGCGTTTTTATGCTCTCGAAAGAGGGGATGAGTTTACCGAACAAATTAAACTCGAGCTTGAGCGATACATTATAAAAGGTGCAATTATACAGATAGAGCACAAAGATATTCATAAATTTAAAATTGAACTTGAAGAGTTTTTTCCTGAATTTGAGCTCTTAAATCATAAAAAAATGATATTGGCCGAAAATTATATTAATCGAGAAAAGAAAAAAGAAGCTTTAGGACATTTTAATTTTTCTAAAGAACTTGAAAATGTAATTGAGCAAAAAAACTCTTCTGTCTTGATAGCAAGGTGTTTAGAGGAAATCCTACTATTTTCATTTGAGCAAAGTCAATATCAATCGAGTTTAATTAAAATTGTAGAGAAGAGCCTACAAAAAAAAGGTGTCCTACAACTAGGAGCTGCGTTCACATATTTTTTCTCAAAAAGATTTGGAGTTAAAGACGAACTTTTCTTATTAGAATTAATTGTTCTTTTTATTTTAAAAGACATAGGGCTAACTCAAATTCCATTTGAAAAAAGATTTGAGTCAGATAAAAGTGATAAAGATTATAATAAGCATACGATGTATAGTTATTATGTTTTAAAAAAAACTGAAAGAGAGTTTTCTGAAAGGTTTGTAAAGATTCTTGTTGATCATCACGAAAGAATCGATGGAAGAGGTTTTCCAAGAGAGAAAAAGGGAAAGCATATTCATATTGGCGCTCAAATTATAGGTATTGTAGATGAGCTTTTTAAAGATTGGAGTTTTTCCTCAGAAGATTTTTATAAACGGGTTAAAAAACTTTCAATGGATTCATCAACAGGTTTTAGCTCTGAATTAAAAACAATTCTTGCTTCCTTACAGCCCTAATTCATTAAGTAAGTTATCAATCGATTCTTGGCCCTGAGTTTGTTCTTCGACGGCAACGGATGATCTTTGAATATTATTAAATTTCTCTGACAACCATTTTAACCTACTCGCAAATGCATTAAGCCCTATACCATCAACTTTTTCTTCTTTATTAGTGCGAATATTTTTAAAGATGGAGTTTAAAATATCAATAGTATCAAACAATGTGGCAGATACGATTTCTAATAATTGGACATCAGTGGTTTGACTGGCCTTGTAACTTACAATCTTTCCAAGTTCACAATAGCGACCTACTAGTTCTGCATCAAGAGATTTTGCAGCTCCCATTATTCTATCAATGATCTGTCCAAAGTTTTCCAATAGAGCTGTTTGAGTTAAATCTTCTTCATAGTCATCAAGAATTTGTTCAAGTTCTTGACATAGTTGATCGGACTCGTCACAAAACTCAATAACAACATCTTCCATTTCTGGGTCTTGGAGCATTGTCATAGATTATTTTCCAAAAATTTTAATAATTTTTTCTTGTAAGGTAATAATATTAAAAGGCTTAACTACAAAGTTACTAACCCCTGCTTTTACAGCAGTGATAACATTTGTTTGCTCTCCTTCTGCTGTAACCATTAAAAATGGTAGGGCTTTAAATCTTTCATCTGCTCTAACTTTGATTAAGAAGTCTAGCCCTGTCATCCCTGGCATATTCCAATCAGACATTATAAATTGAAAAGGATCTTTTGCTTCATGTGCTTGTACTAATAATTCCCAAGCAGGGATACCGTCATTTGCTTCATGAATATTATTACAACCCATTTTTCTGAGCATGTTTTTTATAATTTTCCGCATCGTTGACATGTCATCGACAATTAAAATTTTTTGAGTTGGATCAAATGCCATTTTAAACCTTAGATTATATTTTTATATTTTTCGGATCACGTGTATAATTATGAATAAAAAATGAAATTTTCACAAGGTTTTATTATAAATGAATTATGTTCCTGTAAGGATATCGACATTAAAAAGTCATTTGCCCTTAAAGTTTAATGTTTATGTAAAACTTCCGAGTAAATATCTCTTGTATGTTAAAAATGGAGATGAAATTGAAAAAGACAGAATACAAAACTTAAAAAAGAAAAAAGTTAGAAAGTTATTTATTACTGAGTCAGATGAGCAAAACTATCAAGAATTCCTTGACGAATGTTTGAGTCAGACCATGACGGATGAGAATGTCAGTATGGAAGAAAAAACTCAAGTCGTTATTGGTGTCTCAGAAACTGCCGCACAAGATGTTTATGAAGACCCTCAATCTGCTAAAGCTTATAAAGCGGCAAAGAGGGCGTCTGATGGACTTGTGAAAGTAATGAATCAAAACGATGGAGTTTTAAAAGCAATTCTTAAAAGAACAGAGCAAGAATCGGAAGACTTGATTGAGAGAATACAGGCCCATGCTGTCAATACTAGTTCTTTGTGTGTTGCTTTTGGAGAGTTCATTGGCCTTGATAGTAGTTCCCAAGAAAGACTTGCCTTAGCATCTCTATATCATGATATAGGATTTTTAAAAGTAAGTCCCGAAGCTCAGGAATTCTTTTTTCAAGATATTGGCCAAAAGCATATATCAGAACTTGGTGATTATGGTGAACATCCATTTTTAGGCGCACAAATGCTACAAGACAAGGAGTTTGCAACACCTGAAATTCTGGACCTTATTAAAACTCATGAAGAGAGAGTAAATGGAACAGGCTTTCCTAAAAAATTACAAAAACTTCCACTAGAACAAGAAGTTCATGCGCTTTGTTGCTATTACGATAGAAGAGTTACCTGTTTAAAGCAGCAAGATGAATCTGTAATTAATGATTTAATGATAAATGAAATTGGAAATTTTAATTTAGAAACTTTAACTAAGTTTAAAAAGTTTTTGAAAACAAATGTTCTGTAATTTTAAATTTTTTCTCTGATTAGAGTCGAAGAGATATGCTCAAATTGATGGTTATTGGAGAACTTTAATTCGAGTTCAGTGTTAATATTTAACAAAACTTTACTTTGCTGTTCTTGTTCTTCTTTAGTCCCAAGTCTTGAGACTATATAAAGTCCGTTAAGTGTATTTAGTAGTTGTTCAGCGTTTTTCCAACGATGAATTTGCATAAAATTGTCATGTCCCACTAATAAGTGAATCTTTAGCTG
>CATLVU010000041.1 GCA_950061135.1 uncultured Oligoflexia bacterium
AGAGCGAGTTTATCATTTGATTCATTAAGAAGAACAGGATAGCAGATTTCGACCTTTTTTAATGGGTCATTATAGCAAAGTTGTGTTTTCCAAAAGTCTCCATCTAGAAATTGTTGGTCAAATTGGGCCACCGGATATGTAGAGTTTAACTGGCAGTTATCAAACTTTGTAATGTCTTGATTGAAATGTCTGAGCATTCTTGAGAAATTAACGATCCCAAGATTTCCAACGCTGGCAGGACAGTCTTTATAGTTGGTATTTAATCTTGTAAAATTAAGAGTTGTTGCCAATTGATCACAATTTGGTGCAGGGGTTAAAGCAGGGTAGTTAAGTGGATAGTAACAGGCTTTGTTATCCTGAGCTAAATTTTTTAGGCATAATTTTTTTTTAGCTTCGTTAAGCTCACCGCTCGGAAAAAAGCGATGGCAATAATAGTCGAGTAATTCTTTATTCTTGTTTTCCGCGAGACTATCCCAAAAACTTTTATCAAAGTAGCGCTGACAAAAGGCTTCTTTATTTTCAAGGTTTAAACAAAGAGACTGAAAGTATTCTGTGAAGTTTGGTTTCAATATTCTTGTCAGGTTACTGGCCAGAGCAACATTTTTTTGAAGGTCTTTTTTATAGCTTTGATTTTTGCCAATGTTTTTTAAAATAGTTTTATTTTGAGTTTCTAGTCTAACAGCCTCCATACCTTCACAAATAAAAGGTGTTTTAACGTCCATTAATGCTTCTTGATGAACCTGGTAGCAAGTATCCACTGAATTAGGAACTTCAAACTTGAGTTCTTTAAAAGTACGACGAAGGCCTGTTACTTGAAAATTAGCTGCTAGCTTTTTAGAACCAGGACATTGTTTGTAAGCAATTTTATTAAGAAAATCATCTTTTTTGAGACGATAGCTTTGTATTTCTCCTTCAAGATTTTGGGCATCAATAATAATTTCTTCAAGGTTTGGTTTGCCTGGTTCTTTTAATAATGTGGTTGAAATCAAATCATATAAAGAGCATTTATCTTTTTGGGCTAATAATAAGTAGCGTGAGGGGGAGTTAAAAATTAATCCATTTAAAAATAAAGGATTAATAGTGACTTGATTGACGTCTTTAATATTATTGATATCAAAGACGTTGTTTCTTATTTCATAAAGTTTTTTAGAGTATTCGTTTTGGTTTGTTGATATCAACTCTTCATATTTTTGAAAATGGCCTTGGTTATTTGTTTGTGCAAATACATTTAAACACAATAAAATACAAGGCCAGAAATATTTACTCAACTGACTTGTTAAGAATCGAGGCAATGTCTTCAACTTGTAATTCTTCAGTTTCTTTAACCTTACCTTTTCCTGAGTTAAAATTAATCATACAAAATGAGCAAGAAGTTGCAAGTTTATATACTTTTGTTTCACCAACATGCTCTAATCTATTTTCAACTAGATCATTTCCTTCGTGCATTTCATACCACATATTACCACCGCCCATTCCGCAGCAAAGTGATTTTTCCTTATTTTTAACCATTTCTTTAACTTCAACACCTGGAATACTTTTTAAAATATCTCTTGGAGCGTCGTATTCACCGTGATGACGGCCTAGATAACAAGGATCATGAAAGGTAAGTTCTTCTTTGACTTCTTTTGAAGGTTTTAGTTTTCCAGCTCGAACTAACTCTGCAAGAAGTTCTGTATGGTGAACTGTTTCAAAGTCACCATCATCAAATTTTGCATATTCTTTTCCTATTGTATGAAGACAGTGAGGACAGTGAGTGACAACTTTTCCAAAGTCGTACTGTCTCATATTTGCAATATTTTCAATGGCGATTTCAAAAAATGAATACTCATCACCAAAACGTCTGATTGGGTCTCCATTACACTTTTCAGTTTTCCCCATAACGGCAAAAGAAACACCTGCCTTTTTAAGCAATGTAACAGTGTCCTTAACAACCTGTTGGTTTGAAGCATCATATGAGCCGGCACACCCAACATAGTATAAGTAATCAACTTTTTTTCCAGATTCAATGACTGGAACTTCAAGTCCATCTGCCCATTGAAATCTATCATCTTGAGATACACCCCAAGGGTTTCCGTTTACCCGAATATTATTTACTGCAGTTGCAGCTTCAGCAGGTATTTCTCCAAGAGTTAGAGCTTTATATCTTTTAAGCCCCATAATACTTTGAACATGTTCAATATTCATTGGGCACTCTTGCATACAAGCACCGCAGGTTGTACATGAATCAAGCTCGTTTACAGAAAAAGTTTGTTTTTCCCAGAAATCAACATCTCCAGCAGCCTCTGTTATCTCGTCTCTTGTTTTAGTGATTATCTTTTTCGGGTCTAGTGGGCGTCCTGCAAGGTTCGCAGGACATACTTGTGTACAACGACCACATTCTACACAGGAGATTGCATCTAGTCTTTGTTTGGCAGTTAACTCACTTGCTTTGCCAAGACCAAAAGTCTCTGCTTCTTCGTCTTCAAAATTCATAGCATCTAAAACACCGCCTCTGTAAGCAGGAGTAAATAATGCATTTAAAGGTGCAGCGATCATGTGAAAAAACTTTGTGTGAGAGATACACGCTATAAATGCCATGGTGTTAATCATGTGAAACATCCAAGTACCTTTATATAATGTAGCTAAAAGTTCTTGGTTATCACCTAGTCCTAAAAATAAATGAGCTACTGCCCACCCGACAGGAGACCACCACGCTTCTTGTGCTGGCATACCAGCTCCAACTAAGCGCATTCCTTCTAGTAAAAATCCAATAACAACTAGTGCAAGTAGCATGGCGTACATAAATTTTTCTTGATTCGGCTTTGTCGCTTCAAGGTAAGCAGGCTTTTCAATGTAGCGTCTTTTGTATGCTAAAATAAGACCTACTAAAATTGCGACTCCGGCCCAGTCTGCTAAAAAAGAAATAATAATATAAGTATAGCCTTGATAAACTTTAAATGGAGAATCTGCGTGAATTGCAACTAACTCTGTGGCGATTAATAAAATAACAAAGCCATAATAGATTAAACTGTGGAAGATCCCTACTTTTGTATTTCTGGTAACTTTTCCTGTAAAAAAAATGGTTTCGATAAAACTTTTTATATTTAGTTTTTCAGGCTTTAGTGATTTTAATCCTTGCCCTTGAGTTACAAATTGATATTTTTTCCAAACGCCATAAAAAAAGACTCCAAGAGCAGAAAACATCAGAACGAACATAATAACTTTAAAACTAAAAGGAATCTGCCAAAAAACTTCTCTGGTAGCATTCGTTAAATCCATGGGCCCTCCGAGGCATAAATGACTATTTATCTCAGATAATAGTCTTATAATTAGTTCTTGCAATAGGTATCCTCTATATTATACAAAAAAACTTATATATATGAAATTTGAAGTTATTATTTCCTTAGTATTTTTATTAATAATTTTAATTATTAATTTAAGATCTGCATTCCAGAATAGAAGTTGGGGATGGCTGGGCTCGCTTATTCAACTCTATCATTTGAGTTTTGCGATGTTTGGAATCGTGCAATTGCTTTACTATATTGATTTTTTGCCTCATCCAGACTTTGTACGTTATTCAAAAGCTCTTATCTTATTAAGTAGTTTTACTTACCTAACTCAAGTCGTTTTATTAAAAATAGCAGAAATATCAGACAAAAAAGTTAAAACATTATGGCGTTTACCATTAATAGGTCTTTTACTGGGGATGTTGTTGGAATTTAATTGGGTCTTTTTAATCCATGCCTTAGTGATTTTCACTGCATTTATATTGGTGTTATTAGAAAAGAAAAGGCTTGAATACTTATTAAGAAAGCTTGTTTTACCAACGATAATTTCATTTTCTTTTATATATTTTGCTTTTGTCCAAGAAACAGGTGTTGCAGTCATTGTCAGTCAATGCTTTTTGGCATTATCATCATTAAGTTTGACTCGATTAGTTAGAGCAAAGCAAATTTTAGGGATGTCGTGATGAAGTATTTATATTGTTTGGTTTTTTTATTTATCAGCTGTGCTCAAATCACAAGTTTAAACTTAAAAAAACATCAATTTGGTAGAGTACCGCTGCAAATTGTTTGGATTCAATTAGCAGGTTTTAAGCCGGAGCATCTCGCGCTATTAAAGTTTGAAAAACTTGAAAAAAACTCTCAAACAGCTTTTGAACAAGCGACATGTGTGGGTCATACTTGGGAATACAATCTTTTTGATATCAGACCTCAAGCCCGAGAAGGTTTTCTAAGTCAGTTAACCGGTCGCTCAGATCTTAAAGGAGAGTGTTCGGATTATGAAAATCAAGCTATTTGGAAATATCTAACTAAGCAAAACTATAAAACAGGTATTTTTGCTAATACACAATCAGGTAATGATTTTGAATATGCTAAACAATGTAAACCAGAATATTTTGATGAGGCCACAGTTTGGCTGATGAATAGACAAAAAGATGAAAAATCTCCTCTATTTCATATCGATGAAGAGAAACGTTATAAGAAAAATACTTTTTATTACGATAAATCCTGTCAACAAGGTAGTTGCTATAATAGCTTTGCAAAAAATGTTATAGGAGAACATGAGCAGTTTTCTAGGAATACACCAAATTATTTATTCATTGTGAGAGATCAAGATTACGAGATGCAAATAAGAAAAAATAATAAAAAAGCTGCAAGCGAAAAGCTCCTAGAAGTGAATAAAGTTTTAGATTATTTTCAAAAGAAAGTTGAAGCAAATTCTAATCTTTTGGTTCTTGTCTCTACTTCCAATACAATGGATTTAAACTTTCCTAAAAAAGGTAATGAGTGGAGAAAGTTTAAGAATCAAAACAAAATTTATTCGACCAAGAATACAAAATTAATTTCAACTTTATATGCAAGTGGTGCTAGAGCAGAAAACTTTTGTGGTACATACTCGCAAAAAGAAATTTTATCTCGAATTTTCAGTGGAGCAAAAGAGCAAGGGCTGGAGTTCTCGATTATCAACCCATTTTAAGAAGTAAAATTCTGCTTTGTGATGGGATAAACCTTATTGCAATAATCACACCTTGTTTCAATAATACCTTGTTCATTAAAAAGGCTATTTCTTTCCTCAAGAGGAATCTTGTATAGATTAGATACAAAACGCTCTTTAGAGCATGGGCAGTAAAAATGAATTTTTTTACTTGAAAGAAAGCTATAGCCCATCTCTGCCATTCTTTCATTTATTTCTTTTTCGTCCATTACATCAAAATTAAAAAAGTCTTTAATGGGTAATTGATTTTTTAAAAAATATTCTTGTAATGTGAGGTTTTCAAAGTCTTCAACTTTCTTATCAACATTTGTAGGAGGAAGTTTTGCTATTAAGATACTATTTGGTGACTTTTCATCTAGGAGAACCTTCGAATGAGTTTGGTAGGATTTTTCAAGTAATGTGTTCACTATATCTTTAGTTAGAATATCATTCAAACTGATTACTGAAGTATATGGTTCTCTATTAACAGGAATTCTAGCTAGGCGGCAGTTTCCAATAAGTTGATCTGGAATTTCTGGCACTTCTTCTGGCAAAAATAAAGTTCTAAAACTTCCAGCGGCGTTAAGTTCTAGTTTGAACCTAAAGTAGGGTGTTTCGGAGTCAATATAAAAACCAAGATTTTCACCTCCCTTGAGGTAATTTATAAAGTGAAGGGAAGAGAGAATTGTATTTTTAAAAAACCTAAATGTATCCTCTTCTACAGAATGAATATTTTGAAGATCGGAGAGAATTTTATTACCCTCTAAAATGTGGAGGGTAAATCCATCTTGATGATTTATAAATGTATGTAGTTTACTTTCTTCCATATGTTTCTCTGCTCTTGTATAATAACCAGCATTAATACTATGGATTAAATAGATTTTAAAGATGATAAGACAGCTAAAAATAGAAAGATTACAGGATTTAAGAACTTTTGTCGCAGGGCAGAGCAGTGAGATAAATACTTTTGTGGCCCCATCTCCCGCCCTTGCTGATAAATACAGAAGTTTTTTTGACGGCCACAATGTAGAAACTGTTACGATATCAGCTTTTTGCTCAAATCTTTTAAAGCAATACTACCCAGACTTAGTAGAAGGACAGAAGTCAAAATCTGAATTATTGATGCTTTTGAAAGCTGCATCGAAAAACTATCACGAATTAGATTACCATCAGTTTAAAAAAGACTTTAATCTTTTTACAAATATAAGAAGTTATTCAACAGATAAAGTTGTTTTAAAGAATGTCTGTGAACTTTATGATGAAACAACTCACAAAAATTTAGAGCTTTTTGATCAAATCCTTGATGCTTTAGGAATAATCGATGAGCACAAAGTATATGAGCTTTTATCTTTGAAAACTGATGTGATTTCTTTTGAGAAAAATATATTTTTTGTTGGCTTTGAGTTTATGAATGGAATGCAGGTCGACTTTGTGAATAAACTTGGCACTCATAATAATGTGAATATACCTGTTTATTCTGAACAATTAGATAACAGTACAAACTTTGATTGGATAAGCTGGCTTGAGGGTGAAGTTGTCGATATCGTCGATGAAAGAGAAGATAACCATGAAAAGATATCCACAGTTGAGCTATCACCGCATACATTACCCGTGTACATGGAGTCATTAGCATCGGATTTAAAAAAAACAATTGTATTGGCGCAGAGTAACTTAACACCAGACGCGGTTGATGAAATAGCACTTGAGGACAAAGTTTTTAAAACATCGAGTGAATTATTTGATGATATTGTACTAGAGGTATTTAAAAAGTTCGAAAACTCAAATGTATTTCCAATTGAAACAAATTACTTCATCGAATTTCTTAAAGAGCAAGCACGAGAAGTTGCACAAAGAGAAGAGTTTTTAAAACTGAAAGTAATAAGTACTCTTTTACTTCGTTGTAATGAGTGGCTAAGCCTATCTGATCTTTGTGAGCAAATCACTTACTCCGATTTTAAAACAATATTAGAGATTACAAGTTTGGATTTACCGCGTATTAATTATACCGATTTATCAAGAGAAGAAAATTTTCATCCTGTTTATTCTTTGAAAGAAATTGAATTTATCGAAAATACAGAGATAGAGTTTGTCTTTATGGATAATTATTCTACTTTTTCGAGTTCTTCGCTTAGTATTGAGGCGATAGATAAGTTTTTATCTTCTGTAGGCCCTTTAAGAAGAGTAGAATTTGACCTTTATGGCCTGAAAAACAAAATAAGGAGCTTAGTCCAGAATAACAATGTGAATTTGGTACTGGAAAAAGATTTATATAGTCGCTCTAAGGAATTATCAGAGATTTTCCCAGAAGAAATACTTAACTTTGAATCATTAAATTTAGACTTTACCAAGAATATCATTCAGAACATATTGGCGAAAAAATCAAGTGAAGTATTCTCAGCAACGAGATTACAAACTTATTTAGACTGTCCTCGTAAGTATTATTTTCAATACCAAGAAAAACTAAGAAAAGATATTGTGCTGCAAGAGCAAGTAAACTCTCTTGAAATAGGAAGAGTTGAGCATAAAGTTATTGAAAGATTTTTTAATGAAGAAAAATCAGTATTAGAAAATATAATCGAAGATGAGCTCAAGACGCTTTTTTCTAATAAAAAACTTTCTTTAAGTGAGAAGGAACGAGTTAAGGACGAGGTCACTTATTATGGCCAGAATGGGATTGAGTTTTTAAAGCAATTGGAAGCTGATTTAAAATTTGAATTAAATATCGGACAAGATTCTTTTACAGGGCAAATTGATTGTTTTGGGGAGACAAGCGAATACAAAATAGTAATTGATTTAAAACGCAGCAATTTTTCATTTACATCTTTTTCATCAATTGAAGAATATCAAAAAATCCAACTATGGTTTTATTTAAATAGACTTTTGACATCAGGGCTAATTTCCCAAGATCAAAATGTTATTATAGGATACGTTGATCTTTCTCATGTTGATAATTCAATGTTTTTTACCTCGCATAAAAATTTAGTTGGAAGTCTAAAGGAGTTAGGCGCCAGTAAAGTGAAATTCTTGGATAATTTCTGGGAAGCCGTCCAATGTTATCAAAAATTAGAGTCAGATATAATAAATAAAATTCGAGCTGAGAAAATGTTTGAGCCAACACCCTTAAAAGCACAAATATGTGAGTTTTGCGACTTTAAAGCAATATGCCCAAAAGGAACTAAATGAGTAGTGCGAACCCTGAACAACTAAAAGCAATACAGCAAAAAACTGGTAATGTTTTATTGAGTGCAGGTGCAGGCTCAGGGAAAACTTTTGTTATTAAAGAGCATTTAGTGTTCTTGATTAAGAGTATTATGACTAAGGCGACAGATCGTGATGATTTAAGCTTACAAATACGAAGTTTTTTTCGTGGCCTTGTAGTAATGACTTTTACTAATAAGGCAGCTGGAGAGTTAAAGGAAAGGATACACCGTGAACTTGTTAGTAGAAAAGAGATAGAACAAGACTTGCCTTGGAATGTTGTTCTTGATGAATTTTCATATATAAATGTGACTACAATTCATGGTTTTTGTTTGAAGCTAATAACCCTTGGTGTTTTTGATGGAATCAATACAGAGATAGAAATACAGAATGATCTTGAGCTGAGAAACTTTATTGATGAAGTGATTGTGGAATACTTAGAAAAAAAAATGTCTAGAAAGCATGATCTTTACTCTTTGTTTTTGAAAGAGAGAAAAAATATCACGAATGTTTTTTATGATATTTTTAGCGAACCATCTCAACGAAGGCGCTGGCTGGGAGAGAATAATCTAAATCAGAGAAATCAAGCGGCCATAATTGAAGATATAGTTAATTATTCTTCATGGAAGAATATACATAATAAAGAATTAGAAGAAGATGCTGAACAAGAAAAAAATAAATGGTATATCGCACTTAAAGACTTTGATGAGAAAAAAAATAACTTCACTTTAAGTCTTGAGGGTTTAGTACTTGCCTATAATTACTTTGAAAATATTAATTTTAAAATACCACCAACGCCACGTTCGAAAAAAACTTCTGATGATATAAAGTCTTACTATACTCTATTTAAGGAATTTAAAGATTTTATAAAGTCCTATGGAAAACATTTTTATCAATTTCAAAATAATAGCAATGTCGTAGAACTCTGGTATAAAGAATTGACTGCACTTTTTAGATTTATAGATAAAAAATATAGGCTTAAAAATAATTATACATTTAGTGATTTAGAGTTTTATGTTTTAGAAGGGCTTCAAAAAGCCAGTGCAAAATCAAAAGTTAAAGAAATTTTTAGCTATTTCATTGTGGACGAATTTCAAGATACTTCAACTGTACAATATGAAATACTAAATGCATTAGTAGGCGAAAATTTAAATAAAGTCTTTTGTGTTGGAGACCTAAAGCAAGCAATTTATGGGTTTCGAGGCGGTGAAATTTCAGTCTTTAATGATCTTAAGCTGAAGACTGTAAATAATTTATCGTTGAAAAATAATTATCGCTCACTGGCCAATATTATTAAGTTTAATAATGACTTTTTTTATTATTTGTTAAGCAATAATGACTTTCAGAAAATTGATTATGAAAATCAAGAAGTCCCTCTGCAAAAAGATGATGAAGGACTTGTTTTTTCTCTTGATGTTAATATCACAAATCATCAAGAAGACACAAAGTATTCACCCAAGCAGCTTGAAGAAATTGAGGCCTGTGCTCTTGTAAAGCAGATAGAGAAAAACAAAGAGAATAATGAGGTAACAGCAGTCTTATATAAACGACTAAAGCCGGGACATAAATTAATCAAAAAATTAATTGATCATAATATAGGTTTTACGGCTCAAGTGAAAATTCCTTATGGAACTGATCCTGTAGTTTCGATTTTTTATCATTTGCTGGAATATAAGTTTAATAAAAATAACAATGAACATTACACTTTGCTTGTACTAAATAATTTATTAAAGGTTTTAGAGGTTAACAAAGAAATCTCCAAGGCTGATTTACAATTGTTTTTCAATGATGGGCAAAGCTTTGGACTTTATTGGGGAATGAGAAAGTTTTTAAAACGATATGGGATATCTAACTCTCAGTACGATGCCAATATGAAACTTATAAAGGTAGCATTAAAGCAGTCGGAGCTAGAAAAAGTTTATACATTCTTGAGTTCAAACATAAACTCAGAAGTCTCAATCAATCTTCAGTATGGAAATAACTGCTCAAAAGTAGTTATTATGTCCACCCATGCGTCAAAGGGTCTTGAGTTTGAAAATGTTCTGCTTGGAGGAATTTATACGAATAGTACAAGAATTATAAATAGCAACTTAATGGGAAAGGAAGTTGCGAGCTTTCAGTGGCATCTAAGTATGAATAAAAAAGATAAGTTTAAAACTCCCGCTTATCTACTGGAAGAAATTATCGATCAATTGAAAGATGAGCATGAAGATAAAAGACTATTCTATGTAGCTTGTACCAGAGCAGTCAAAAAGCTAGGCTGGGTAAATATTGACCCAGATAATTATTCATTTTCTCGCATGCAAAAAAACAGTTGGGCAAATTTATTAAGAGAGTTTCAAGTTGAACAAAAGTATCAAGTACAAGGGGTTTCTATTGAACTTGAAATGGAAAGTTCTGCTGACGCTTTAACTCCTTCCTATTATTTTTTAAGTAATATGGGGATGGGAAAAGTGAGAACATCTGATTTTCAATATCTATTACCAGAATTGTCAGTTACTAAATTATCACAACTTGCATCTTGTCCGAGAAAGTTTTATTTCGATTCAATTTGTAAAATTGATAATACCGACTTGGAATGCCTCGATTTGAAATCTGAAATTATAAGAACAGAGGAGGAAACAATCTCTTCTAAACAGAGAGGCATCTATATTCATGAGCAGGTCTCACAATTTTTACAAGGCAAAAAATCTACTGCTCAGCTTGATAATACATGGCTTGTTGAAAAACTAGAGACTCTTGTTGAAAACTCTGAAGTAGTATCTGAAAAAGAAATGAAGTTTAACCTGTTTAATTATATGATTACTGGGATACCTGACTTGGTTGCTTATCCTAAAGAGAATGATTCAGTTATTGAAATTTGGGATTTTAAAACAGGGAAAAAAGATAACAATGAATCCCAATACTGGTTACAACTAGCTTGTTATGCTTATGCCATTTTTAATAAACATTCAAAAACGGCTATAAGTCATATAAAATTAGTCCTTTGTTATATAGATGAAAATAAAATACTTGAGCGAAATTATTTATATAAAGATGTTGAAAAACAAATTCTCAAATATTTTACACTTGCGAACTCACCAAACTTTTTTAATAAAGAAAAATGTGATGTATGCCAATTTCGAAATATCTGTAATCGTTAACATTGCACCTTTTGTAAACCGTGTTAAACTATATAAGTTAGTAATTTTATAGGCCAAGGATGGTTATAAATGAAAAAAATATTATCAGTAGGATTACTTCTATTTTCGTGTCTCATTTTCGCTGCAGAGGACTCTCTTTATAACTTTTCATGGTTAGATAAAGACAAAGAAATCTATGTTTTACAAAATAGAAAGTTTAGAAAGGACGGAAACTTTTATATCGGTGGAACATTGGGGCGTTCGGTCTCAGGTGCATATATTGATAGCTATGAATTTACTTTGAATGCAGGCTATTTCTTTACAGAAGACTGGGGATTTGAATTGTCGTTTGTAAAAGCTGACGGTGAGACAAATAAAACCCACGATGCAGTTAATGCCCAAGGCTCAGTCGCTTTCTTCAGAAAGTTAGATACTGTAAATACCTTTACTGTTTATTGGTCACCTTTTTATTCAAAAATTAATACCTTTAATCAAATATTTTATTTTGATTGGATGTTTGGTTTAGGTTTCGCCAATATTAATACTTTGGATAATAGAAAAGAGTTTCCAACATCAGGGCGATCGGATGAACTTGTAGAAGAAAGTGGGACAGGCCTTACTTGGGCAAGTACTTGGAGATTTTATATTACCAAAAACTGGAGTACTCGGATTGATTTTAGAGCGATACATCTTAACGCAGACATAGCGATTGAAGACGAAGATGATACCGAAAAAAAATGGTTTAATTATTATAATATTAATTTAGGACTAAACTATAGTTTTTAAAGGATAGAACATGATGTTCTTGGATAAAATAAAAATAATTATTTGTTTATTACTGGTATCAAATCAAGTGTACTCCAGTTGGAATCGCGCCCAGAATCTTTATAATCAACGCGGGAACTCAATGAATAAAACCAGAGGTATTATTCTAGAATTAGTTTCAGATAAAAAATATTTTTCTACGGTTCCATACTTAAAAGAGTATTTAACAAGTACTACACGAAACCTTGACTCAGCAATGGAGAGAGCACTTGCTGATGTGATTTTAGAAGTAGGTGTAAAGCAGTTTGAAATTTTGCCAAATCGATTTTTAAAAAGATCAAATGCAGGAATACTATCTTATGTATTGGCGAAAAAGTATCTAAATAATGGACAGCTTGATAAAGCTCTAAATCAGCTAGGAAAGATAAACAGAAGTGAATATATTTATCCTTTCAGTAAAAACCTTGAAGGGACAATCCATGCATTAAAAGGTAGTAATATTGCTGCTAATTCAGCTTTTCAAAGCTGTATATCGTCGTCGAGGTCAGCATCAAGAAAAGACTTGTTGAATAAGGACTATTGTAGACTAGGACTTGCTCGTATTGCTTTTCAAGCAAAAAAGTTTGATGATTCAGATCTTCTTTACTTAGATATACCAAAGAGTTCTTATGTATGGCCTGAAGTTTTATTTGAAGAGGCCTGGAATAGTTATTATCAAAAAAACTATAATCGATCTCTGGGAAAGCTAGTTAGTTATAAAGCTCCAGTCTTTGATTATATCTTTAATCCAGAAATTGAAGTTTTAAAAGCTTTGTCATACTTAAAGCTTTGTCTTTATCAAGACGCAAGAGAAGTGCATAAAGATTTTTACAGCACATATTACAGAGATGCAGTAAAACTTCGAAGGTTTATTAATAAGTATAAAAGAAGTCATAAAGTTTTTTATACAGCGATGCTGAACCATGAGAATAATCAAAGCTCAAGCTTTTCTTTACTTGATACACTATTGAAAAATATTGAAAGAGAAGTCGTTTATAGAGATTTAAGAAAACAGCTGGTTTTTGCTGCTAAAGAATATGAAGAACTAATGAAAAAGCCAAATACACGTTTTAAAAGGTTGATGGTTCAAAATATATCAGATGTAATTATCACTCAAAAGAAGATTATCGGTTCTTATATTAGAGGACAACTTATTTCGTTTTATGCGAAGTTATATAAGGCTTTCGAGGGGATGAGTTATATAAAATTAGAGTCACTTAAAAAAGAAAAAGAGAGTCTTTATAATTTTGATCCTGAAAAGAAATCAAAAAGAGGTGATATTCAATATATTGAGAGAAACCAAAAGCAATACTTCTGGGATTTTAACGGAGAGTTTTGGGCAGATGAGCTTGGAGACTATGTATTTGCACTGAGGTCTGAATGCAGATGATAAAGTTAATCTTTTTTATATTTTTAATAGTTGGAAATGTTTTTGGAGTTACTCTTGATGAGCGAAGAGAAAGAATTATTCAGATTATCGACCAAGAACTAAGTGAGGTAAAAAGAATATCCGATCAAAAAAGAGGAAGAGATCCAAATTTACTTCTTCGGATGGCGGAACTTAACCTTGAGAAAGCACGTTTATGGAGAGACAAAGAAAATAAGGAATTTTTAAACTTACCTGTTAAAACCAGAACAAAAATAAACAAAAGCTCTTATTTTAAAATGTCAGCGAAGTTTTTCTATCAAGCGAATAAAATTTGTCTAGACATCGCTAGACGTTTTAAACGTTATGGTGGATTGGGAGATGTCTATTATATTCTAGGCTACAATGCAAAAGAGACAAATAATTTAAAACTTGCTTCTAAATACCTTAACCTTGCAAGTCGTAAAACAAAAAATAATTCGACAACGAAAGTTAAATCTCAAATTTCTTTAGCTGAAGTGTATTACAATCAAAAAGAGTACAAAAAAGCAATCCCACAGTATGAAAGCGCCCTCCGAAAGTATAAAGATAAATGGTACACGAAAGATTCATTTAATCTAGCATGGTGCTATTATCGAGTTGGTAGAGTAAGTGATGCTATTAGAAAAATGAAAGAGATTCATTCTTTATCTGGTAATAAGAAGTATATAGATATGGCAGAAGATGTTGAGAGAGATATTGGAACGTTTTACGCGACCTCTGGTAGAATCTCTGAGGGGATTAAGTTTTATCAGAAACTGAATATAGAATTCACTGACAAACTTCTAAGAATTGGTGTGAATCTTGTTTCTCAAGGCAAATTCACGGATGCTGAAAAAGTATTTAATTATGCAAAGAAATATGAAAAAGATTCAAGTAAAAAAATAGATGTCTTATTAGAACAATTAAACCTGTATAGTAAATACGCAAATTATAATAAGCATTTAAGTACCTCAAAACAGATTTACGACTTAGCTGCAAAAAAGAATATTACCAAAGAGCAATTAACTTCTTTTCTTTACCAAATAAAAAAGATGTCTGCGACTTTACAAAGACAAGTTATAGGGAAGACATATAAAAGACTTAAGAAAACTCGTTTTGCTAAAGCAAGACAAGCAATTCAATATTTCGATATTCTTGCAATGATTCATAAAGATAAAAGATCAGAGTATGATTTTTTAAAAGCTGAAACTGCTTTTGTTGTCGGAATGACGACACTATCATTTTCTTATTATAAAGACGCCTTTGAAAATTCAATCAAGGAAAATAATAATAAATTTAAAGTTCAATCGATGGAAGGAATGTTAGCGGTACTTTCAAAAAAATCGAGACTGAAATCAAGTGATAATATTTACGTTTTCGAAGCATACTTAAAGCACTTTCCCAAAGATAAGAGAACGAAAAGTATTTATGAGCGTTTGTTTAAAAACTACTTAGATAGAGGGGACTATAAGAATGCTAAAAATACTTTGGATCGATACGCCGAAAGTTATCCTCAAGACTTCAAACTACAAGAGGCCATGATTTCGAATTTAATGGAAATTGATAGGAAAAAGAATGATAGTGCAGCCATTAGAGGTTGGGTTAAGGCGATTGACGCCAAAGAATATAAGGTGAGTGGTAAGTATTATCAAAAGCTTCAAGAACTACTAACTTCATTACAGATTAAAGATGTACAAAAAGATCTTGATAGAGGAAATAAAAAATCAGCCTTAGTCGGTTATCACAATGTTTTAACGGATAAATTTGCAACACCAAGAAGTAAGATAAATGCAAGTTATAACCTAGCTGCTCTTTACTATGAATTAGGAGATATTCAGAACTCTTTTAAGTGGTCCAATGAGGCAATGACCAAAATGGATGCCAAAGATGTTTTGAACTTTTCGAGCTCTTTTGTGACTATTGCAAACTTTATGTTTACTCAATTTGAATACGAAAAGTCTGAAGCATTGTATTCAAAGTATTTACAAAAAATTTGTTCTATTAACACATCAAGAAAATCTACAGTGTTTAGAAATCTTTTCTTCATACAATTAGCAAAGCATAAGACAACTGAGGCAGAAAAAACCTTAGTCCTTGGACAGCGGTGCCGGGTTAAGAAAAAAGTATTAGAAGATGCTCAGTATGAGCTAATGAGAGAATACAAAGCACAAAAGTCATGGGCACGTTATGAAAAATATGCGCAGAGTTTAATAAATTCAGGCAATTATTATCCAAAAGTAATTGAAGACTTAATTAATTTAGAAGAAATCTTTGACCAGTACAATAATCAAACTAAAAAGAATTATTATTCCAAACTTAAAGAAAAGCTTTATTACAAAGCCAAAAAAGAGAAAAGAAGTCTACCAATTTCAGTATTGAATCACTTTGCAGCTCAAAAGCTTCAGTTTATGAAACAGGCTGTTTATAAGCTTGATTTAATTAAATTGTCGTTCCCTGAGGAAACATTCAATTCGAAACTTAAACAAAAACTTGCACTATTGGAGGACTTAACAAAACGAGCTCAAGATGTACACTCAACTGCTTCAGGACAGGGGATTATACAATCATATAAACATTTATATGAAGAGCACTTAAAGTTAAGTAATGAAATAAACAATTTCTCACCAACAGGAAAGAGTAAGGAATATGTTGCAAGTTTTAAGCAATCAATGAAAGAGCTTGCATCTCAGCTAGCGATGGCAGCAAAGAACTTTAAGAATGAAGCAGTTCGTACATCGAACAAAAACAAGATTTTAGATAAAAGTAACTTTATTTTTATGGATGGTAATAAAACAGGTATCCCCGTTGAATATTCTGGCTTTTCAAATTACTTCTTAATGGAAAGAGGAGGGAGACGATGAGATTCTTAGTTTTTGCATTATTAGTTGGTTGTGCAACGAGTGGTAAAAAAACGGTTGATATCGGCAATGTAAAAGATGAAGATTTTAGACCTGTAAAGCAGATCAATTATAGTTCTCGATCAGACTTTAATCAAAAGGTACAATCAGAGAACTCTGAAGCAACTAATGATGAGAGTATCTCTCGTTTATTATGGTTCGATGGTGAAATTGAAGATAAAACTATTTGGGCTGAAGTTGCCGAGCTTTGCTATGAAAAAGAATTTGATTCTGCATTCGAACTTTTAAAGCTGAAGTCTAGATCTTACACAAAAAATCCGGCCTACTGGAACCTTGTAGGGACATGTTATTTAAGAAAAAAAGAGCGCCGTTTAGCACTACTTTTTATTAATAAAGCTATTGATTTAAACTCTCGTTATGCTCCTGCTTATAATAATTTAGGTGTGATGTATCTCAATGAAAATGATTATCCAAGAGCGCAAATTTCTTTTGAAAAAGCTATTCGTATTGATAATTATGCGAAAACACCGAGATTAAACCTTGCAAGTTTATTTTTAGAATATGGCCTATTCCAGGAAGCGCGATCACTTTTGATTCCACTCTACAATAGTTCTAAAAAAGATATTCAAGTATTAAATTTAATGGGTGTGAGCTATTTAATGGAGCAAGATATAAAAAGAGCTCAACAGTATTTAACAAAGATTTCAAATAGTTATTTTGAAAGAGCAGAATTTGGAGTTCCGCAAGCAATGCTAGCATGGGGACAAGGAAAAAAGGATAGGGCCAAAGATATTTTGGAAGATATCGATCAAGAGAAAGGGCATTGGAAAGACTACTTGGCTCGTTTACAAAAAGCCTATGGAGTAAAAATATGAAAGTTTTTTTGAGTGTGATTTTTTTGTTTGCCTGCCAAAGCGTATTTGCACAGAAAAATGGAAAAGTTATTTATAAATATAAAAAATACGAACGTTTTGATTTTAGAACATTAGATGTTGAAGGTCGTAAAGGATCTCCTGGGGACTTGTCAATTGATCCAAGGTTTAGAAGAAAATTTCAAAATAAAATACCAGAAAGAAGAAACTTTAACAAAGAGATGCAAAAAGCAATCGACTCGATCATTTAAAAAGGAAATAGAAAGTGCAAAAGGATCTAAGGCAAAGAGCAGAACTTTTTCAATTAGTGGCATCACTACCAAATACTAAAGTGAAAGAGCATATTCTAAAGCGAGGAAGGTTTTTAATAGGCTCTACTGAAAGTTGTGACATCGTTATCTATTCACCTAGTGTGTCTCCTGTCCATGCAGTTATTGAAATCTCTAATCATGGTATGAAACTTTTTGATATGAATTCCAAAATGGGCACTTATATTAATGAGCAAAAAACGATTGTAAGTGATATTAATGAAGGGGATAAAATTAACTTTGGAGAAGTAGAGTTCACTCTTGCGAAGTATATAAGTACTCAGTCTCATCCAGTATTACCTAGTCTTGAGCCACAAGCAGGAGAGGCAAGTATTATTAAACCGCCTTCGAGACCAGAGCTTCCATCTGAAATACCTGTTGTTGAAAAAAAATCACAAGAAGAGACTCCCTATATTGTGTATCCCTTATCTAAGGATCCAAATGCGGATTATTCTGAGTATATTTTTGAAGATGCTGATGAATTATATCCTATTTTTCAGTATCAGATTGATAAACAGGCAGTTGAAATAATTATTCTATTTAATGATAAGGTTTATTCAGTAGATTATTTGCCACAGAAAGACGGTATTTATCAAATCACAGGTTTAAAGAATGATAAGAAACAAGTGGAATTTCCTTATCTTGGAAAAAATGAAAAGGTTCCGTTTGTTGAAATTCAATCAGGTAATTGTCTCGTTCATCGTTTGCATCAATATGAAGCCTTTCACCTTTCTGATAAAGGTTTGTTAGAGTCTAAAGAAACAGTTGTAAATCTTGAAGATGATGATATTGTACGTTTACAAAAAGAACATTTAGAAATCTTTGTAAGAAAAGTTGCTTCCCCTCCTAAGGTTAAAGCCGCACCTTTTTTTAGAAGAGATCCGCATTTAAAAAAATATGTAGCTCTGGTTTTATTATTTATTTTATTACCTTTAATTGGACTAAATTTTTATCAGGTTGATGAAGAGCTTAAAAAAGAAGACGAGCCAGAGAGAATTGCAACAATACTTTATAAGCAAAAGCTGAATGTAAGTACTAATAAATCTGTTGCGAAATCAGAACAAAAGAAAAAAACCGCTCAAAAGGCACCTAAGAAAAAAGTAGTAAAAAAAGAAGAGCCAAAAAAGAAACCAGCTCCTAAGCAAAAAAATACAGTACAGAAAAAGGTGACTCAAGATCCAGGTAAAAAAACTGCTCCTAAGAAGCAAGTTGTAAAACGTGTTAAAAACCCGGCACCCAAAAGAAATCAAGTTGCTAAAACAAAGTCCGCGGCTGTTACCAAAACCCGTACTGCATCTGCTAGAAAAGCTGCAATAAAAACCAAAAGTGTAGGTAGAGTGGATGTTTATAAATCAGCAGACTTTAAAAGTTCAATTAGTAGTTTGATGGCCAAAGGTGGAAGTCTGCGCGGTACAAATACTTCTGCTAGTGTGGATACAAGTAGCAATAGCTCAGCTTCAATTGGTGGCGGAGTTGAAACTAATATACGAAAAGCAAACGTTGGAACTGAAGTCGGAAGCTTGACGGGTTCAACTGTTGGTAAATTAGGCCAATCAAAAGGTACTGAAGGCTTGTCTGCTAAAACAGGTGTTTATACAGCTGGTATTCCATCAGAAACAGTTGTTCTAGGTTCAATGGACCCGGATGTAATTAGAAGAATTTTAAGAGAGCATTTACCTCAGTTTAGATATTGTTATCAAAAAGAGTTAGATAAAACTGCGAATAAAAACCTATCTGGAATAATTAAGCTTATTTTTACTATTGGGGCAACAGGCCATGTTTCTAAAGCTGGTGTTGGTTCAGGTAGTCAGTTTCCAGGTCATGTTAAGCGCTGTGTGGTGAACGTCCTTAGAGGAATTAAATTTCCAAGGCCTTTAGGAGGAGGAACAGTTGATGTTAGGCAACCATTTAACTTCTTTCCTAAAAAACTGTAGTTTAATATTTTTTATAATTTCTTGCTCGAATTCTCAGACTTCAAAAATAAAAAGCTGTAAGAATTTAGAGCAAGAGAATGTAGACTCTAGGGCCATAGTGACATCAACAAAACTTCAAACGAACGGTTTTAAAAATTGTCTTATCAATTATATAAAGTTTTTAGACGAAAAAAAAATAGAGCTAAATACTTGTCAACATATTCGAGTTACTTCTGCTGGACGTGTTTCACAGGTTTCAGTTATAGGGATAAACAAACAATTACCAAAGTCTTTATCAATGTGTATGACTCAAGAATTGTGGCAATTAGATTTTTCATCATTACAATTGAGCACTTCATATACAATCAAGTTCCCAATGAGCTTTATTATTAAATAGTTTTCTTACATTTAGAAAGAACAAAGTATCAAAATGCACTTATTGACAGTTATGCAAAAACTTCCATAATTAAAATAAGGGGAGAGAATAAAGGGCAAAAATGGGAAAACTAATTGTTTTTTATTCTTTAGTGATATTTAGTTTCATACTGCTAAGTAAGCATTTTTACGAGATGTTTTAGTTTTTAATTAATAAGTATTAAGATTTTTCGAATCTTTTCCGATAATAATAATCACTTATAGATGGTTATTATTATGAGAAATTTTATAAAAAAATATTTAAACCCATGTGTTGCTGATTCGTTGACCGTCGTTGTCGTTTCACTAATTGTATTATTAGGAAATCCTAGTAGAGATAGTATCAAAGTATGTTTTTACACCTTCATTTTTACAAAAATGATTGTAGTTATTTTCAGTATAAAAAACATAAAAAAAACTAATGCATTTGAAGTAAAGCTAAAAAAAGAAGTTGAACTTAGAAAGTCTTTTTTAGCAAATATGAGCCATGAATTCAGAACACCTCTTAATGGAATGCTAGGGCATATCGAAATTCTAGATGGCCTAATACAAAAAAAAGAAAAAAAAGAACATTTAAATGATTTAAAAAAATCGAGTCTGCATTTATTAAAAATAGTTAATGAGGTTTTGGATCTTTCGCAAATAGAAGCGGGAAGCTTTAAACTGAGAAACTCAAAAAACTATATTAGAAGCTTTGTTGAAGATGTGGT
>CATLVU010000042.1 GCA_950061135.1 uncultured Oligoflexia bacterium
AGAAGCTAAAATACTTGTCGTTGTTGTTTTGCCGTGTGAACCAGCAACAGCTATTCCAACTTTATTCCTCATTAACTCTGCTAAGACTTCTGCTCTTTTTATAACAGGAATTTTATTTTCGATCGCCCATTTAACTTCTGGATTGTTAAAGCTTATGGCCGAAGAACGCACAACAACCTGAGCATCTTCAACATTTGAAGCCTCATGGCCTTTAAAGATTTTTGCTCCCTTGCTTTCAAGTAATGTCAAAATTGGAGACTCGCCTAAGTCTGAACCAGAGACTTTAAAGCCTTGGTCTAACAATACTTGTGCCAAACCGCTCATTCCAATTCCGCCAATTCCTACAAAGTGAATTTTTTGTTCTATTTTAAATCCTGTTATCATTTAATACTTCGTTTTTTATTTTCCCAACAGCATCTTCTGTGGGAGTTGATTTACTCTCAAAGCCTTTATTAATTATTTTCTCTATTTCTAAGATCACAGCTTCAGCTAATTCTTTATCTTTTAATTTAGAGTCAATTACACTTACATAAAAATCACTTTCTTTTGAAAATGATCGCGCATTTAATGTTTGATGATCATCTACTGCCTGAGGATATGGTATTAACACACTAGGCTTTTGAATAATAGCAAGCTCCGTTAATGTAGAAGCTCCCGCTCTTGTTATAAGAAGGTTTGCCCAATGATATTTTTCATTCATATCATCTATATAACTTAGTGCTTGATATTCATTTTCATTATTACTTATTACTTTTTGATTATCAGAAGTCTCACCTGTTTGATGTATAATGCTAATTGGCCGAGAAAATTTCTGATTAATTATACTTGGTATTATATCATTTATTTGTTTTGCACCTAAACTTCCACCAAATATCAAGATTTTCACTTTTTCTTCTAATACTTGTGCTGTGTTCTTTATGTTTGACCTTACAGGGTTACCAACTCTTAAAACTCTTTGCTGATACTTCTCTGGTAAATTCTTTGTTGTAGAAAAGTTAGTAAATATTTTATCACTGATTGCGGCAAGTAGCTTATTAGTCATGCCCATTACCGAGTTTTGTTCTAAAATATATATTTTAGTTTTAAATAACTTGGAGGCAAGTAATGGAGGGCCGCAAACATATCCTCCTGCACCAATTATGATATTAGGTTTTTTTGATATAAATAAAATTATAAACTTCAATAATAATGCTACATTTACACAAACATTCCACAAAGTCTGAAGTTTTCCTTTGCCCCGTAACGGTTTTGCATTTACATGAATGACATTTTTATTTTTAAATAGTCTTAAATCAAGTGGTCTTTTGCCTGTTATATATATAACTTTAAATTCTGACTCAAGAGCTTCTCCAATACTTAGTGCTGCATTTATATGCCCACCTGTGCCACCTGCAACAATATAGGCCCTAGTCATATCTCAATCCTTTCCTGCAACTGAGACTTGCTAGAAGAAGCGCAAAAAATAAACCCTACAACTAATAAGTTTGTGACCAAAGAGGAACCACCGTATGAAATGAATGGTAAATTTAAACCTTTAGTTGGTAATAGGCCCAATACAACGCACATATTTAAAGCTGCCTGAAATGTAATTCCAAAAACAATACAAACAATGACTTGTTGGTTCAGTTTATTGTGTATCGTTAAAGCAATTTTAAAACCGGAATAAGCAAGGCCCAAAAAAAGCAATACTATAAACAAGACCCCAATAAAGCCTAGCTCTTCACCTAAAACGCTAAAGATAAAATCGTTATAAGCCTCTGGGAGATAAAAAAGTTTTTCGTTACTATTTCCAATACCTTGTCCCCATATATGTCCATTAGCAAATGCTAAAAAAGACTGGATAATTTGAAAACCTCTATTCTGAGGATCTTCCCATGGGTTTAAAAAAGTCATTAGCCTAGCAACTCTATAAGGAGCCGCCACCATTAATATACCTGAACAAACTGCCCCAATAACACCCGATATAATTAGGTATAATCTTGGTAAGTCGCTTAAAAATGCTACGAAAAATATCAAAGCCAATGTTATTGAAAAAGTTCCAAAGTCTGGTTGCAAGGCCAAAAAGCCAAGTGGAATAAAAAAATGCAATGATTCAATCCCTCTTTGCTTGGGACTGTTTTTTTGCCATTTTTCAAAAAAATAAATTGCACTCATCGCCACCGTGTACTTAACTAATTCACCAGGCTGTAGATTAAAACCAAATAAGTTTATCCAGCGCTGTGAACCTTTAATCGTTAATCCAAAAGGAGTAAAGGTAAGTGCTAATAGAAATATTGCTATTGCATTTATTTTGTAAAACTGCTGATACCAAAAATTGAATTTTGTTCGACTAATTACAAAGGCTAAGACACATCCCAAAACGATGAACACCAATTGCTTATTAAAAAAGTGAAATGATGAACCAAATTTTTCTTTTGCATAAATATAACTTGCGGAATAGACCATAATTAATCCACAAATTAACAATACAGATAAAATTACCAAAAAGTATTTTGTGTAATTTTCTAAGAAATTATTATTCATCTTATAATTGGAAAATTAACTTTTTATAATAGTTACCTTTTTCCTCATAATCTCTGAAAATATCTGTTGATTCATTTCCTGGACATAAAACAATTGTATCGCCAGTACGAGATTTCTGGAAAGCGAATAACACTGATTCGTCAAAAGAACCGACTAGAAATGTTTGAGTTGCATCTCCAACAAATCTATTCATGTTTTCCTTACACTCACCAACTAAAATCATAAGTCTTACTTTTTCTCTAATTATATCCTCATAACCCTCATAGTTTTGCTCAGAATCTCGCCCCCCAGAAATTAAAATAACAGGTGGCTTTAAATTTTCTAAGGTCTTTTTTAAGTCATCCATTTTTTCTGACTTTGCATCATTATAAAAACGAACTCCATTTCTCTCTATAACGAACTCTATTCGATGAGGAATTCCAGGAAAAGTTTCAATACATTTTTGAATCGCTTCATCAGAAACCTTTAATGCTTTACACGCAGTTATCGCAGCTAAAAGATTTTCTCTATTATTTTTACCCACTATTCTCATATTTCTCACGCGGAACTCTGAATGAAAGTGAATATTTGAATGGATTCTCTTATCATGAAAATGCGTCCCTTCTACTTCACTAATAACTCCCATGTTCACAAAAGATTTTCTCGAATACCAATATGTTTGAGCTTTTGAAGTTCTTAAGATTGAGTTTCCAGACAAGGCATCAAAATTAACAATTAAATAATCACTCTCTTCCAAGTTCTTTAAAACCTTAAGTGAGTTTTCAATATATTCACCTGCTGTATTGAATCTCCCCTCAATAGTTTTCTCTTCAATATTAGGGAAGACTGTAAGCACTGGATGAAAATCTGTTAAGCTTTGCATCTGAAGAGGGGAAACCTCAACAACCACGTAATTCATAAAGTCTTTTTCTGGATGACTTAAGAAATTACAAAACGGTTCAGTGTTAGTTCCACCAACAAAAACATTCTGCTTATCCATTTTAAGCATATAGCCAATCATATGAGCAATGGTTGTTCTTCCATTAGAACCACAAACTGCGATTACTGGCTTGTTACAATTCTTATATGAAAATTCAAACTCACTATATACCTGAACACCGTGCTCCTTCGCATTCAAAATTTGTGGTAAGTTTGGATTAACCGAAGACGAGTAAACTACAAGGTCAGCATCTAAGAAGTCTTCATCTTTGTGCTCTCCTAAAGTCATTTGTGGAGTAGGGTTTATTTTCTTTAATCTTTTTACAGCTTTATTAAGATCAAAAATAGGCTTTATATCTGTAACACGAATTTGACAATCAAGCTCATTAAACAAATTAATTAAGGCAAAACCTGTTTTTCCAAGTCCTACAACTAAGACTTTTTTCCCTCTATACTCTTCCATATCATTCTCCTAATTTATCTTAATTTTAATGTTGCCAGTGCCAGTATTGAAAAACCGATTGAAAGTATCCAAAACCGTACAATTACTTTTGGCTCAGGCCATCCTAACAACTCAAAATGATGATGTATTGGGGCCATCTTAAATATTCTTTTTCCTCTAAGTTTAAATGAACCAACTTGTAATATTACTGAAATTGCCTCCATAACGAAGATTCCACCGATTATAACAAATAAAAATTCATTTTTTGTTAAAACTGCAATCGTACCAAGCACTCCACCAAGTGATAGAGAACCTACATCTCCCATGAAAATCTGAGCAGGATTACAATTATACCAAAGAAAGCCTACCGATGCTCCTGCGATACAAGCACATAGCACTGTTAGCTCTCCAACTCCTTCTGTATATGGAATTAGTAAATAATTTGCTAATTCAAAATGTCCCGCAAGATAAGCTAAGAAGCCCAACGTGGCAGCACTTGTAATAACCGGCCCTGTTACTAATCCATCAAGCCCGTCTGTTAAGTTAACAGCATTACTCGAACCAACGATTACAAAACTTCCAAACAATACATACCAATTTCCAAGATCAATTATCTTGTCTTTGAAAAATGGCAAATATAATTCAGTAGAGATAACTTCAAACTTAATAAAAAACACCATCACCAATGCTGATGTAACGAATTGCCATAAAAGTTTCCCTTTAGCAGAAACTCCATCTGAATTTTTTTTAATTATTTTAAGATAATCGTCATACCAACCTAAGATAAAATAAGAAATCATTACAAAGACAGCACCAAGCAAAGCATTTGATAAAAAGTTACCCGTCCACAATAAAGACATAATGACCGAGCCAATTATAAATACTCCACCTAAGGTTGGAGTTCCTCTCTTTTTAAAATGACTTTCTGGCCCATCATCACGAATGGTTTGCCCAAATTGCTTAAGCTTCATATAGCGAATAAAATATTTACCCCAAACAATAGAGATGATTGTTGCTAGAGCAAAGGCCACAAAAGACCTAAAAGTTATATACTTAAATACATTAAAAAACGTTATTTCTTTATAAAAGGGATATAATAAGTGAAAAAGCATTCAGTTTCCCAGAGTCAAATCTTATCAATTAAATAACATTATCTTATATCTATTATTGACTCGAGTTGTAAAGACCTACTGCCTTTAATAAACATATACTTATAACTTGAGGGAAGTTGCTCTATATAGTCCTTGGCCGCTGCAGCATTTAAAAATTTTTTAATATTCTCGCTCTCTGTATCGACATAGTCATCAGCAAATCTACCGACAAAAATTATATGGCCTATTCCCTGACTTACAATATACTGACCTATCTCATGATGTAGAGCAGGAGCTGCGTCACCAAGCTCATTCATATCGCCAACTACTGCACAGCATCGGCTCAAATCTACGTTTTTTTGCTGCATGCTCGCTAAGAACCCATCAACCGCAGCCCTCATAGATGAAGGGTTCGCATTGTAGGCATCTAAGAATACATCTAGCTTTTTAAATTTAATCCATTCTGATCTATTTTTAGTTGGCATAAAACTTTGTGCGGCTTTTCTTATATCATCACTTTCATATCCGAAATATGAAACAAGCGAGCATGCCGCTGCTAAATTACTATAATTATGTTTTCCCGTTAGTTTCTCGTTTTTTATTACAATATCACACCAGCTCAATGAATCATGACCCACTTTAATCGGATAGTTTTTTGCTTCAACGCCAAGTTCTAAAAAGTTTTTTTTCCTCGGTAGGCTTTCTAATAATTCATCATCAATATTGAGAAAAAATTTATCTCTTACATAGTCTTTTATTAATGATTCTTCGAGTAAAACATTTTCACGATTTCCAAAAAACTCTAAATGAGAATCTCCAATATTTGTTGTGTAACCAATATCTGGACTTAACATTTCACATAAAAACTTGATTTCACCAGGATGATTACTTCCAAATTCGATAACAGCATACTTGGTGTTATTTCGAATCTGAAATACTGTAAAGGGAACACCTAAATGATTATTATTATTCTTCTGTGTTTCCACAACTCTGTCATGATCAATCAGTTCAGATAAAATATGAGCTGTCATGGATCTTGTCGTAGTTTTTCCATTTGAACCAGAGATAACAATTATTTTTCCGCCTCGTTGCTGAAAATTCACAGCAATCTCTTTTGCAAGTTCAGCACAAAAAGTTTCTAGACTATTAACAATGATCACAACTAAACCGTCACTGTCAAAGTCATTACCTTCTTCCACAACAATATATCTGCATCCAGAGTTTTTAACTTTATCTAGATGTAATAGGGGATTATATTTATTTCCAATAAAACATAAATACAAACTTGTACTATTAAGTTCTCTGTTATCAACCACAACTTCTACATCTAAGTCTAAGAGCTCTCCATTAAGACTCACAACAGATTCTAAATCTTGAATTTTTGCTAAATTAATCATTGCTTATAAAGCCCTGTACAACATCAACATCGCTATATGGTTTTTTTTCACCTTTTATATCAATATAGTTTTCATGCCCCTTACCTGCAATAAGTATTACAGAATTTTCGGTAAAGTTTTTTATCGCCCATTCAATTGCATCTTTTCTATCTTCTATTATTTTAAAGCTACGTCCATTAACGATATCTTTTATGATATCCATTGGCTCTTCAAAGCGTGGGTTATCGCTTGTAACAATAACTTCATCAGCATGTTTTTCAGCAATATTTCCCATCAAAACTCTTTTGCGTTTATCTCTATTTCCCCCGCATCCAAATAAGCAAACTAAGTTCTTATTTTTAAATGAATTTCTTAGTCCTATTAAGATATTTTCTAATGCATCAGGTGTATGTGCGAAGTCTATTACTATATATGAACTTTGATAGGGTATAATATTGAATCTCCCAGCAGGTGCACTTAAGAAGTTAAACTCTTTTAAACCTAAAACAAAGTTTTGCTTTATTATCCCTAACGCCAAAGAAAAGTTTTCGTGGTTATAAGAAGCAATAAAAAAATCACTTTCCGGTTTCTCTTCATGTAATTCATAGAAATCTATTTCATTTTGTTTTAAGACGCTCTTTAACTTTTCGTTTGTTTGGGCCACATATAATTTTCCCGATTTCTTTAGATAATTAAGACATTGTTTTTTTGCAGAAAAATACTCTTCGATACTCTTGTGATAATCTAAGTGATCCTGTGAAAAGCTTGTCCATCCGATGGCATCAAACCTAATATCTCCCAATCTGTTTTGAACAAGTGCATGCGAAGATAACTCCATAAATACAAAGTCTAAATTCTCTTGAAATTGAAATATTGTTTTCCAAATATCGATATATGATGGTGTTGTAAGAGAAAAATTCTTTTTCTCTTCTCCTTCATAAAAAACCCCTAACGTTCCAATGCTTAAGCTTTTCATTTTTTGTTTTTGCGCTATTTGATCAGCAAGGTTTACAACCGTTGTTTTTCCGTTTGTTCCTGTAACGCCAAAAACTTTAAAGCTTTCCCAATTGATGGGGTATGTTTTTTCTAATTCATTTGTTTGAGCCTGTATAAACTCTCTATCATTCAGACAAACTATTTTGGGATCCTGAAAAGATACAGGCCAATTGACATAACATTTTAGACATTTTGAATTTTTAAATCTTTCAATAAAGTCCTGTTCGTCTTCTTGCTTATTAACTTTATAGAAAACCGTTGTGCTTTCTTTGGAATTTTGAAACCCGTATTCAATTTTATTCATTGGATATTTGGCGCTTTAAAATAAATTTTTACTTTCTTAAGTTGACTTAGATCTGTCCCCGCTTTTGGATATTGTTTATAAATGACGCCAAAGCCTTTAGACTCGTAAACAAGATTCATCTCATCTAATAACTTTGATGCAGTTCTCTTATCTAATCCTTTAAGGTCTGGCATTTTCCCTCGCTCTATTTTTTTTCGAGCTGAATATCTTATGTTTAATTTATCAAAAGATTTTCTTTTATGCTTAGACTTCGCAAGTTTCATATAAGCTTTATCTTTATATAAAATCTTTTTTATAATTTTTTTAAACACAGGGGCAGCAACAGTATTTCCATAATATTCTTTTTTAGGATTATCTACATATACAAAAACCACAAACTTTTTATCAATATCTACCGGATAACCAATAAAGCCTGAGACATAACCCGAGTAGCCACCCATTTTGTCTGGTCGTTGTGCGGTACTTGTTTTCCCTGCAATAGTGAAATGTGGAATTTGAGCCTTTGTACCAGTTCCATTTTCAACAGCATCAACAAGCATTTTATTTATTTCATCAACTGTTTTTTTACTAACAATTCTTTTAGATTTAATTGGTGTATCTATTGTTTTTTTAAGAATTGTTGGCCGAACATAATGTCCACCGTTTGCAAAAACAGCATATGCCGCCAACATTTGAATTCCTGATGTTGCTATTCCTTGACCAAAACTTATATTGCTAAGTCGGATAGGAGAAATATTTTCTGAGAAATCAACAATACCTCGTGATTCTCCTGAAATTTCAATTCCTGTTTTCTCTCCAAAGTTGAACAGTTTCAGAGTTTCTTTCAATTTAGGATAGGTCAGGTCAAAAGCTATTTTTGTTGTTCCAACATTTGAACTTAGTCTTAAAATATCTGAGACTGAAAGCCACTCATGTCTGTGATTACTATCAGATTCGGTAATAACATGCTTTCCAATTCTTAGTCTTCCACGCTCACAATAAAAATTTGTATCAGGTCTAACAATTTTATTTTCTAATGCAGATGCTACCGTTATTGTTTTCATAATTGAGCCAGGCTCAAAAGGATCAGTAATAAATGATAACTTCTTTTTGTCACCTGCCTTCCAACCATTAGGATCAAAAGATGGGTAATTTGCCATCGCCCAAATCTCACCGCTGCTTGCATCCATTACAGCTGCTCCTGCAGAGTCTGCATCAAATTCTTTCACTGCTTCTGCTAAGTATTTTTCCATACTCGCTTGTATATCCTTATCAATTGATAATTCTATGTCCTGCGCTCTTTGATTGAAGTTTTTGCTTTTAAACTTTACTGGTCGGCCCTTTGCATCTTTAAAATACTTAAAAACTTCAGCTTCACCTTTAAGGTGGTCATTAAAATAATATTCAATCCCCGCTAATCCATCATTATCAATACCAACAAATCCTAAACTTTGTGAGAGTAATTCATGATTAGGATAAAAACGACTAGTGATCGGTTCAACCAAAATTGTTTTAAATTGTTTTATCTTTTCAACTTGTTCTTCAGATAATTCGATTTTTCTATCAACCCAAGTAAACTTGCTTCTTTTTATTGCTTGATTTAATACTTTTTTAGCTTGAATTGCCGGAACAATTCTTTTTAACTTTCTAAGCTCTCTAGCTAATAACTTACTATCTTTTCCAAATGTAAATAAGTTATATCTTTGCACATTAATAGCAAGAGGATTTCCACTGCGGTCTAGGATAAAACCTCTTTTGGGATAAATTTTTGCCTCTCTTACAATCTGGCTTTTAGAATAACTCATTAGTTTTTCTTTGTTTATAACCTGAATGTATAACGCTCTAAGTGTAATACATGTGAATACAAAGGTTAGAAAAATAAATGTTATCGTAGTCTTTATTTTCATTCGTTAGGTATTACAATAATATGATTTTCGTCTGGCTCTTTAAGATTATGTTCATTTGCAAAAGACCATAGTTTTTTTACTGAAAGCTCTCTCGCTTTTTCCGCTTTTAACTCTTTATTCTCAATTCTTTTTTCTTTAATCTTATTAGAATAATCAGAGTATTGATAATCTTGCTCGACACCTTTCATTCGTATAAAAACAAATGACATACCCAAAGCACTCATTACAAAAATAAATGTTAAGGTCTTACCTTTTAAAAAAAAGTTCTTAAAAAATGTTTTTGATGCAGATTCTTTTTTTCTTATATTACGTTTTCGCAAAAAACTCCTCCTGAGTAATTAGCCTATTTTTTGTATTACTCTCAATTTTGCACTTCTTGACCTATTATTTTCCTCAACTTCTAGTACACTTGGATAAATAGGTTTCTTAGTTAAAATCTTAGCAGTTTTTTTGTTATTTTGAAAAATATCCTTAAAAGAATGTTTTACAATCCTATCTTCTAAAGAATGAAAACTAATAATCGCCAGCCTTCCTGATGGTGCCAGCAATTCATACAGTTTTGCTATGGTATTTTCCAAAACCTCTAATTCGCGATTAACATAGATTCTAATCGCTTGAAATGTTTTTGTAGCTGGATGCGTTTTTTTATAACGTTCATGTTTTGGATAAGCGTGAAAAACAATATTTTCTAATTCCTTCGTTGTTTTAATTGCTCCGTTTTCTTTTCTATACTCAATAATCGATTTTGCAATTTTTCGAGAATACCTTTCTTCTCCATATTTATAGATAATATTCGCAATGTCTTCTTCAGTTTCATTATTCAGAACGTCTTCTGCTGTAAGATCACTCTCTTCATTCATGCGCATGTCTAATGGCGCAGATTCTTTAAAAGAAAAACCTCTTTCGAATTTATCAAAATGATGTGAAGACACTCCAAGGTCCATAAGAATACCATCAAAATTACTGACATTATTCTCGTGACACCAGTTTGGAAAAATTTCAAAATTCATTTTTAATAATTTTATTCGACCAGAAAGATCATTGGCTTCAATTTTTTTTATCCCATTAGCATAAGCTTCACCGTCTTGATCTGTTGCATAGACAAGAGCATCAGGGTTTTTTCTTGCTATCTCAAGGGTATGGCCACCACCACCAAAGGTAAGATCAGCTAACAGTGATCCTTCCATAAAAGAAAGACATTCATTTTTTAGAACTGAGTAATGATCAAAGTATTTATCAGTCATTGAGAAGGGTAGAGATAATCTCTTTTTGTCCTTGGTCAAGATTTTCCATATTAGATACGATCGCATATTTGTTTTCAGGTTCGACTGAAATATCCTTAACCCTTGATACAAGGCCAGTAAGTAGTTTTTGAGCTTTTTCGTAATTACCTTTCATCACTTTCATAATTTCTTCAACTGTGCAATGCTCATCTTTCCAACAATCATAATCTGTTACCATTGCAACTGTTACGTATGCGATACCAGCTTCTTTAGCAAGGTTTGCTTCTGGAAGATTAGTCATTCCAATTATATCTGCACCAAATGAACGATACAGAGCTGATTCTGCTCTAGAAGAAAATTGTGGTCCTTCAATACATACATAAGTTCCACCTAAAGAACTTTCAATTCCTATGTCTTGTAGTTCTTGAGCAATTTCTTTTTGCATGTCACGGTTAACAAGCTCAGCTGCTGAGACATGTCCAACCACACCCTTTTCAAAAAAAGTTCTTTTTCTTAAACCTTTCGTCCAATCAAGAAACTGAGACGGAATGACAAACTTTCCTGGAGCATGTTCTTCTTTTAAAGAACCAACTGCAGAAATTGATACGATTTTATCCACACCTAAAGTTTTAAGTGCATATATATTAGCGCGGTAATTTATTTCAGATGGATTATAAATATGGCCTTCACCATGTCTTGGAATAAAATAAAACTCATCTCCCTTACTTGTTTTAAGCAATTTAACTGAAGAGCTAGGCTGTCCAAACGGAGTTTCAATTACAAACTCATCTACAAGTTCAATTGTATCTAGTTTATAAACACCACTTCCACCGATTACCGCTAATTTTGTCATTAAGCATTTGCTCCTACTAAAGATACTGTCTGCCCCATAGACTTAGATTGTCTGCGCAAGAAGTTTCCTTGCTCTTCTTTCTCTGCCTCATCTTTACAAGTAATACATAGCTCAGCGGTTGGCCTTGCTTTTAGTCTTTCAAATTTAATATCGCAACCACAGTCTTCACAAATTCCATATTCATCTTCTTCAACTTTTTTAAGAGTTTTAATTAATTTTCTCTCATAAAGTCTATCTCTTCTTTGAAATCTTAATTGCTGTGATCTTTCATATTCACTTGTTGCTTGATCAACTTCGTCTTTGCCTCGATCTGAAGTTGCTAATGGTTTACTTTCACTTACTTTGGCAACTGATTCAGTTACACGTTCTAATTCTTCATTAATTTTACTAACTAAGAACTTTAACTCTCTCTTCTTTAAGCTCATGACAACTCCTTATCCCTCAAATCCGCCTTTCAAATTTAATAACACTAATTTGCTGACAGACTTTAATGTTTCAAAAACACCTCTACCTTCTATGGCAGATGCCTCAAACGTCGGTACATCATACTTGTTTAACTTCGATTGTAAATCATCTACTGATACGGTATTTGGCAAATCCCTTTTATTCCACTGCATTACAAGTGGTAGTTTTGCAATATCATATCCTTGCTCTTCTAGGTTTTTTACTAAACCTTCAAAACTCTCAATATTTGCTTCCATTCTCTCCATTTGAGAGTCAGCAACAAACACAACACCATCAACGCCTCTTAGAATTAATTTTCTACTTGCTTCATAAAAAACTTGTCCTGGAACTGTGTATAAATGAAATCTTGTTTTATATCCTCTTATGCTACCAAGATCTAATGGAAGGAAATCAAAAAACAGGGTTCTTTCATTCTCTGTATTTAATGTAACCATTTTCCCTTTATTATTAAGGGCAGTTTTTTGATAAACGTGTTGGATATTAGTTGTTTTCCCACCAAGTCCTGGGCCATAGTAAACAATTTTGCAGTTAATTTCTTTAGTATGGTAATTTACAAAAGACATCTTTAAACTCTCTTCATTGAAAACAGATCATCCATTTCCGCATCAGTTATATTTTGAAAAAGGAAACCCTCTCTATTCTCTTCTTGAACTATATTATTCCCTTCTAAGAAACTTTCTAATTCATCTTTAATTTTTCTCACTTCATTTTTAAGTTGAGCAGGTACTTTCTGATCTTTCCAAAAAGTACAAATATAATACTCTTTATTTGCTAACTTAATGGGTAAAATATAAATTCCCGATGTTGTTGTGTCAAAAGCTAAACGATAGTCACCTTTCTTTACTAGCACTTGCTCAGATAGGGCCTTGGCCGCTTGCCACAAGCTACAGGTTAAGGCACCAGCAAGAGTTTCCTTTTCTGTATTACTAAAATTTGAATACAAACTGATACCATCTGTTCGTAAAATTATTATCTCACTTACAAATTTAAACTTTTTATTTTCAAAAAAATTATTAATCTTATTTGAAATACTCAAGAAAACTCCCTTCTATTTTCAAGTGCTTTAGAAATTGTCATTGAATCCAAGTATTCTAGTGAACCTCCCATCGGAACACCAAAGCCAATTCTTTCAATCTGGATATTTGGAAGAATACTTTTTAAGTATGAACAAGTAGCATCTCCTTCGACTGAAGGACTAATGGCCAAAATTAATGTATTTACTTTTCTTTCTTGGCATCTTTTCTCTAACTGTTCTATTCTAAGTTGCTCTGGTCCAACACCAAGTAGGGGATTAAGAACTCCTCCTAATATGTGATAAGTCCCTTTATATTCTTGACTTTTTTCTATCGCGAACAGATCGGTTAAAGACTCGACGACGCAAATCACGCCCTGCTCTTGTCTTGCTTCGTCATTGCAAATGCTACAAATGTCTATCTCTGTGTATAAACCACAGTGCTTACAAGTTTTTAAATTATTAAGTTCGACAATACTTTCTGCAAAGGATTCTCGTTCTGCGGCTGTCCATTTCATCATGCTTAGAATCATTCTAGAAGCAGACTTTTTTCCCACACTCGGTAATTTAGCAGTTAGCTCAATCGCTTTTTCAAGCTTTAAAGGGTATTCCACTAAAACATTCCAGGAATATTTAAGCCACCAGTTACTTTACTCATAGCATTTGATACTGAATCTAAAGATGTTTTATATGCTTGAGAGACAGCAGTTTTAACTAGCTCTTCTAGCATTTCAACGTCATCAGGGTTTACACATTCTTTATCAATTGAAAGACTTAACAGTTCTTGTTTTCCGTTTACAACAACTTTTACTGCTCCGCCACCAGCACTGCCTTCAAATTCTTTAACTGCTAGTTCTTTTTGTAAAGCTCCCATTTTTGCCTGCATCTGCTGAGCTTGTTTCATTAATCCATTAAAATTTGCCATTACTAATCCTTAAAGTTTTTTTCTAATACTATTTTATTAACCTTGCTATTAAATACTTCTTCAGCCTGTCTCAGAAACTTATTATTTCTAAAGTTTTCTTCAGCATCCTTTTGTTGATTCTCTAGTTTTTCCTCTCTGATTTCAACGGTGCTTTTAAACTCTTCCTCTTTTTTATTCTCTAATAATTTTAATTCTACATTCACATCAAACTGGCAATATTCATTTAAAATATCCAGTAACTCTTTTTTATTCTCAGGTTCCATCAAAAAGTCATAAAATATTTTATCTGTCTCTTTAAAACCTAATTCAACTTTTTTTGCCGAATCAAATACCTTGCTACCTAGGACATTACCTCTCTCCAGATTTACTCCAAGGCTTTTTTTCTTTTCAAAAGTGTATTCTAAAAAACCATCCCATGTTTTAGGCTTGGGCTTTTCTATTGTCTTTTTTTTTTCAACTTCAATAGAAGCTGATGTTCCTGCCAAAATCTCTTCTCTATAAATATGCTTAAGTAAAACAAAGCGCACTGACATATAAGGAGTCAAGCTCTCCATTGCCCAACTAAAATCTCGAGATAAACTCTCATAAATCCATAATAATTCTGTGTAATCTACCGGCAAATTTTCAGATGGATTTTCTACGACAAAAAAAAGCTCCTCTAAAATCTGTCTGCACAATCCTTCAGGATTAACGCCTTTTGCTGCTATTTTATCTAAGTTTTCAAGAAGTTCATTTCTTTGTTTCAAATACAAGGCACTAAGTAAGCTATCAACTAAAACATCATCTGCAAGTCCCACTGCCTGGTTTAAATCTGAAGTCATAATATTATTGCTGCTTGCAACGCTTATCACCTGATCAAATATAGATAGAGTATCTCTAACTGAGCCATTGCCTTTTTTTGCAATTTTCTCAACGATTACATCTGACTCAAAGCTGATCCCTTCGCTCTTGGCAATTGCTTCAATATGAGACTTTAATCTATCGAGTGAAACGGGTAAAAAATCCAATCGCTGACAACGTGATAAAACTGTTCCTATTAACTTCTCAGGATCAGTTGTCGCAAAAATGAAAATAACATGAGAAGGTGGTTCCTCAAGTGTTTTTAATAATGCATTAAAAGCACTCGTTGAAAGCATATGAACTTCATCAATAACGTAAATTTTATATTTTCCATTTGTAGGGAGATATTGAACATTTTCAATGAGTGATCTTATATCTTCAACGCTATTATTGGATGCACCATCAATTTCTAAATAGTCTATGGAACTACTGTCGTTAATGCCGCGGCACGAAGAACATTCTAGACAAGGTTCAACTCCTTGTGGGTTTTCACAACGTAACGCTTTTGCAAAAATCCTAGCAACAGTTGTTTTTCCAACCCCCCTTGTTCCCGTTAATAAATAGGCCTGAGCTACTCTTTCATTACTAAGAGCATTCATTAGGGTTGTTGTTATATGTTCTTGTGAAACCACATCTTTAAAGCTCTGTGGCCTCCACTTACGAGCTAATACTTGATAACTCAAAAGTGTCTCCGTTTTTCTATTAATCTTTCTTGCGCAAATTATAAGTTGAAGTAATCAAAGTCAATTCGCAAAGTAGCATAGGCTTTAAATGTAAGAAAAAATCATAATCTCAATAAAATATGATTAATTTAATATACTGCGATCAACGATGTAGTGGTCGTATAATCAAGATACTCTAAACGATCTCCAGCTTCGTCTCTGCCCGGATCATTGTTATACGAACCTTTATAAGCAAATTTAAATGAGAAAGTTTCTGATAATAAAAATGATAACGAAGGCTCAAAAGAAAAAAGATATTTTTCGTTATCTGTAAAATTTGGAAGATACTCAATCCAAAACTTATAAGTTAATGATTTGTTTTTTTTCTCACTATATTCTGAATAAAGACGCCCCTTATTGTATTTGAAAACATCCTCATCATCTTCATCCCTAATAAGTGCCTTTTCCACTGTGTATCTTAAACCTGCTTCAGCAAAGAGATTTTTCTTGTCTGATTTTATAAATGAATATTTAGCACCGATATCGTAGTTATCCCTTTGCTTGTAACCGGAGAACTCGTCTCCTTCCATCTGAAACTTACCATATAAACTCGTTTTTTCAGATATATCTCTAGCGTATTGAACATAAGCATCCCAGTTCAAGGCACTCTTTTCAACATCTCCAGATTCCTTATTTTTGGATGTACCTAAAACGTAATGACCTCCAAGCTCATAATTATTTAAACCTTTATTCAGTTTACTTGTTGTTTTTAGGTTATAAGTTTCTACTGAAGAGTTACCACCTGTTTGAATAACTGATAGCTGTGATTCATTTGAAACTTTCAGCTCTTCAGCAATTAAAAGACTAGGTATGAAAAGTATTATAAAAGTTAAAGATTTCATTTGGCTCCAATTTGATTGATTTAATTTAGAATTTTTATAGAAGTGGCAACTGACACAAAGCTGATACTGATACCGTTGCTTCCTTCCGGACCTGGCGGAGTTTTCAGCACAACAGTCGTCAGTTACCGCCCTGATCATAAACTTTTTTAACAAGTTTTGTAAAGGCTGAATCTATTATATTAACTCTAAAACAGTTTGAACTAGTGTTTCAGCTGTAACAGGCTTTGTGATATGAGCATTAAAGCCAGCTTCTTTTGTTTTGATCTTTTCTTCCTGCATTGCATGGGCTGTTAAGGCAACAATTGGTTTTTCAAAGCCCCCAGAATGCAACTCTTTCAAAACTTGAAAACCATCCCTTCCTGGCATTTGTAAATCTAGCAAAATTAAGTCTAGCTCTTCCTTGTATTTTTCCACATATTCAACTGCCTTCACACCATCATTCGCAATTTGAACTTCTGCTCCAGCCATATTTAAATAAATTCTAAATAGTTCTGCATTTTCTTTGGCATCATCAACAACCAAGATTTTTCTTTTTTTGAGTTTATCTCTTATATCAATCGATTTTTTTTCAAGCTCTTCTTGTTTTAAATTATTAGTCTTCATTTGTTTTTTTACCAAGTTTGCCTTGATCTCGATCTCTATAGTTGTTCCCACATCTTCTCTTGATTCAAGAACTCTAATTGTCCCCCCCATGGCTTCTGCAATCCCCTTAGAAAGTGCTAAACCTAAACCGGCTCCTCCATGCACTCGACTTACAGAAGTATCTACCTGCTGGAATGGCTTAAATATTTTTTTCAACATCTCTGGGGCGATTCCCTTTCCAGTATCCTTTACTTCAAAAAACAAACTACGACTTTCATAATTATAATTCACTTTCAATGATACTGATCCTTCATCCGTAAATTTAATTGAATTACCAATAATATTAAAAAGGATTTGCTTTAATCTTTTTGGGTCAATGAAGACTTCTTCTGGAATTTGGCCTTCGCTTTCAAAGTTAAGCTTTATATTTTTTTCACTCGCTTTAACGCCAATTAATGAATAGACTTCATTCAAGAGCGTGAACACATCTACTTTTTCATTCTCCACATGAAATTTACCTGCTTCAATTTTTGAAATATCTAAAATCTCATCAATTAGACCAAGTAGGTGTGTTGCATTTTGATTAATAATTTCTAAACTTTTTTCTAATTCTTCCCTTGATAATTTTTCGCTTTTCAACAGGCCAGCATAGCCTAATATCGCAGTCATTGGTGTTCGGATTTCATGACTTATATTGGCCAAGAAGTCTGTTTTTGAACGACTTGCACTTTGAGCTTGTATTAAGGCTTTGGCCATACCTTTTTGCTGGGTGAAAACAATATTATATAATGGCCTAAAAATTAAAGCCCATAAAAAAACGACCTGAAACACTGTTAATAATAATAGAACTGTGCCTGTTTGATGAAGATCATCTAGTGATGAATCTTGAATCTCTTTTATTTTTAAATTTATTGTATTGAAAGTTTCACCCAAACCGCTACTAGAGCTTTTCGCTAAATATCGAACTGCTTTTTTAACTTCAAGATAGTCATTAAATTCTTCATTTAATAATCCTTCTGCCGTTGATATAAAAGCTTCCATTTTTCTATGAACTTTTTTATCTTTTAAAAGATTATAAACTTCTTGTATTTCAGAAAACTTATTATTATTTATCCAGTTTGCAAATGACTCTCGCTCTGACTTAAGATCAGCAAGTGCTGTCCCGAAGTTTTCTTTTAAACTTACAAGATCTTCACCAGTTTTATTATCTTCAAAGCGCTCACTAATATTAGATACTTTGTTTATTAATAAAAACTGCTTACTTAATTTACTATACAAATCTTGAGTTAGTTTTTGTTGTTCAACAACGATTTCATGATACTTTAAAGAGACAATTGAAACTATTGAAATAGCAAGCAAACCTAATACTGAAAACCAAATAAACCTCTTTCTTGCTTTTTGAATATAGACATTAGATTTTTTAAAGTTTTGATTTTCCTCTTTCGTAATTTCCATCAATACTCCCAAAACACTTCCTCTAGTAAATATCGTCGATTTATTTGTTCAAATCAACTGCAATGCACTGACACCCAGTCACCCATAACACACAAATTCAAACAGTTACGTTTCTTTTTTCTTCTCATTTTATTATTTGTGTTAAAAATTACAAACTTTCTTCACATGAACTTAACTTTATACCATTATGGCCCGGTGTTATAACCCCTAAAAAACTGGAGGAACTTATGAAGTTTTTAATCTTACTGTTATCTTTTATTTCTTTTAATGCCTTTGCTACAATTCAAAACGATGTTCAAGAAATCACAATTGAATGTATCATCCCCGGTCATGGTTTTGGATGTAGAGCTCAATCTCTTGAAATCGATTTAGATCGATATGCTGACTTTGTGATTGTACATAATAAAACCACTGGTAATAGCCTAAACATTGGTTCTGATACTCAAGTAAAAATAACTGCCGATCGATCTGAAACTAGCGCTAATAAAAAATTACTTTTTGTAAAAGAAGGCTTAAATGTTTTAGAGTTTCAAACAATTGATATTCACAGCCCATCACAAGATCAAATGGTTAAAAAACAAATTTTTGTAAAAATTGATTGGGATTATTAGATAAAAGAAGTGGCGGAGGACAAGGGATTCGAACCCTCGAGACGCTTTCACGCCTACACGCTTTCCAAGCGTGCGCCTTCGACCACTCGGCCAATCCTCCGAAGTTTTAACTTTACCTAATTTTTTTATGTAACTCACGTTTTTTTTTGAAGAAATCAGAAAGAAGCTTAGAGCATTCAAAATTATCAATACCTCCAATAACATTCATTTTATGATTCAAACGTTTATCGTTGTGTAAATTATAGCCAAGACTAATTGCTCCACCCTTTAAATCATACGCCCCAAAGTAGACTGTCTTCACTCGTGCTTGTTGTAATGCTGATAAACACATTGGACATGGCTCAAGCGTAACAAATATACTGGCACCTAAAAGTCGCCAACTATCAATTTTTCTTGTTGCTTCTGCGATTGCTATCATTTCAGCGTGTAAGCACGGGTTTTTTTTTGTCTCTTTTAAATTGTGAGCTCGTGCTAATTCTTCACCAGAGTCTGAGACAATAATTGCACCAACAGGTACTTCGCCCTCATAGACAGCGAGTTTCGCTTCTTGAATAGCAAGCTTCATATATTGTTTAATAAACTGGAAGGTCATTAGCCGTTTTTCTCTTTAATTTCAGTAAATTTTCTTCTTATTTTTACTTTGTTGTTCATTAGCCAAATATTTTTTAAACGAGCATAGTTTTTTCGATCTTCTTTTTCGCTAAATTGAAACTTGATTCCATAACGAATAGGGCGGCCGGGTATTGATGGTCGAATTGTTTGTATTGAACCACTTAAGAAAAAGTTTATTTGTCCATAAACGGGTTTAATTTTTACGGGACTATTTAGATCTACGAATTCAAAAATTTCTATCGATGCGACACCTCTTCTTATATCTGATAATCTCCCTGCAACAATCTGATCTGATCCTAAATCAACTTCTATTTTTAAGTCCCCACGATATCGAAAATCATATTCCCACCACTGGATACGAGGATAAAAAAGTGGGGAACTCATCATATAACAATTTACAAGTAAAAAGATTCCTGACAAAAAAGAAAGATATAAAACTATTATGCTGTAATCTACGAAAGTAAACTGTAGTATTTTTTTAAGAAGATAAAGTCCAAAAACAAAACTGATACCCCAGAATGTATAATTTTTCTTCACAAAAGATATCATGTAAAATCGCAAACTAACGAAAACAAAAATCATCTCAACTAAAAAGTTTAATTCAAAATACCTTTCTCTAACAGCTGTACTTACAAACATTAATGAAACAAGTAAAACACATAAGGCATAAACGCTCATTTGTGTTTTTGTATAGCTTTCATTTTTTATTTCCATAAATGTTTGCATCATTTCTTAATACTCCTTAAGAGTTCAT
>CATLVU010000043.1 GCA_950061135.1 uncultured Oligoflexia bacterium
GAAATTTATGACCGCCATTAAATATTAAAAGTGATGGAACTGTTTTTTAGGAATATTATGAAAAATGTATGTAAAATTGAACACCCACTGATTGAGCACAAACTTGCTTTTTTAAGAGATATCAAAACAGATAGCTCTGAATTTAGAAGAATTGTCGCGGAGCTTAGTCGCTTTCTTGCCTACGAGGCCACCAGAGATCTTAAAACAGATAATGTTGAAGTTCAAACGCCAATAGCAAAGGCGAAGGTAAATAAAATTATTGATGCTCCTGTTATAGTTTCGATAATGAGAGCGGGAAATGGAATGTTAGACGCTTTGTTAACAGCACTTCCTTTTTGTTCATCGGGGCATATTGGAATTTATAGAGATAAATTTATCAATAACACGGTAGAATATTATTTTAAAATGCCTGAAAAAATTAAAGGGAAAAATATTCTATTAGCCGATCCTTTATTAGCTACAGGTGACACTGCCGTGGCATCAATCGATAGATTAAAGCAGTACGGTGTTGGTGAGATTCAGTTTTTAACGATTTTATCTTGTGAGCAGGGAATAAATCGAGTTCATCAATTTCATCCAGATGTAAAAATTTATACTCTTGGTATAGAACAAGAACTTAACGAAAAAGGATATCTTGTTCCTGGACTTGGTGATGCAGGAGACAGACTTTTTGGAACAAGATAAGGGCTTTTCGCTTGTAAGTGTTATGATAGCACTTGGCCTTGCTGGTGCTGTCGCAGTTCTCGTCATGAAGCTTACAACCAGTATTAATAAAGTAAAAGTTGAAGCTGATTCAAATCAAGATGAGGCCATGCTCGCCAGTACTGTAAATCTTATTTTAAGTAATGAAAAACATTGCCGCTTAAGTTTACTTGGTGATGGTCCTTATGGTGCTCCTGATGTAGCACCTGTAGGATTTGAAAAAAAAGATATTGATGAGCAAGGTGAAGGACTTGATGTTGAATTGTATTTTGGAAATCAGGTAGGTGATAAGAGACAGACCTTAAAACTAAGTTCAACTGATACCAAAGCTAAAAAATTTGGAAGATTAGAAATACAGTCAATAAAACTTCTAATGAATAATGGGCAAGGTTTTAATTACACTACAAGTTTTGGGCATTCCGATGTTGGTGTTTTACAAGTAAATTATAAAAAACCAAGTGGAAGAGATATTCGAAAAGATTTTCCGTTGAATGTTTCGATGATTACCAATTCGGTTGGTAAGAGCTTTATTGTCTCTTGTAATAATTAATCAGTTTAACTCTAACTTCTTTATAGCTTCTAAAGTAATATCATCAACTTCTGATATATCTAAATAAGATAAGCGCCTTATTATTAGATCATCAATTGTTTTAGGCTGTTCAGTGTCGATAATTTTTTTTAGTAAACTAGTATTAATTATTGTCTGAGTTGGATTATTTACAAGCGAAATACTTTTTAATGGATTCAAACTAAGCTTTGAGTTGTACTCATTGCCGAGAAGCCTTTTACATAAATCTTGGGCCATTCGGCGAAAAGTTGTATATTTTCCTCCTACAATAACATGGATATTTTTTTTAGGGGAGTATATCTTATGTTTTCTAGATGTTTTGGAGCTTGTATTTGCTTCTTTCACTAAAGGACGAACCGCTGCAAAAGATGAAATAATGATATCTCGAGAAATACTTGTATTTGGAAAATACTCTTTAAGATTCTTTAATAGATAATCAATTTCTTCTTGAGTGGGTTTTATGTTCAAAAAGCTTTGATTTGCATCTAATGGTATTTCAGTGGTTCCTACTAGAATTGCATCTCTTTGAGGGATTACAAAAATGATCCTTTGGTCTTTAGTTTGTAAAACCATAGCGTTTTTTATGGGAAGGGATTCTTTTTTGACCCAAAGATGTGTCCCTTTAGAGGGGAGTATAACAGGAGTCCAAGGAATTTCTAAGTCTTTCATTACTTGGTCTGTAAACGGTCCTGTTGCGAATATAATTTCTTTCCCATAGAATTGAAATTCTTCATTAGAGAATTTATCTGATGCGTATACTGCTTGAAAACTTCCTTTGTCTTCAACTTTTTTTACATGCATATAATTTAATGCGTGTGCATGATCTGCTTTTGCATCGAGAATGCAATTGAGTGCTAATTTTGCATCATCGATGATTCCATCATAATAGATACCTGAACCGGATAGGTGTTTACTTTTTAAACCAGGTATATGGGTTAGTGTTTCGTGCTTATTAAGCGTTTTAAAAGAAGTGTTTTTAAATAGGGATAGTAAATCATATATAAACAGTCCTATTCGAAGAAAAAATAAAGGCCATTTACTTTCTTTATATACTGGAAGGTAGAATGGAACTTCTTTCGCTAGATTAGGAGCTAGTTTAATCCAAAGGTTTTTCTCTTTTAGTGCCTCGAAAACTAATCCAAAATCAAGGTTTTCTAGATAGCGAATTCCCCCATGAAGCATTTTAGAGCTTCCTTGGCTGGTTTGTGATGCAAAGTCTTCACGTTCAAGTAGAAGAACCTTTTTTCCATGTAAAGATAGGTCTCTGAAAATTCCTGCACCTACAATTCCACCACCGATAATAATATAGTCAAAGTCTTCTTGAGTTATTTTTTTTGTATCCATGCAAGATTTCCAGTGGCGGTTATTTGATAGTTAAGAGAATCTAAAATATTTTTGCCTATTGGTGTTATCTGAAACTGAATTCCAAGAACAGCATTTGCTTTGTTTTCAATAGCTTTATATTTTAATTCGAGAGTTAATTCGTTGAATGTATGTTGAATATCTTTTTTATATTGATAGTAATTCACATTGAAGTTTATTTTGTCATGGGAAATAGATTTTTGAGCTTGTTCATTTGATAAAGTGATTCTTTGATAGTTTACTTTATCGTAATCACCCTTTTTTGTATCAGTTTGAAGTTTTTCCTCAAATTTATGATCAATAATTAATTGGTTTTCATTAACAACCTGTAGACAGCTAACAAGGCCTTGGTATTGTAGCACATCATATTGCGGTAAAGAGCTAAGATTGGTAGTGATAATATCATCAATACGCAAATGATCATTAAATTGGAAAAATTGCTTTTTATTATTCAGTAGTGACCTTCTTGATAATAATCCGCGATCATCGGTGTTATAACTAGTAGGGTTTGAAATTTTTTGAGTGTGGTCAACTTTTAAGTTTATATTTAAGTCTCTTAGTGAGTGAGAAATTAATATTGCTGTGTACTCACTAATTCTTGGAATTAAATAAACACCTCTTTCAAGTGATTGGAATATTTCTTCTTTTTCTGTTGACTCAATTATTTGATAGTTAATTAAGGTTGCGTAAATTTTCTCTGCATCTTCTTTGTATTTTATATTTTCGATTATAATGCTAAATGGAGGATTGCCTTCTTGTGCGTGACTCCCTTGCATTAAATTTCTCTCAGATGCCGCCAGATCAGAAAAGTTTTCTTTTTCTTCAATTGGCACTTGTATTAATTCATCTTTTTCAATTTGCTGTTCTGATGTAGAAACAGGTACTTCGTCAGATATTATATTTTCAGTTTCTACATTTTCAATACTTTGGGGATCAGAGACTTGATCTACAAAATCACTGTCTTCATCAGTTTGAATGTCGAAGTCATCATTGTCAGGCCCTTGGCCATTGGCATCAGTAGAGAAGTTACCATGCTCTTCTTCTCCCTCAGTTGTTTGAAAAACAGGGAAGTCTTCTTGTTCTGTAGAGTTTTCAGAATCAAATTCACTTTCAAAATCTGGAGTGTCTTCTTCTGTAAAGTTGTTCTCAAAATCAGGAGTATCTTCATCGGAAAAATTATTATCAAAGTCAGGACTGTCTTCTTCTGAAAAACCAGTATCAAAGTCAGGGGCATCTTCTTCAGAAAATTCAAAGTTTGATTCATCATTACTGGAAGTAGTAAAATCTTCTTCTTGCTCTTCTGTTGGAACCTCGAGGTTGGGATCTGTTTTTTCATCAGAGAAATCAGGAGGCGAATCAGGCAGGTCTTTTGCCATATCATCTAAAGACTTAAATTCCTCTTCTTCGTTATGAAAAAACTCAGAAAGGTCTTCAAGTCTTGTTAAGTCATCTTTATCATCTGAACTCAAATAAATCCTTTTATATGTTAAGCACCATGACAGTGTTTAAATTTTTTACCAGAACCACATGGGCAAGGATCGTTTCTCCCGACCTTAACATTCTTTCTCTTCACAGTCCCTGCATTCTCTTGAGCTTCTAGTTTCCTTCTATGTGCTGCTAACTGCGCTTCTAATTGAGCTTGTTGCTGTCTCTTTATTTCTTCAATCTCTTCAGGGGTATAAAGCCTAACATTGTAAATTCGTTCAACCACTGCTTGGCGAATTTGTTCTTTCATTTGCTCGTAAAGTTGATAAGCCTCTCTTTTGTATTCTACAAGAGGGTCTTTTTGGCCATAAGATCTAAGATTTATACCTTCTTTGAGTTGGTCCATATTGAGAAGATGGTCTTTCCAATGTTGATCAAATGTCGAAAGAAGAACTTCACGAATTGTGAGTTTTACCTGCTCAGGATCATAAGAACTAAATTTTTTCGCTAATAGATCAAAAGCTGTTTTTTCAATATATTTTTGTAAGCTTGAATTAAATTTTTCTGAGCATTCATTGATATTCAGAGGGTAGTCTGTTCCAAAAATGTTTTGAAAACCTGTGGTTATTTCATCCCAGTTCCATTCATTTAAAGAGGCTTTCTCGTTGGGCCTATATAAATGTTCAAGGTAGTAAGAAACATCTGTAACCATCTCATTAATTAAATCTCTATTGCCTTCATCGTTAAGTATTTCTCTTCTTAGACGATAAATGACTTGTCTTTGTTCATTCATCACATTATCAAAGTCAAGGAGATGTTTTCTTATATCAAAATTATGCCCTTCAACTCTTTTTTGTGCCTTCGCAATTTGACCTGATAATATTTTGTGTTCAATAGGCTCATCTTCTTTTAGACCCATTCTACTCATCATGCCTTTGATTTTATCAGAACCAAAAATACGCATTAGATCATCTTCAAGTGATAGAAAAAACTTTGAAGCACCAGGATCACCTTGTCTTCCTGATCTACCTCGAAGTTGGTTGTCTATCCTTCTTGATTCATGTCTTTCTGTTCCGATGATATAAAGCCCACCTGCTTTTTTACTTTCATCATTTAGCTTAATATCAGTTCCTCTACCGGCCATATTGGTTGCAATCGTTACTGAACCAGGCATACCTGCATTAGTAACAATATCTGCTTCTCTAGCATGTTGTTTTGCATTTAAAACTTCATGGGAAATTCCAAACTGTGTTAGGTAATTAGAAATGATTTCAGATTCATCAATTGTGATTGTCCCTACCAGTACAGGCTGTTTTTTTTCATGACATTCTTTTATAAGGTTAGCAATTGCTTTGTACTTTCCTTGCTTAGAAGAATAAATAACATCTGCGTGATCCATTCTGGCGATTGGGACATTTGTTGGTACAACAATAACTTCTAAGTTGTATATTTTCTTAAATTCTTCTGCCTCTGTATCAGCAGTACCTGTCATTCCAGCTAATTTATTATAAAGTTTAAAATAATTCTGAAAAGTAATTGAAGCCAGAGTCTGGTTCTCTGATTTAATAGGTACACCTTCTTTGGCCTCTATTGCTTGATGAAGTCCATCAGACCATCTACTACCTTCTTTGAGTCTTCCAGTAAACTCATCAACAATAATAACTTTTCCCTCTTTTACAACATATTCTTTATCAATATTGAAAAGTGTATGGGCCCTTAGTGCCTGATTTACGTGGTGAAGAACTTCGATATGTTGAACATCAAAAAGATTATCAATATTTAGTATTTTTTGAACTTTTAATACACCTTCGTCAGTTAAAACAGCAGTGTGTGTTTTTTCTTCCACTGTAAAATCTGTTTTACTATCTAGCTTAGGAATAACTTTGTTAATAGAGTTATATAGTTCGGTGTTACCTTCACTCGGCCCTGATATAAGCAGTGGAGTTCTCGCTTCATCAATTAGAATAGAATCAACTTCATCGACGATACAAAAATTATGCTTTCTTTGTACGTAATCATCTAGATCAAATTTCATATTGTCTCTTAAATAATCAAAAGCAAACTCATTATTTGTTCCGTAAGTGATATCGCAATTATAAGCTTTTTGCCTATCTTCATCACTCATATCATGGAGGATTACTCCTACTGAAAGTCCAAGCCAGTTAAAAAGCTCTCCCATTTCTTTGGCATCCCTAGAAGCAAGATAATCATTTACTGTAACCAGATGGGCACCTTTTTGTGTTAGGCCGTGTAGGTAGAGAGGTAGAGTTGCAGTTAAGGTTTTACCTTCACCGGTTTTCATTTCGGCAATTTTTCCTTCACTTAAAACTATTCCACCTATTATTTGTACATCATATGGTGTTAGTCCCAAAACTCTTTTCGCTGCTTCTCTGACAGTTGCAAAAGCTTCAGGAAGAATATCATTTAAGGTTGCACCTTCGTTTAGATTTTTTCTAAGCTTATTTGTCTGATCTTTTAATTCTTGATCAGAGAGTGAAGACATTTGTTCTTGAAAACTATTAATAGTGTTTAAAAGAGGTTTCATTTCTTTTATATCTCTATCCTGTTTTGTTCCAAATACCTTCTTTAATACTGAATTTAACATAAATAACTCCGCTTAATTTAAAATAAAATACAATGGATCTACAGCAATGCCGTTTACACGAACTTCATAGTGAAGATGGGGGCCTGTAGAGTGTCCAGTATTTCCAACTTGTGCAATTATATCACCTCTAGAAACTTTTACTCCGTTTCTAGTTAAAATTTCGCTTGAGTGGGCATAAATTGTTTCGATGCCATATCCGTGATCTATTTGAACGAACTTTCCAAAACCGGCCTTATTACCCGCATAAGTAATTATGCCATCTGCGGGGGCATAAATAGGAGTTCCTATTGGAGCACCTACATCAAGACCTTCATGCATTCTTTTTACTCCGCGAGTAGGAGAGATACGGTGACCAAAGTAACTGGTTATCCACCCCTTCGCTGGTAATAGAGTAGGTGTTGATCGTAAGATTGATTCTTTATCTAATAAAAATTGGTCTAGTTTATGTATGCTTTTTTCTGCTTCTTGGGCCCATGTTTTATATCTTCTGAATTTAAAATCAAATTCGCTATAATCTTGAGCAAGCTTGAGTGAGTTCTTAATTATTCCAGAGAGCTTTTCTGAAATTTCATATTGTTTTAAAAGCCCTAAGTTGGATGCTATTTTTTGTTCATAAAGCTTTTTTAATTCTAAAAAGTCTTTATCATTCTTATAATCTTTTTCAATTCGTTGTTTATAAAAAGTTTTTTGCTCTTCAACCTTATCGGGCATAATTTCTCTACCATGATCATCCATCATTGTACCTGGATTAGATGGATCAATTGGAGTGACGGGAGTCGTTTTGTCTACATGTGCGTCGAGTCCTGTGATTATTCTAAGTTTGCGTTGAAAAATATCAATTCTTTCAAGATCATCTGCAAGAGAGTTAACCTTCATTTGAAAAAGTTGAATCTGCTCTCGAAGCTGTCTGTTTTCTAAATTTAAGTGGCGATTTTCATGTATTTGTTTAAGTACCATCCAGTAGTCATAAACAAAAATTCCTAAGAGAATCGAAAATAAAACTACTAGAATGGAAAAAGATTTAATAAATAAGGTTGGAATTCTTATGGACTTAACCGCTTGGTTTTTTTCCGGAACAATCATTAATGTGTAAAATTTATCCAAGTGTCTTCCTAGACTATTTAATCTGTTTATTTATTTTATATGTGATTTTAAGACTTGTTAGTATATTAGGCAAGAAATTAGATAGTTATAAAATCTTCATCAAGATGACAGAAATATTATCATTTCCACCATTATTATTTGCTTGTTCTATCAGTCTAGAAACACATTTTTTAAGTTCTTCTTCTGTCGTATTTTTTGAGTTCTGTAGTTCACTGGCCAAAAGGTAGAGTATATCGGGATCTGAAACTTTCCCGTGAAGGCCATCTGAGCATAACATGATGACATCCCCTGATTGGTATTTGAACTGATAAATATCAGGCTCAACTTTTTCTTCAAAACCAACAGTTCTAACTAGAACATTCTTTTGTTTATCTTTTTTAGCTGCTTCACGATCGTATATTCCTAAGTTTAATTTTTCTTGGACTAAAGAGTGGTCTTTGGTTAACTGAAACAGTTGGTTATTCTTAAAAAGGTAAGCCCGTGAATCTCCAATATTGGCCATGTAAATTTTATTATTTGAAACAAAGGCTGAAACGATAGTTGTTCCCATTCCAATTAACTCTTCATTCTTTTGAGCATGTTGGTAAATACCTGAGTTGACTTGTTTAATAGATGTTTTTAATGTTTTGATCGGATCGTCTGTTGTCTCGATCTTTTCAAAATATTGTTTGAGCAGTTTTACTGACATCTGGGATGCAATATCGCCGCCATTATGTCCTCCCATTCCGTCTGCAACTGCAAAAAAATTATGTTTAGGAGCAAGGCAAATAGAGTCTTGGTTAGTCGATCTCACTCTTCCAATATCAGTTTGTCCATTAAAAATAATATTTGTCATGTATTTATCATATCAGCATTTTTTTGAATGTATATTGGTATGTTTTTCTTCTAAATAAGACAGTTCATTTCTATCTATAAATAAGGTATCATAATATAGGGAGATTTTTTCTCTAAAATTGCATCAAGTTTGTTAAGGAGTCGCAATGGATATTTTTCGTTTTGTTGAAGATAATTATTCTAAAAAAGATTTTTCTCATCTCAACTGGGAAGGTTCTTTTCAAGATTATGTTGATCTAGTTTTTAAGAATCCTCATATTTGTCGAAACTCCTTTCAGAGAATCCACGACATGATTATGTCTTTTGGAACATCTACTTATACAGAGTATAAAAAAGAAATTACTCGTTATCATTTCTTTGATGATCCATTTGAAGAAGGTAAAGACGCTATTTTTGGAATTGATGTCCATCTTATGAAGCTTGTTAATTTTTTCAAATCTGCAGCAAATGGTTATGGAACTGAAAAAAGGGTATTGCTTTTACATGGCCCAGTCGGCTCTGCTAAATCGTCAATTTCAAGACTTTTGAAAAAAGGTTTAGAACATTACTCTAGAACAGACGAAGGTGCTCTTTATACTTATGAATGGATTGATGATGAAGAGTCTCCAATCTTAGGAGATAGTAAGTTATTTCCAAGTCCTATGCATGAGGAACCGTTAAAGTTATTACCTTTAGAAATCCGAAAAAAATTTTTAGAAGACTTAAACCAAAAAGCAGATTACCAATATAAAATAAAAATTAAAGGAGCAGTTAACCCTGCTTGTAGATTTATTTTTGCAGAATACATGAAAAAATATGATGGTGACTGGAGTAAAGTCATGAAGCATATTCGTGTTAAAAGATTATTACTTTCTGAGAATGATAGAATAGGGATTGGAACTTTTCAGCCTAAAGATGAGAAGAACCAAGACTCTACCGAGTTAACTGGGGATATTAATTACAGAAAAATTGCTCTGTATGGATCAGACTCAGACCCAAGAGCTTTTAATTTTGATGGTGAGTTTAATATTGCAAACCGTGGTATTGTTGAATTTATAGAGATGTTAAAATTAGACGTTGCATTTTTATATGATTTACTAGGAGCTTCCCAAGAGCAATCAATTAAGCCTAAAAAATTCTCTCAAACAGATATTGATGAAGTTATTTTAGGTCATACCAATGAGCCAGAGTTTAGAAAGCTTCAGTCTAATGAATTCATGGAAGCTTTAAGAGATAGAACAGTGAAGATTGATGTTCCTTATATTACAAGGCTTGATCAAGAAGTTCGAATTTATCAAAAAGATTTTAATGCAGAAACTCTACCTCATATGCATATTGCCCCTCATACTCTAGAGATGGCATCTTTATGGGCAATTTTAACAAGACTTGAAGAACCTAAAAAAGCAGATTTAACGAAGCTGCAAAAATTGAAATTATACAGCGGTAAAACCCTCCCAGGTTATAACGAAGATAATGTCAAAGAACTTAGAAAAGAAGCTGTTAGAGAAGGCCTTGATGGTATATCGCCAAGATATATTCAAGATAAATTATCTAATGCACTTGTTAAAAATGCTACCTCAGGCTGTTTGAATCCATTTATGGTTTTTAATGAATTAGAATCAGGTCTTAAGCATCACGGACTAATCAGTTCTCAAGAGCAACTTGATGATTTTAAGGAAGTTCTCGCAATAGCAAGACAAGAGTATGAAGATACAGTGAAAAATGATGTTCAAAAAGCTATAAGTGTTGATGAGTCTGCGATTCAAACTTTATGTGGCAATTATGTTGATCATGTAAAAGCTTATACCCAAAAAGAAAAAATCAGAAATAAGTATTCTGGAAAGCTCGAAGAAGCAGATGAGCGTTTTATGCGTTCGATTGAAGAAAAAATTGATATCCCTGAATCTCGTAAAGATGATTTTAGAAGAGAGATCATGAATTATATTGGTGCTCTTGCTATTGAAGGGAAACAATTTGATTATAAGATGAATGAAAGATTACATAGAGCTCTTGAACTAAAATTATTTGAAGATCAAAAAGATAGCATTAAGTTAACAACGATTATTTCAAATGTTGTTGATAAGCAAACACAAGAAAAAATAGATGTTGTTAAAACAAGGTTAGTTAAGAACTTTGGTTATTGTGATATTTGTGCAACAGATGCATTAAATTTCGTGGCCAGTATTTTTGCTAAAGGCGACTCAGTAAAATCTTAAGGGAGATTTAGTGGATCATCCAATTAAAAGAGACCACGCTAGGTTTAAAAAAATTGTTAAAGGAAAACTCAGAGATAATTTAAGAAAATATATCTCTGAGGGTCAACAAATTATACCTAAAGGTTCTGATCAATTTAAGATACCTATGCCCAGTATTGATATTCCTCGCTTTAAATTTGGTGATAAATCTGAAGGTGGTTCAGGCCAAGGTGAAGGTCAAGAAGGTGATCCAGTAGAAGGGCAACCTGGTGAAGGTGAACCGGGACAAGGAGAAGCTGGCGAAGGGGAAGGAAAAAAAGAATTAGAAGTTGAGATGAGCGTAGATGATTTGGCCCAAATTTTAGGCGACGAACTTGAACTTCCAAAAATCGAGCCTAAAGGAAAAAATAAATTATCATCAACAGTTGATCGTTACACATCAATTGGTACTGTAGGACCTGATTCATTAAAACATTTAAAACGTACATATAAAGAAGCACTTAAGCGCCAAGTTTCAATGGGTGTTTATGATCCTAAAAACCCTCATGTTGTACCGATAAGAAAAGATTTTCGTTATAGGTCTGCTGATACAAAAATTGAGATGGAGAATGCTGCAGTAGTTATCTATATGATGGATGTATCAGGATCAATGGGCGAGGAGCAAAAAGAGATTGTTAGAACAGAGTCTTTTTGGATTAACCTATGGCTTAAAAGCCAGTATAAAGATATAGAAATTCGATATATTATTCACGATGCAACTGCAAAAGAAGTTGATGAAGACACGTTTTTTAGAACACGAGAAAGCGGTGGTACTTTAATTTCATCAGCTTTTAAACTCTGTAAGCAAATTATTGAAACTGATTATAATCCAGCTGAATGGAATATATATCCTTTTCATTTTAGTGATGGTGATAATTGGTCAGCAGATGATACAAAAACTTGTTTACAACTATTAGATGACTTTCTACTTCCGTGTTCCAATATGTTTTGTTATGGGCAAGTGGAGAGTCGTTATGGATCAGGTCAATTTTATAAAGACTTATCCCAAAAATATGGTTCAAAGCACGATGATGTTATTTTGAGTAAAATCAAAAACAAAGACGCAATTTTGGATTCGATTAAAGAGTTTTTAGGTAAGGGAAAATAAGCATGCTTAGAACGAAACAAATATCCGGTGATCTTTTAAAGCTTCAAAAAGAGATTCAAGGATATGCAGATGATTACGGCCTTGATTATTTTCCACAAGTTTTTGAGATGTGTGATTATGACACAATCAATATTTTAGCAGCTCAAGGCGGCTTTCCAAAACGCTATCCTCATTGGAAATTTGGAATGGATTATGACCAAATGTCTAAAGGCTATCGTTATGGGATTCAAAAAATTTATGAAATGGTGATTAACTCAGATCCTTGTTATGCCTATTTATTAGAAGTTAATAATTGGTTGGATCAAAAATTAGTTATGGCCCATGTGTATGGACATAATGATTTTTTCAAAAATAATATGTGGTTTTCTAACACCAATAGAAAAATGATGGATGTGATGGCCAATAACGGTTCTAAAATCCGTCGTTATATGGATTTATATGGTGTTGATAGGGTTGAAAACTTCATTGATCAAGTCTTATCCTTAGAAAACCTTTTAGATATCAATCATCTTTTTGAAACAAGTGAAGTTGTCCAAAGTCGAAAAGAAAAAGAAAAAAAGTTTTTAGAAGAACAAGATAATGGTGGTTATTTAGTAGATGATAGATCACAGGCCTTAAAGTCTTTCATGCGTTCAAAGTCTCGAAGTGAAAACGATAGAAGCACTGACGAAAATTCTCATGAAAATGATATTGAAATAATGGCGGAAAAGAATGTTGTTAAAGGCCAAAGAGATATTTTAAAGTTTCTTATTGAGTTTGCTCCTCTTGAAGAGTGGGAAGCAAATATAATTGGTTGTTTAAGAGAAGAGGCCTATTATTTTTTACCCCAAAGAATAACTAAAATAATGAATGAAGGTTGGGCATCTTATTGGCATTCAACCATCATGAATAATAAAGCAATGGACTCATCTGAGTTTATTGAGTTTGCTGATAAACATGCTGGTGTTATGGCCATGAGCAAACAGCAGATTAATCCATATAAAATAGGTATCGAGCTTTTTCGAGACATCGAGTTTCGCTGGAATACAGGTCGTTTTGGAAAAGAGTATAATGAATGTACAAATATGGTCGAAAAAGAAAATTGGGACTTAAAGACGAATCAGGGGCGAGAGAAAATTTTTACTCTAAGAAAGTCTCATAATGATATTTCATTTATTGATGAATTTTTAACTCCTGAGTTTTGTAATAGAATGAAAATTTTTACTTATAAATATAATCCTCGCTCTAAAAGAATGGAGATCGACTCGAGAGATTTTGCGGCCATTAAACAAAAAATGCTCACTCAGCTAACAAACTTTGGTTCCCCTGTGATTGAAATCGAAGATCCCAATTACAAAAACAGAAAAGAGTTATTATTAACTCATGTCCATTATGGTGTTGATCTTGATATGGAGTTTGCGGCCAAGACGTTAAATAATTTATTTAAAATTTGGAAACGTCCTGTGAATATTGCCACAAAATATGAAGACAAAGAAGTTATTTTGGCATTTGATGGTAAAGAGATGAAGGCCGTTTCTTAGCTTTCTTCCGTTTCTGTTGTCCCTAAGATTTCTTTCATTCTATCTTCTGCAAAATCTTTGGCCTTATCTTCCATTTTTCGAAAGTCATTTTCACGCTGTTTGTGTTGACTATCGCTGAGCTCTGATAGGCCTATGATCTTAGCGGTTTCATCGCTTATATGATCAAATTTGTGCGGAAATTTGATGTCTTCTTTTTTGATACCATGCTTGACTTGATCTGCAGTAAAACGTTTGATCTGACCTTGGTCTGTAAGTAAGTCAAATTGTTCATTAAGAATATTAAGCCTAAAGACTTTTCCTTGATCTCCAGTTTTAGTTTTAACAAAGCCGTTATCTCTTGGAAGTTTTTTTCTTTTCTTTGTGTACACATCGTCTTCATAAGAAAGACAACATTTTAATTGGCCGCATACACCATTTAGTTTGGAATAGTTAAGAGTTAAGTTTTGGTTCTTGGCCATTTTTATAGAAACGTTTCCGTATTTAGATAGGAAAGAAGAGCAACATAATTCTCTTCCACATGGACCTATTGCGCCCATAGAGGCTGATCTATCTCTAACGTTAATTTGTCTAAGCTCTATTCTGAGTTTCAATTCACTTACTAAGTCTTTTACAAGTTCTCTAAAATCAACTCTAGCGGGAGCAATAAAATAGAAAACTACTTTTTTCCCAAATTGAGTGAATTCTACATGGGTAAGATTCATATCAAGTTTATGCTTTTCGATCAGTCTGTGACAAAGATTCTCAGCTTCTTTTTGAGTCTTATAAATTTCTTTTTCTTTTTCTTCATCAGCTTCAGTAGCAATTTTATTTATTGTTCGAAGTGGGAGCATTGATTTTTTAAACTCTAGCTCATATGGAAAAGAGTTTATATAACCAACAGCAATACCTCTGTCGCTCATTGCAACAACTTTTTGGCCATAAATTAATCTTCTTTTTCCTAAAACAAATGAGTAGCTTTTTGCATGACCTGGAAATCTGACATTAATAAACTTAACTTTATCGCCATCGGCAAAGTTACAATTACTTTCTGTGATTTCATCTCTATATTGTTTTTTATCTTGTGAGCTCGTTTTAGAAGCTGGGTTTTCAATATTTTCTTCTGTTACTTGTTGTGTCATTTCTTAACCTATTATAAATAGTTATCATCCAGTTTTTAATGGAGCTAGTCAATACTGGATCAGCTTAATTGGCCATATAGAGAGTATAATTTAAATAATATTGCTTGGCGTTGGTTATTGTACTCAATATCAGTTTTTATACTTGAAATTAGTTTTATGGCATCATTATAAGCTTTGAGGGCTGAAGTATTATTTTCTAGTTTAAAAAGAATATCAGACTGAATCTGAGAAAAGCTAAGTTCATTATCAATAATATATTTCTGAAATTGTTCAAAGCTTTCTATTTTTTCAAGTTGGTAATCTATATGTTTATTTTGGGTCAAATAAAAATGGATGGATCTTGAATTGATTGTTTGTAAAAACTTTTTTCCACTTCGGTTGAGAAAAAAGAAACAGGCCATAATCTCAGGCTCTTCTAGGGTTTTTAATAATTTGTTAAGAGCTATTTCTGAAATACTTTCAGCCTCATCAATAATGATAAATTTATAATTGAGCTCTATTGGTTGATGCCGCATAAAAGGGAGAATACTTTCTAGTTCCTTAAGCTTATATGCCTTTTGATCTTTTTCTTTTCTTACTAAAAGTACGTCAGCATGGTTGTTTAGCTCTTTTAGATTTAATTGTTTGAAAAAATCTCTGATAAATTCATCAAGTACATCGTTCTGTCTGATGTCAATAGGAGATAGCGCTATAAAGTGATGCAGCGATTTATGTTGATACCGTTTATATAATTTACGTGTGAGGTTATTAAACGATATAGTCATTAAGATCCTGTTTAATATCTTTAAAGACGTTTTCAATATCTTGAATAGCATTAATAACTTTTATTCTTTCACTGAAAACTTTGCAGCATTCTTTGTAGCCCAACTCTAGCTTTTGATAAAAAGCAGTATCATTTTTTTCAAAGTAATCTTTATCTTCACCTCTCGAGCTTTGTCTTGAGAGTGAAGTTTCAAGATTAATTTCAAGATAAAAAGTTAGATCAGGCATTTGGTTTAATGGTGAATAAGAATGTAACTGAGTGATTGTTTCCATACCTAGTCCGGCAGCGTAACCTTGGTAAGCAATACTTGAATCAATATAACGATCAAGGATAACACAGTGATTTTTATTACTTAGAAAAGGTAGAATTTTCTTTGAAAGAAGTTGCGCCCGACTTGAAGCAAAAAGCATGGCCTGAGCAAGAGGATCTATGTCTTCTTGTGTTTCTAAAATTGCAGATCTAAGTTTTTCTCCAAAAACAGTGCCTCCAGGTTCTCGTAAAACCATTACATTCCAGTTTTTACTTTCTAACCATTCTTTTGTTTTTGAAATTTGAGTCGTTTTGCCTGAACCATCAAGTCCTTCAAAAGATAAAAATAGACCGTTGTATTGTTTTAACTTATTTAATTGCATGCATACTAACTAGCACTTTTATTTGGATTTGAATATAAATGTCTTAAGCTTACTGTGCGGTGCGACTAGTAGTCATCGGCTTCATGCTCGATTCTCTCTTCAATTGGAAAACCTTCATCTTCATATTCTTCAGGTATTTCTTCTTCAAACTTCTCATCTCCAGAAAGATCATCATAACCACCAGCAAATTCTCTAGACATTTCTTCTTCTAATTCAGGTGATTCAATTTCATAATTCTCATTGTAGCCTTCATCAAGATTTTCTTGATAGTCTTCACGAACGACTTTTTTTACACGAGGTGCTACTTTAGAAGGCCTTCTGGGTCTAATTAATGGCTTTCGTTTTAGGGCCTTGAGTCTTTTCGGTTTTTGAACAACACTACTGGGACTTCTTTTAGTGATGCTTCTAGTCGAGTTATCTATACTTTTTGTTGGAGCTTTAACTGAGCGATCAACCATAACGGGCCTAGACTTATGATTAGACCAAAAGTTTATGGCCACTAGACTCAGAATTAGGCATCCTGCAATTGCAAAAATATATGTCTTATTAAACTTCGAAGCTCTATCGCTCTTCTCATCATTTGTCTTAACTTCATGATGAGTATGATTTTTTGTATCACTTGATTCTTGAACAACTTTTTTATTGCTCTTTATATGATGTCCCTTATCTTTTCCATGACTCAAAAAAGCAAGGCCTACAATCACATCTTGGTCAATATCACTTTCTAGTGCGGATTGTTCTATATTTACTTCTTTTAGAAGATTGTCTTGAGGCTTTACAGGCAAGTCTTCGTGAGTTCTTACTTGCCTTCTATCAAACATATGATGTTCATAGATTTTTATCCATGTCTTTTTATCATCGACTGATAGAAGATCACTTGAAAGTATTTCACCTTTATCAAGTAAGACTTTAATATCTTGAGCATTTAATGGCCCTAAATAATGTCCTTTACTTTGAATATAAAGATTCTTGTCTGAAGGGTTTAAATTTTGTGCTGCAACTAATTTTGGTTTTCTTCTTTGAAAAATTGTTATAGCAAATAATTTTTGCCATTTTTCAGTTTCTAAATTATAAGCTTCTAAATCATCGAATAAATAATCATAAGTAAGGGCATAATCTTTTAATTGATTAGTCTCAAAAGGACCTAGGATCTTTTCATCTCTATCTTTAATCATCCATAGATCAGACAAAGCTATGTGCTGATCTTTGATCTGATCATCTTGAATTGGTTTTAAGTCAATTGACATTTTTAGTTCTTTCATTATGTCCTCTCATGTAATAGATCGGCAGAAATATTGAAGAGTTTAAAAGATTTATTTACAGGGCAAAAAATTACTCGTATCTTGCCCCTTATGAAAATCGATGAACGCGCACAAAAATTAGTTGAGCATTTCAAACAATTTAATGATTGGGAAGATGCTTATAGAGAGATTATAAATATTGGTAAAAACTCATCCGGATTAGCTGATGAAGAAAAAGTTGAGAAATACTTGGTAAAAGGTTGTCAGTCACAAGTTTGGCTAATACCTATTTATAAAGAGGGAGTGGTTAATTTTAAGACAGATAGTGACGCCTTTATTGTTAAAGGAATAGCTCAAGTATTAGAGGATGTTTTTAGTGGCCATAAACCGAGTGAAATACTTAAGTTTGATCGAGATTTTTTGAAAGAAATGGGGATAAAAGACCATCTTTCTCTTAACCGTACAAACGGCCTGGCGCAAATGAATAAACAAATTAAAATGTATGCAGTTGCCTATGAAGGATTGTTTCAAAAAGGCATATTAAATTTGTAATGCATTTTTCTATGATTTAAACTTATATAAATGAATATTGTTATTATCCGTTTTTCAAGTATGGGCGATGTTTTATTGCAAACTTCTTTTGTAAGATGGCTAAAATTAAATATTCCGCAATCTAAAGTTTTCTATATTACTTCTAAAGAGTTTGTTGGCTTACTTGATAATAATCCTGACATTGATCAGGTAATAGAGTTTGATCGTAAACAAGGTACTACTTCATTACTCAAACTATCAAGTTTAATCCAAAAAGATTTAAGGGCGGATATTGTTTTCGATTTACATCAAACTTTACGGGCCAGAATTCTCTACTTTCTGTGTTTCAAAGTGAATTTCATAACTGTTGATAAAAGAAGCTTAGAAAGATTATTATTAGTTAATTTAAAATTAAACCTGCTTAAGACAAATTCAAGTATTCATGACCGTCTTGTTAATGATTTTCGATTTCTAATTTCAAATTCTCAAGACTTAAAAAAATTTCCAAAGACTCGATTTTTTAATGATAACCAAGTTCAAAAGAAAAAAAGAATAATATTTTCTCCAGTGGCTTCTTTTGAGAATAAAAAATGGCCACTCTCTTATTATAAAGAGTTATTAGAATTATTATTAAAAGACAGTGATTTTTCTGGTTATGAATTTATAATACTTGGGGGACCAAATGATGATGACTGCATAGACATGATGATTGATTCTCCTCGAGTTACTAATTTTCAAGGCAAATTAAATCTCAAACAAACAGCAGCGGAGGTTTCTTCAGCACAATTAGTTGTGACAAATGATACAGGCATTGCACATATTAGTGAATCAGTTGGTACAAAGTGCTATGTATTTTTTGGGCCTACTGTTAAAGAGTTTGGTTTTGCCCCACATCTTCCTGATTCAAAGATTTTCGAAACTAACCTTTCCTGCCGTCCATGCTCAACAACTGGTAAAAAGGCATGTTCACAAGAAGATTTATTTTGCATGAAAAATATAAAGCCTAAAGATGTTTATTTGGAAATTAGATCATGCTTAGAGTAATACTTTTTTTTATTCAAGTATTTAGAACGATCCTATCGTTGATCCTAAAAACGTGTTTAGTATTTTTTAAAAATAATGGCCTATACATTCGTAATACATATGAAAAAAAATACTCTTATCCTGAAAATAAAAAATTTGATGCTATATTTGAAATATCAAGTGAGGGCGAATACCAACAATCAATTTCATTAATAAAAGAATATCTAAATCAAAAACAAAAAATTCTTCTTGTGTTTTGTTCACTTAGCGTTGTTCAAAAATGTGAACAGCTATCTAGAGAGTATGATGATTTGAATATTGTTTGTCTGCCTTTATTAAATTTTAATTATTTTTCAATTAAATGGAATCCTCAGTCTTGGGAAGTCACTAATATAATGTATTTGTGCCGTTATGATTTTTTCCCTGAGTTAATATTATTAGGGAAAAAACATACAAATTTCGTTCTGATATCTGCGAGTTTAAAAGGATATTCTTTAAAGAACAGTTTTGTGAGAAAATATTATCGTTCTTGTTATCAATCTTTTAGTCATTTAATTGTAGTGGACAAAAATGAAGTTAATAAATTTCAGAAAATGGCACAACATATACGTATAAAAGTTGGGGATCTAAGAACAATTGAAATTCAAAAGAGATTAAAATTTGCAGATAAAAAATTAGCAGACTATCCAGTGCTTAGAAGCTTGTTTGATTCTCTTAAAAATACTGAAGAGAAATTAATACTTGGGAGCCTGTGGGCTGAAGACCTTTTTTTAATAGATAAGATGGAAATTCCATGCGTCATTTTCCCACATGATCTAGGGGAAAAAAACCTAAATAAAATAGAATCTAAGTTAGAATCAATGGGAAAAATAATTATTCGAATTGACGATAAAACAGATAAGTTAGTTACTAACTCTCCTAATTGCGTTTATCTAATTAATATTAAGGGAATTTTGTGTGAATCCTATCGGTTTTTTAAATACGCTTATATCGGAGGTGGCTTTGGAACTAGTATTCATAGTGTTTTAGAACCATATTTAGCAGGATGTAGGGTTTTTTGTGGCCCTAATATTCATCGATCTAGCGAGTATGATTTTATAAAGGCCAATGACTCTGTTTTTATCAAAGTAGTACAAAGTTCTATTGATTTTGATTTCTCAATGAGTGAAAATAGATTAGAAATAAAAAATATTAGTGCTAAAGAAATATTAGATTGGGTTCATTATGCTTAAGTCAAATTATGACACTTTAATACTGGGAGCTAGCTTATCTTCAATTCTTGAAGGTATTTCTGAGCTTGCCAAAGGAAAAAAGGTCGCAATTTTAAATGATGATAATTTTGTAACTGATGATTATAGAAACCAATTTATATCTACGTTCGAATTAAGATTGTTAAAAAAAATAGGTCAACATCTCTCATTACCTGTTTTAATAAACCTTTCTGATTCTGTGACTGCACAAAATAATATCATTTTTTTTGAGAATCAATTGATT
>CATLVU010000044.1 GCA_950061135.1 uncultured Oligoflexia bacterium
ATCTCACCAATAGGATCCATTCCCCATTTTGACGCCCATTTTTTCTCTTTTGCTACTTGCCTACAGGCCATAACCTGTGCAGCAAAAGCCTCGTTAATTTCAACTAAATCCATTTGATCAAGACTCATTCCTGTTCTTTTTAAAACACCATTCATCGCCATCACGGGACCTAGCCCCATTCTTTCAGGTTCTAAACCATGAAAGGGAAAATCAATCATGCGCGCCATAGGCTCTAAATTATATTTAGCAAGTGCCTCTTCTGAACATAGAAGCCACATACTACCGCCATCAGTTATCGGACAAGCATTACCCACAGTCACTGTACCTGTTCTTTTTTCAAAAAATGGCTTTAACTTCGCGAGTTTTTCTCGAGATGAATCAGCACGAGGCCCTATGTCCTCACTCAATAACCTTTCTAACTTTCTTCCTACAATAATAGGCACGATCTCATCTCTAAATTTCCCTTCATCAATTGCTTTTAAAGCTTTTAAATGTGAATTATTGGCAAATTCGTCTTGCTCTTCTCTAGAGATTCCAAACTCTCTGGCCAGTTTTTCTGCTGTTTGTCCCATATTTAAACCACAAAATGGATCTGTAAGCCCTTTTTCAATAGCTATAATTGGACTCAAATGAGGAAGTCTAAACTGAGATAAAGTTTTTAATTTTGCTTGAGGAGTTTTCGCTTTCATCAAGTGCATGAAAAACTCAGTCATATCTTCATTATATAAAAGTGGCATTTGGGACATATTTTCAACCCCACCTGCAAAAATAATATCTGATCGACCTGAGCCAATTTTCACAAATGCCTGTGATAATGCTTCCATTCCAGATGCACAGTTTCTATGAACAGTATAACCGCTTGTCTGCTTATCAAGTCCTGCTTCGAGTGCCATCACTCTTCCTACATTTGGAAAATCAGGAGGATTACCAGTATTACCTACGATTACTTCATCAACCTGATCTGTAGGAATCGAAGTTTTATCTAAAATTTCGCGAATCAAATAATGCCCAAGAAATGGAGCTGCGATTTTTTTTAAGTCTAGGCCTGATTTTACTTGAGGGCTTCTTTTTCCCTCAACAAGGTATACGGGTTTCATTCTTTCTCCCTGAAATTATTTAGAAACATTTAAATAGAGATAATAAGAAATTTTTTACTTTTTGATAAGTAATTGTTTGAATTAATCGCTTAGATAGCTTTTAAAAGCTGATTTAAGTTTTTTCTGAATTTATTATTGAATTTTTCCTCTATAACAAAGCGTTTATTGTCTTGTTTGAACTTTTCTTGCTTAGATAATTTCGCTCTTTCATCTAAATAAGCAAAATCTTTTATTTCCTGATACATTTCTTCGACGACTGGTATATACGAAGCAAACTTATCGACAACCTCATTTCTTTTCATCAAATTTTGTAGTCTGATACATGCTTCAGAAAGATCACATTGATTCTGAACAGTGGCCAAGCTAATTATTCTAACACTTTCAATAATTTCACTTTTATTTTTTTCATAGGCCAATTTCTTTTTCTTATTATTTATATAGATCTGTCTGAGTAGAAATATTAAATATGAAAATAATGCAAAAACAATGAAGGACAAAAAAATATAAATAGTCTTTATTTCCATCGGATCTTAGTTCCATCAAAATTATAAATATCAATTGATTCAATTCCAATCATGCCTACTAGTGGTTTTTTACGACATCTAATATGCATCGTTTCAACTGGTTTATTATTATACAATAATTTCCAAACACCTTGATCTAAAAAAAACTGAAGATTTATATAACGAATAGTACCAGTAATGCCATTGTATAAATAATTCAACCTAACATCACCTCCATAGTTAAAGTCAACATCTTCACCCTTTATAGAAATAACGTCTCGGTTTTTTACATTATATAGAACTATGCCTTCTTTATTGATTGGAGAAAGAGAGTATTTTTTAGTCTTAATTAGTCTGTTATTTAAAAAAGTTTCTCGTAATAAACTGGAAGCTTTTCCTTCTTCATTAACAATCAAACTCAAATGGACAATTTCGTTATCTAAATCACTTGTTATTTTTGAAATTAGAAAACTTTGGGCCCAAGAATTACTCATAAAGTTTATTAATAATAAAAATGACAAAATAAATTTAAACCCCATAGCGCTCCTCCTCTGAAACTTCGCGAAAAGATAAACTATCAAAGCGTTTTAAACAAAAGATATGAAATTCTTTCACAAAAGAAACAAAGTAATATTAACTACTTACACTCTCCTACACCATTTATCTCAGGATTTTTTGAGACGCATACCGGCACGGAAACATCAAAACTCTTTTTACCCATCTTTCCACTTATTTTTAATTGCCATTGGCCTAACATTAAAAACCATACATTACTAACTTGATAAACTTGGTTTTTATTTTCAATTTTTACTGGATCCGATCCATGCTCATGTCCATTTTTCATTACCATCCATAATTTGACTTTTAAATCATCAACAGCTTGGACTTTACCTGAATCATTTTCAGAAATTTTTAATGAAAATTTCGAATCTTCTTTGCGGTTTAATTTTTCAAACTTTATATCAAAACAGATTTGATCAACTAAATATCCTTCACATTTTTTTGCATAAGAATTTGCCGAAAAACAAAGCATTAATATAATCAGAATTTTTTTCATAAAACACTCTCCATCACTTTAAAAATACAGGTAGGTAAATTTTTATAAGTTGCTAGTTTTATTCAGAATTATTATAATGTAAATAAATTTAGTCATGTTTTATCAACCACTGAGCGCGCAAAAAAAGGTTACACTCCTATGGCCCGAAAAATCGATTATTCTCATCTAACGAGTTCTGACACTGCTTATATAGATTCACTTTATGAAGACTATAAAAATAATGATCCAAATCTTGATGAATCATGGAATTATTTTTTCAGAGGATTTGAATATAAACTAGGTGCTGGAACATCTCCATCATCTAACCAAGAAATAATGGATGAGTTTAATGCTTATCGTCTAATTCAATCTTATAGAGCAAGAGGCCATCTCATCTCTGATACCAACCCTATCAGAGCAAGAAAAGATCGTAGAGCGAGACTAGATGTAACTGATTACAATTTAAAAGTCGAAGATTTAGAAAAAGAATTTTCCTGCGGCGCTTTTGTTGGAATGCCTGGAGCTAAGCTTAAAGACATTTTAAATCATCTAAAAAGAATATATTGCTATAATATCGGTATTGAGTATATGCATTCAAATAATACCGAAATGAGACGTTGGGTTCGTGAAAAATTTGAAAGCGAATACCATACTATCAATTTACCTATCGAAAAAAAGAAGAGGATTTTATATAAGCTCAATCAAGCTCAGGTCTTTGAACAATTTTTACAAACAAAGTTCATAGGACAAAAGAGATTTTCACTAGAAGGCGGAGAATCAACAATACCAGGTCTGGATGCAATGATAACCAAAGGTGCTGACCTTGGTGTAAAAGAATTTGTTTTTGGTATGGCCCATAGAGGACGTTTAAATGTCTTGGCAAATATTATCGGTAAATCATACGCCTTTATTTTTAAAGAATTTGATCCAGGAAATGGAGAAGAACTTCACACAGGAGGTGGTGACGTTAAGTACCATCAAGGTTTTTCATCTCGCCACAAGACTCCAAACGACAAAGAAGTTTTCTTAAAAATCATGGATAATCCATCTCACTTAGAAGCTGTTGCACCAGTTGCCTTGGGTTATGCTCGTGCTCAAATTGATATTAGAAATGAAAAAGATGATAACTCTGTGGTTCCAGTAATTATTCATGGAGATGCTGCTGTTGCAGGACAGGGAGTTGTCTATGAGTCTTTACAGATGGCCAATCTTGAAGCCTATCAAACTGGCGGCGCCATTCATTTTGTAATTAATAATCAAATTGGTTTTACCACAGACTTTGAACAGGCCAGATCTTCACATTATTGTACATCAATAGCTAGAACCCTAGATGCACCAATTATCCATGTGAACGGTGATGATCCTGAATCTGTTGTCTACGCGATGGAATTTGCTATGGAATTTAGACAAAAATTCAAAACCGATATTTTTATCGATATGGTTTGCTATAGAAAGCATGGACATAATGAAGGAGATGAGCCCAAATATACTCAACCCCATCTATACGGCCTAATCGCAAAACAAAAAAACCCAAGAGAAACTTATTTAGACTTTTTAATCAAAGAAAAACTCATTACTAAAGAGATGGCAAAAGAGACTCAAAATGAGTTTAAAAAAATGCTCTCTGATAAATTTGATGAGGCCAAAGGAAAAATTGAAAAAGTAAAAGGCCCTAAAACAGAATGGTTAGATCTTCGATGGTCAAACGATAAAGACTTTGAAAAATCACCTTCAACAGGAGTTACTAAAAAAGTTTTAGACGAGATAATGCAAACTCTTGTTAGCTATCCTTCAGACTTTAATATTCTCAAAAAAGCAAAGAAGATTTTAACTGATCGAGAAAACGCTTATAAAGATAATAAGCTTGATTGGGCAATTTGTGAACTTCTTGCCTATGGATCACTTTTAAAAGAAGGTGACTCAATACGCTTTACAGGACAGGATGTAATCAGAGGTACTTTTAATCATCGAATTTCAAAACTATTTGATGAAAAAACAAATATGCCTTACTGCGCACTTGCAAACCTTGGCAATGGACAAGGAGAATTTGAAATTTATAACTCGCACCTATCTGAATATGCCGTACTAGGTTTTGAATATGGATATTCTCTTGCCAGCCCTAAGAGTTTAAATATTTGGGAAGCTCAGTTTGGAGATTTTTCTAATACAGCACAAGTAATCATGGACCAGTTCATTTCTTCAGGTGAAATAAAATGGAATCGAATGAGTGGTATTACCTTATTATTACCTCATGGCTACGAAGGACAAGGCCCTGAGCATAGCTCGGCAAGGCCTGAAAGATATCTACAATTAACAGCAAAAAATAATATGACTGTTGTAAACTGTAGTACACCTGCCAATATGTTCCATGCGCTCAGACGTCAGCAAAAATGGGAATTTAGAAAACCTATGATTGCCCTAACACCAAAGTCATTACTTCGTTCACCACTATGTATCAGCAAAGTTGAAGATCTTACAAAAGGAAACTTTCAAGAGGTTATTAACGATGATAAAATCAAGAAGGCCAAAAAACTTATTTTCTGCACAGGAAAAGTTTACTATGACCTTATTCAAGAGAGAGACAAAAGAAAAAATAAAGATACAGCGATTATTCGCTTAGAACAACTTTACCCATTTCCAAAAAAACAAGTTCAAAAAATCATTAAAGACTTTGGATGCAAAGAACTTCTATGGGTACAAGAGGAACCTTCTAATATGGGTTATTGGGAACATTTACTTACAAGAGAGTTTGATCTTTTCAAAAATTTCAAATTAGTATCACGTCCTATCAACTCTACACCAGCTACAGGTTTCTCTATTTTACACAAAAGAGAATTAGAAGAATTATTAAATAAAAGTTTTGAATAAGGATTAAATCATGGCGATTGAAATTAAAATTCCAACAATTGGTGAATCTATTACTGAGGTTACACTAGTTGCTTGGCACAAAGAAGATGGTGAGTTTGTAGAAGAAGGAGATATTCTTTGTGATATTGAATCAGATAAAGCAACCGTTGAACTCCCAGCTGAATCTTCAGGAACACTTTCTATAAAAGTTGAAGAAGGAACAGATTTAGCAATCGGAGCAGTCATTGCATCTCTTGAAGAAGAAGCTGGTACTCCAAAAAAAGAAGCAACTGAGTCTACTGAAAAGTCCGCACCAACGGCCACTGCAAATGCTCCTCAATCTGATAAAGAAGTAAAACATCCTTCTCCTGCTGCTAAAAAAATTCTTGATGAAAAAGGTGTTTCTTTAGAATTAGTTAACGGAACTGGAAAAGATGGCCGTATAACTAAAGAAGATGCTTTAAATGCAAAAGCTCCTTCTAAAGAAAAAGCGCCGCAAGCTACTCCAGTACAAATTTCTGAGTCATTTTCAAGAGATGTACAAAGAGAAAAGATGACTAGGCTTAGAAAAACAATTGCCTCAAGATTAACAGAAGCCAAGAACTCTACTGCGATGCTTACAACTTTTAATGAAGTTGATATGAAACCGTTAATGGATCTTAGATCAAAATATAAAGATCAATTTCTAGATACTCATGGAGTAAAATTAGGCTTTATGTCTTTTTTCACAAAGGCCTGTACTCTTGCGATGAAGAAACATCCCCTAGTCAACGCAATGATTGACGGAGATGAATTAGTAATTCCTCAATACGTTGACACTGGGATTGCAGTATCATCAGACAAGGGATTAGTTGTTCCTGTTGTTAGAAACTCAGAGAGCTTAAGTCTTGCTCAAATCGAATCTGAAATTTTAAGACTCGCTAAAAAAGCAAGAGACGGAAAAATTACCATAGATGAGATGAGCGGCGGAACATTCACTATTACAAATGGTGGAGTATTTGGATCTATGCTTTCAACTCCTATTTTAAATATTCCTCAATCAGCAATACTTGGGATGCATAATATTGTTAAACGTCCATGGGTTGTTGGTGATAAAATTGAAATTCGCCCTATTATGTATGTGGCCCTCTCGTATGATCACCGAGTTATTGATGGAAAAGACTCAGTAGGATTTTTAAAGACAGTAAAAGAATTATTAGAAGATCCTTCAAGAATGCTATTAGGAGTATAAGATGAGTGATAACAGTTTTGATGTAGTAGTAATAGGTTCAGGTCCTGGTGGTTATGTATGTGCAATTAGAATGGCGCAATTAGGATTTAAAACAGCAATTGTAGAAAAGTATAATACTCTTGGCGGTACATGTCTGAATGTGGGTTGTATCCCCTCTAAAGCCTTACTAGACTCTTCAGAGCGATATCATCAAACAGTCCACTCTCATCAAAACCACGGAATCAATGTTAAAGATGTTAAACTTGATTTTAAAACAATGGTCTCTCGAGTTCAAAAAGTCGTTTCAGATACCTGCGGTGGTGTAAAATTTCTAATGGACAAAAACAAGATTCAAGTCTTTACAGGACATGGCTCTTTCAAAGACAAAAATACTATTTTAGTTAAAGGTGAAAAAGATACAATTACCTTAACAACAAAAAATACTGTTATCGCAACTGGTTCAAAGCCATCTTCTTTTCCTGGGATGGAAATAGATAAAAAAAGAGTCATCTCGAGTACAGAGGCCTTAAAACTTAAAGAAGTACCAAAGCATCTTATTGTTATTGGCGGTGGAGTAATAGGCCTTGAATTAGGCTCAGTATATAGAAGATTAGGCGCAGAAGTTTCTGTTGTTGAATATGCTGATGGAATTATTAGCATGATGGATAAAGAGTTAGGCCGAAACCTTCAAAAAGTTCTTAAAAAAGATGGAATTAATTTTTATACATCTCATCAAGTTGCTAATGTCTCTACTAAAGGCAAAGAGGTTATCGTAAAAGCAAAAGATCTTAAAAAAGACAAAGACCTTGAGCTTAAAGGTGACTACTGCCTTGTTAGTGTTGGAAGACGTCCATATACAGAAGGCCTAGGCCTTGAGAACATAGGCTTAAAAACTGATGAGCGTGGACGTGTTGAAGTTAATAATCATCTTCAAACTTCTGTTGATAATGTCTATGCCATTGGTGATGTTGTAAAAGGTGCAATGCTTGCTCACAAAGCAGAAGAAGAAGGTGTTTTTGTTGCTGAACAACTTGCAGGGCAACGCCCTCACCTAAACTATGATCTTATTCCTGGTGTTGTTTACACATGGCCTGAAGTTGCTTCTGTAGGAAAAACAGAAGAAGAACTCAAATCTGCAGGTATCAAATACAAAAAAGGATCTTTTCCTTTTAAGGCGCTAGGAAGAGCAAGAGCATCAGATGAAAATGATGGACTTATAAAAGTATTGGCCGATACAAATACGGACGAAATCCTAGGTGTTCATATGATAGGCCCTCGTTGTGCTGATTTAATTGCAGAAGCGGTTTTAGCGATGGAATACAGAGCAAGTGCTGAGGATATTGCACGAACATGCCACGCTCACCCAACTTATACCGAAGCTTTTAAAGAAGCCTGTCTTGCAGCTACAGAAAATAGAGCGTTACATTCCTAAATTGGTAGACGCTTGATCTAAGATTTTTTTTACTTGCCCCTTAGATGCATTACTCGCTTTTTTCTCTAGTTTTTTCTGAGCAGCTTTATAAGCACTCTTTAATTGTTTTTTAGAAATTCTGGTAATCGCCGAACATACAAAGCCCTCGTAATCTTTTTTTGCTCCAAGATCAGTTTGATGTCTATGCTTTTCCCAATAAGTTGATAAGGTTTTTGCACCTTGAATATTTGCTTCAACAACCTTTAATAAAGAGCTTTCAACATATTCCGACAAAGCTTCATCTGTTGAAGTTGGATCTCCTTGAGTATTTTGAGCAAAGCTTTGTTTTATGTATGTTGATAATTCTTCAGCAATCAATGCGGTACTTTTTGCTTTTGCAATCTCACAGGCCATACTACGGGAATTTTTAGATTCAGTAGTATAAGTGTAGAAACTAAACTTTTCGGTATCTTGATCTTCAAGCCATTCATTTAAGTCTTCAACCCACTCTGGAACCTCTTGTTGGCTAGCATCTACTACTTTATAATCCTTTTCTAAAGTTCGTGATGCACAACTCATAACTAAAAAGCTCAAGAATAAACCAAGTATTTTCATATACACTCCAAATTTTTACTTCTCTTTAAGACCTATTAACTTTAAAATAAAAAATAGAAAGGGGCAATCATATGAAAATTGTAGCACTAAGCATTATCTCATTATTATTTTCACTACAAGCATTTGGTACTGATCTTAATTGTAGTTTTGAAGATGAGTCTGGAGAGCAAGGACAAATACAAGTTACAATCACAAACTCTACAGCTTCAATTAATTTACAAAGTGCTGAACTACATATGCAAAAACAAAATTGTAAAATAAAAAAAGAAGAATATGGCCATCTTATCGATTGTCAGTCGGCTCAAGATATCACTTTACTATTGGACAAGTTAAGATCTGGAGCAAGCGGTGGAGTAATGTCACAAAGTCTAAATTTATTTGTTGATATTAATTGCTAATTTAAACGCCACATTGAATCTGAGTCTGATGGTTTAAAACTGAAATATCATTTTGTATTTTATCATTATAGCGGTAAGCTTCCCTATTTGAATCAGACCTTAAATAATCAGTAAACCTATCAGTAAAATCATCATAATCAATAATATTGTCGCTCCGAAAGTCTGTTACAAATTGATTAAAATAATTTAACACCATTGTAGGTCCTCCATTATAAGAGGCCCTGATTAAATAACGTAGGACTAAGTTTTTTTGAGAATAAAGATTAGAGTCACTGCTTATCCAAGTTTCAACTTTTGGTTTTATCATTCGATACAATCGTAAAATATAAGCTGTACTATAAACAATATTTTTTCTAAGCCCTGATTTTAAAGCAATTCTTGAGCAACTATAAGTATCTTCTTCTGGAGAAATTTTTATCTTCTCATCATTAAGATAACTACAATCTCCATAGGCCTTATCTTCAATTAATTGCTCCCAATTATTATTCACTTCTCTCACAGGCCATTTTGTTAATTGTCCAACTCCAGCAGCATAAGTATAACTTGTAATCAAGGGCTGAAAACGAGACTCGGTATGAAAAATCGAATAAACAAACTTCAAATTAAGTCCTAAGCAACTAGTTGCTTTTTTTAATTCACTTGAAATTGCCACAACAATCGAATCATCCACACAAGGACGATCATTAAAGTTTAAACTCACATCGCTTAACATCGTTCTGCTATTAGGACACATATAATATCCATTAGGAGCGTTTATTGGCATTTGTAAACTCGCCTTCACACATTGAGCTAAGTCAGTTTGCATCAGACTTTGCGAATCAAAAAATTCTATTTTTTTAGCCTCTCGTGAGTAAAGCTGATATAGCTTTCTAATAGGCCCTTCCTCTTCACTACAGCTAAGGTTTTGCGGCAAAGAATCAACTTCACTTAACTCTTCATCAAGTTCATTTTCATAATTTGTCGTCTCTGGTTCAAGTTCACTATCAGACTCTTCACCTAGGTTAGGCTTCTTAGTTTTAACTTCTTTTTTTTCTTCGCTATTACATGTTGAAAAGAGAAATACTGTGAATAATAAAAGCAGCGTCTTCATCACTTAATATTTTAGAATATTGATAACGCAATGAACTTAAGCTTGAAATTATTATAGAGCTTCTTACAATTTTAGCTATTTAAGCAATTGACAAAAGGCAAAATTTTCCCGATTATGTTTAATCATCGAGGAGACATGCCCGAGTGGTCCAAGGGAACAGTTTGCAAAACTGTACAGCCGCCGGTTCAAATCCGGCTGTCTCCTCCAAAAAACAGCCTTTTCCAACCCAAATCCGCGACTAACTTTTTTCACTTTTTTCAAAATCCCAAAGCAACCCTAACTCCTGTGGGGTCTAAACCTGGAAGGGATTCGTGCGCCCAAAATTCTGACCAAATTCAGAATCTGCGCGGATAACTTCTAAAACTTACAAAAAATCTGCCTCGCTACTTTTTCATCTAGTTACTTTGTTACCAAAACACTTATTCGCTACCATTTTTTGCAAACCTGTCCGTCATCTTATGTTCATAAGATTATTTTCTCCCTTTAAAACTCAAACTTTTATCTCGAGCGTATGTCTTCACTGCTCAAAGACGTATTTTAGGCATACGTCTGCCTTATGGTGACATGTCCAAGTTGGTCTACAATATTCTGTTGTAAAAGAACATCGCGCTCAGGTTTGTAGACTTAACTTAAATAATAAATTAATCATAATTTTGTCGAGAACCTCCTTTGTTTTTAAATTTATTCTAAGTTTTATTTTCCGAGCACTTCGGACCACCTGGCCCGCAATATTGATACAAGTTGATCTTACTCTTTTAGAGAAGTATCCAAGCTGCTTTATCCTTTTTAATTCTTTCGTTTTTTTACAACGAACTGTTCTCCACCTCTCTTCCATACAAAATGAAAGCACCCTTGTTAGATTGTGAGCAATCGTCCCGATGATTCCAAAAACCTTATTTGATCGAAGCTTTTTGCAAGGAAAGTTTAAAAAATCAAAACCGTATTTTTGTTCTCGAATATAGGTTTCTGCTGTAGCTCTATCCTTATAAAAACTTACTATCTCCTCATTACTCATTTCACTGCTGTCAATATTTGTGATGATCGAATAATACCTATAATCATCTTCTTCGGGATTATATTTCTCTAGTAATTCCATCTGCTTTTGAATGTCCTCTTCTTTCTTTTTTGTTCGAATAAAAACAACCCTTAGGTTTTTAACAGGGTAAAGCGCCATCGCCATCTCGCAATTATTTGAATCAAAAAAATAAAAATCTGTTTTTTTCCAATTTAATAAATTTTTATTCTTTCTTCGCACATACTTTCCAAGGTTTTCTCTCAAAACAATCGCAAACTTTACACTCTTCGCTTGAAGGGCATCAAAAATGGCAAAAGTTCCATAAGCCGAGTCCGCTCTAAACCACTTTTCCAAATGATCAGGACACCTTTTAAAAATTTCATGAATCCAAAGCTCTGCCTCTTTACTTGAGTGGGTACTTCCCGGACGAAGATCAAATAAATAACTAAATCCAAACTGATCGTAAGCATTCTGCGAATCAAGACACCACATATTTTTATAATTATACGCCATCCCTTCCATCTTCTTTCCATAATGTTCATGTGGAGTTGCATCCATTGAAAGAATAAATTTTTTTTCACTCGCAAACATCTTTTGTCGTAGCTCAAAAGCAAAATCTATCAAAAAATGCTGTAACTTTTTGGCGTGCTCATTACCAAAGGAACTTAAAAAGTCACTGATCGTCCTACTCGCTGCTCCTCCTGTAAGTTCTGAAAATAAAATATCTTTATTTGAAGTATCAATATCTGAGAGACAATCATTACCAACTGCAAAGGAATAAAGAGTGGATTTGAACTTATCAAGTTGGCTTGGACCACGGTTCTTCTTTTTGCGGGGCAGAAGAAACTTGACCTTTTTATCGAATTTCAACTGTTTCCAAAGCTCCTCAAATAAAAATAATCCCGAATGTGCAGAAAATGTTTGAGAAGTTGATTCAATTCTAATAGTTTTATAACTCATATGAAGCTCTTTTTTTTATTTTGTTGGTTATTGGCGTAAAAAACATACTAAATTAAAGAGCTTTTTTCATTTCGCAGGGCCGTATTTTTTTTAGCACTTTTTGCCGTTTTGGGTGATGTCAACAAAATGACGAAAACCACGATTCAGTCGCACGATAAGAAAGATTATTGCGGCTTTATTGCTTGCTTACGTGGAATATCCTTCAAATGATCCGTTTATACTTTTTTCTAGTATTAAGTCATATTTTATTCGTTCTCAAATTATAGATATATCGAGAACACTTTTTCATATTGATAACAATTTTTCGAATACTGAAAAAGAAGCCTACCAAAAACTCGTTCAGCTACAACAAAATTTATCTAAGGACGATATAAAACTTGAAAAAGAACTTGCACAAAACATTATAAAAGATTCTAAAAGTAAACAATTATATAAAGACTTAAAAGACCTTGGTACCTGCCTCGCAAACAAAGATACTCCTCAATACCAATTACGACTCTATCACTCATTATTTTTGTCAAAACTCTTACAAGGTGGAAAATATAGTCAGAGGCTAGCGCTGCTATTAATTTTTATTATCTTACTCATTATCAGTTATCGATATTTTTATTAATCTTTAACGACTAACTCTTCATATAATAAGTCGAATCCTTAGTGATAGGTACTCGATATCCAAAGCCAAAACTCTTAGACTTCAATTTTATAATAGGACAAAACTGAATTCTTTTATACTCTGTTTTCCTATAAAGATTTAAAACTGTTTCAACTTCTATAGGGTCATGTCCTAACTCAACAAGTTTTTTACCTGAAAGACGATAACTAAGTATTCCTTCTAAAATTGCGTCCATTCGATCATAAGGAGGAAGGCTATCAGTATCTTCTTGATCTGCACGTAGCTCTGCTGAAGGAGGTCTATCAATAATCTCAACAGGAATTATTTCACCATATTTTTTATTAATATAGCGACTGACATCAAAGACTTCACTCTTGTATAGATCACCCAATAAGCTTATGGCCCCAACACTGTCGCCGTAAATAGTAGAATATCCTACTGCTAACTCTGATTTATTCGAGGTATTAATCACTAGCGCATCACTTTGATTAGAGCGGGCGTATAAAAGAAGACCCCGTAATCTACTTTGAATATTTTCATCTGTTAGGCCTTCAATAGACTCTCCAACTTTTTCTTTGAACATATCTCTAAAATAATTATGAGCACCCATAATTGGAATAACGTGCATAGGAATATTTATACGCTTACACATCTCTTTAGAAGCATCATAGCTTATGTCTCGAGTATATTGACTAGGCATAAAAATAGCTTCGAGTTCCTGCCCTTTCTTTAGTGATAATTTTAACAGCGCTAAAACTAAAGCTGAGTCCAATCCCCCAGATAAGGCAACCACAAATTTTTTGAAATAAGACTTCTTGGCATATTCTTGGACTCCAAAACAAAGAGCGTCTACAATGGATTGGCAAAGATTGTCATCCAAAGGTTTTAGCTTTGGGATATGGCCATTTTGAGTATCAATTAAGTTTGCTGAAAAAAGGCCCTCCCAAGTATTTTCAATTTTCGAATTAATAAGAGATTTTTCTCCATTGTAAATGGGACATTCTAACTCGATCATATCTTGTTGAAAGCTTTTTAGGTTAAACACTTCTTTAGTTCCATCAACGCAAAAACTATTTCCATCAAATAAAATCTCGTCTTCGCCTCCTACTCTATTAACATAAACGTAAGGAGCATTAAGTCTATTGGCTATCTCCAGAGACCTCTGTGTGCGCTTATCGTTCTTATGAAGGTTAAAAGGACTTGCTGACAAATTGACGACTAAATCAAATTTTTGATTTAAACTTTCAAGATCGCTTACTGGGTCGATTTGATGAACACTTGAATGCCACATATCTTCACAAATAAGTAGCGCAATTTTGTGATTACAAAAATTTAATACACCTGTCTTATCACCCTTGGTAAAGTACTTTTCTTCATCAAAAATATCATAATTAGGAAGTAATTTTTTGGTATAGATCGCTTCTATTTTTTGTCCAGGAATTAGCTTATAGATAACATTTTTTATATTTCGTGGGACACCGTCAGTGTCACCACAAAATTGGTAATCTAGTCCACCAAAAAGGAAACAAGTATTTTGCTTTTGTAATGAAGTACTCCAATCATTAATTTCTTTTTGAAACTCAAGATAGGCATCTATAAATGATCTTTGAAGACATAGATCTTGTAATGGATAGCCTGTTAGAAATAACTCAGGCAATAGATGTAAAGTATCCTCTTTACTGTCTCCTACTGCTTGCTTTAGATACTTAAAGATATCATCAAAAGCAGCAACTGTATGATGAGTTTGGTGAATTGAAATACGCATAAAATAACCTTTCGATTATTTTATAGGTAAGGATGAGTGATGTATAGAAATCTTCCAAAAATCATCAACCAGCTTATAGCCGAATGTATATTCTACACTCGTAACTTCTCCATCAAGGTCTGTAAAATGATATATACCATTTGCAAATGCCAGATCCCCTTCAACTGTAACTATATTGTTTTCAAAGACAACTTTAGTCCATGGCCTAATCGCAAATCCTTTATCTTCTGAAAACTGGGAATTTGCACCAATAAAATAAGAAAGTGCAGCTTCAAAATCATTTCTAAATGGTGTTTCTACTGCAAGCGTAGGTTTAAATAGAACAGGAAACAACTCATATCCGTAGAATTTTTTAACCAGATCTTCTGCAACTGTTCTGTAATCACTTTTATCAATAAATGCTTTACCAACAGCAACAACGGCATTACCCCATTCATTTTGTACTTGTTCTATTTGATTTTTCATAATTTTAATAATGCCAAGGAAATGAAGAGAAGTCTTTTTCACGCTTCTCAACAAAGGCATTTCTCCCTTCTATTGCTTCATCTGTTCCGTATGCTAATCTTGTGGCCTCTCCTGCAAATAATTGCTGTCCTACAAGTCCATCATCAATCATATTAAATCCAAACTTAAGCATTCTCATGGCGGTTGGTGACTTTTTATTAATCTCTGCCGTCCACTCTAAAGCTACATTTTCTAATTCATTATGCTCTACAACCTTATTTACCATCCCCATTTCAAAAGCTTCTTGAGCACTGTAGTTAAAACCACAAAAGAAAATTTCACGAGCTCGTTTCTGACCACATTGTCTCGCTAAATAAGCCGAGCCATAGCCTGAATCAAAACTTGCTACATCTGGGTCTGTTTGCTTAAAAATAGCATGCTCTTTAGATGCAAGAGTCATATCGCAAACAACGTGAAGAGAATGGCCCCCTCCAACCGCCCAACCTGGAACAACCGCCAATACAATCTTAGGCATAAAACGTATTAGTCTTTGTACCTCTAAAATATGAAGTCGACCTAACTTGGCAGGATCTACATTTTCATTAGAATCTGTATATTTATAACCATCCTTACCCCGAATTCTTTGATCTCCACCCGAGCAAAATGCCCAACCACCATCTTTAGAACTTGGCCCATTTCCAGTTAGTATTACAGCTCCAATCGAACTCCATTGACGAACATGATCTAGCGCTTGATATAGTTCATCTACTGTCTGGGGTCTGAAGGCATTACGACATTCTGGCCTATTAAAAGCAATTCTAACCGTGCCTTGGTTTACACATTTATGATAAGTAATATCAGTAAAGTTGAAGCCTGGAACTTCTTCCCAGCGCATTGAATCGAAAATTGGTGAAATTTTTTGTGTCATGGTAATCCTTTGCTCTAGAACTACCAAAAATGAAAAATATTGTCAGTATTTTAAGAAAAATTCATCTCATCTAAATAATATTTTAAACGCTTCATATTATCTGTAATCGTATCTGTTTTTTCTTTTAAAGAGCTTAAAATCAGTTTTGAATTGGAGTTTAAATTCAAGTAAGGAGTTTGATCTATTTGATTAGAGTCAATTATTGTCTTTTCTACTGGTTCTTCAAAAAAACTCTCTAGAATATCATCTTCCAACTCCAGCATACAGGGTTTCTTCACTTCTTGGGCCTTATTAAAGCTCACTTCAATAATATTATCCTCAACATCTAGTCCCATCTCAGGGTCTCCTTTTCACAAATGTTTATGTATTTAAGTTTAGGCACAAAAGCTATTTTTTTCAGCAATTTTAACGCAAGGTGTAATACTTACATTTTATTGTCTATTTCTTGTATGAAATAATCTAACTATTTAATATTTCTTAACTGCCCTACAAGATTGGTGTTGATATTTTAATAAGTCTCTGAGTTTATAGAGTATTTGCAAAGATAAATGTAACGGCCTTTTTAGTAGTAATAAATTGTCTTAAATTTTAACTAGTTGAATATTACTCAACACCATTCTTGTCAGGCAGTTTAAAAAAAGTATGGTAAAATACTGATATGAGTATCAATTGTATGAAGTGTAAACATTTTTTCATCACCTATGATCAGTATGCGCCAAAAGGCTGCAAATTACATAATATTAAAACGACTCAGATGCCATCGATAATCATAAAACAGGCCAATTTTGGTAAGGAATGTGTGGGATTTGAGGAAAAGAAGAAAAAGTCTAATCAAAATAATCGTCAATAATTGCGCCACCAAGGCAGATATCTTCTTGGTATAAAACAATAGATTGTTGTGGAGCAATTGCTCTTTGCGGTCGTTCAAACTCAACCAATAATTTCTGTCCCTCAGTGAGGCTCACTTTACACTTTTGAGGTGCTTGCCTATGTCTAATTCTAGCAGTGCAGAACAATGGAAAATCAGGAGTCTGAGATATCCATGTGCTATTAATTGCCGAAAGTTTTGAATTATATAATGATTTGTGATCTGCGCCCTCAGCAACATACACAGTATTAGTTTTTAAGTCTTTAGAAACTACAAACCATGGGCCACCAGGTCCACCAAGGCCTAGGCCTTTACGCTGTCCCCGTGTATAAAAGCAGGCGCCTGAATGCTCACCAAGCTTTTTATTTGTATCGACATGAACAAATTGACCTTTCATTTGAGAAATATATTGCTTTAAAAAAGATTGGAACTTTTTCTCTCCAATAAAACAAATTCCGGTACTGTCTTTTTTCTTTGCTGTAACCAGATCAAACTCTTCTGCAATTTGCCTCACCAATGGCTTAGGAAGATGGCCTATAGGAAATAGTACATTTTTTAAGACACTGCCGTTAATCGCATAAAGAAAGTAAGTCTGATCTTTGTTATCATCAAATCCTTTGTATAAAGATAATTGCTTCTCACAACTTTCTTTGATTTGGCAGTAATGACCTGTGGCCACATAATCAAAACCAAGCCCCATCAGATAATTATAAAATGCATCAAATTTTATTTCTTTATTACATAAAATATCAGGGTTGGGAGTATTGCCTAATTTATATTGTTCAACAAAGTCTTTGAAAACTCGCTCTTTATATTCATTTTCAAAGCTTACGGAATAATAAGGTATATCAAGTTTAGCTGCAACACTCTCAACATCCTTGTAATCTTCTTCAGCGGTACAAACACCTTCATCATTTAATTCAGACCAATTTTTCATAAAAAATGCGGTGACCTGATATCCCATCAACTTAAGAAGTAGCGCGGAAACAGACGAATCGACACCGCCGCTCATACCTACTGCAACCTTAAGCTTAGAATTTCTTTGAATTTGCTCATCAGTAAGCTCTAATGAGTACTTTTTTAAATACTTGGCATGGTCCATAGAGTGAGTAATAGCTTATTAATAGGAGATTCTCAACTGTTTTTAGAAGGTAAAGGAAGAATCAGTATTTTCTTCTTTATCATCGTTGCTTCTATCAGCGCGATGTAGTTTTTTAAATTTAAAAGGAGACTTAATAATACCTGAGCCTAGAATTTTACCTCCTTCAACTGGCTTATCGTAGAAGATTATCTTTTCACCAATTATAAAAGGCCCACCCTTTTCATCAAAATGAACAACAACTTTATTGCAAGTCTTATTAACTATATAGCACTTTATTCTTTGATCTAAACTCTCACTTTTAGCATAAGCAATAAAATTCTTTCTACTATTGAAAAGTGGCGTTGACTCTAACTTGTCTACAAACACTGAATCAGCATATAAATCTTCGATCGTACCAACAATTATTTCACGCTTAGAAGCTTTATGTCCTATAATATATTGACCTTTATCCATATTACCGACATTAGTATTGAGTTGTTGACCTATCATATATTTTGTTTGATTTTCAAAATTGCCAACGACTTCTTCGGATCGCCCCTTAACAAAGATACCTTCTTTTAATAGCGACTTTGGTATATGTCTATTTACTAATCCCTCTAAAGTTTTAGAATTTTTAAAACATTTCTCTAAAGTATTGCTATTTATTTTAATTCCCGCTCTTTTAGCAATTTCTAAAACTTCTTCTTTTTTTAAATCGCCCAAAGGTAGAATTAGCTTTTCGAGAAAAGTATTCGCAAGGCCGGAAAGTAAATGTGATTGATCATTATCCCTATCAACACCACAGTGAATATAAAAATTACTGCTTTGTAAGTTTTTTTGAACCTTACAATAATGTCCTGTTGAAATATGATCTGCTTTTAATTCTTTCATCTTTTCAAACAAAACCTGAATCCTTAATTTTACACATAAGTTACATATAGGAGGCGAAATAAGATGAAGTCGATTACTTAAATAGTTTTCAACAATATTCTCCTTAAATCGATCGCTAATATCTGAAACATAAAAAGGAATTTTAAGTTGGTCACAAGTATTTTTTATTGCTTGTATCTCACCTAAATTACAATCAGAATCAATTAACTGTGCATTCTCTTTAGAAGCAATAATAAAACTAAGTCCAATGACGTCGAAACCCTGCTTTTGTAATAAATATGCGTTAACAAATGACTCTAACCGATTAGATAGTAAAACTAAGACTTTTTTATCCGACATTGTTAATCACCTATTTATCATTACTACAGGTAAATTGTATCCCAATATCAGTACTTAAAAAAGATGGTAAAATAGACGATAAAGAATTATGACAAACTTAAAAAGACTTAAATATCACGACGTATATATCTTTGAAAAAAGTAAAGATGACATATCATATAAGCATTTTATCCAAGTATTGAAAAAAGAACATTCAAATTCGAAGCTAAATTTTACATTTAGCAATGGAAGATTTTCTCTACACAATGACAAAACATTGAAAGAAAACTTGATACTGGATGTATTGCCACAAAACTTTAAGTCCGACTTTAACCAAGAGCTGATTCTTTTTATTTCCAAGCAGACAAATTTACATGCCATCGAGATTATTAAATCACTCGGGAATTTAAATAGATATCCTCGGGATCTTGCTC
>CATLVU010000045.1 GCA_950061135.1 uncultured Oligoflexia bacterium
GTAGCATTGCCTTAAATTTATCAGAGGGAAATGATAGATATAGCTTAAAAGACAAAAGACGTTTTTTTAATTATGCCCTAACAAGTCTTCGAGAAGTTCAAACTTTGTGTAAGCTTGAAAACCTAAAAGAACTGGCACTAAAAGCTGATCATTTAGGTGCTATGATTTATGTTCTAAACCGTAATCTGACCGAAGCCGTTGCCGAAAGTGATGCTGAAGCCGAAAAGCAATAACTCCAGCTTTTTTGCTAGAGAGACGACAAGAGAGACGATTTACTGTAAAAAAAATAAACAGTCTCACCAAAAATTAGCAATTTTTATACAATTCAAAGCTTTTTATCTTTAATAAACAAATACTTAGCCCTCCTCTTTTTTGGCACAAAAATTGTAACTATAACCATGTTAGAGATTATTCCAACCAAAAGGGAGAGAGAGATGAAAAAACGTATGAAAACCTTAAAGCTATTGGCGGTGATTGCCCCATTATGCTTTTCAAGTCTAGTGACTTTTGCTGAAGATACACCAGTATCACCAGCAGTTGCACAAGAAAGTAACCTTTATGCTGAACTTCAAGATATCCAACTTGGTAGAGTTGTGGCAGAAGACACATTTGAAAGTGCTGAAGTAGAACTACTAGATACTGATGAAGTCGTTGCATCGACGGTAGATTCACAAGTTGCTGATGCCAATGATGAAATTTCAGATCAAATACAAAGCGATATCGCAGATGATACTCAAATCGAAGTTGCTGAAGAAAATACAGAAGACGAGGCTCAAGTAGAAGTTGCTGAAGAAAATACAGAAGATGAAGTTCAAGTAGAAGTTGCTGAAGACAATACAGAAGATGAAGTTCAGGTAGAAGTTGCTGAAGACAATACAGAAGACGAAGCTCAAGTAGAAGTTTCTGAAGAAAATAAAGAGGATGAAGTTCAAGTAGAAGTTACTGAAGAGAACACTGAAGACGAGGCTCAAGTAGAAGTTGCTGAAGAAAATAAAGAGGATGAAGTTCAAATAGAAGTTACTGAAGAAAATAAAGAAGATGAAGTTCAAACAGAAGTTACTGTAGAAAATAAAGAAGATGAAGTTCAAACAGAAGTTACTGAAGAAAATAAAGAAGATGAAGTTCAAACAGAAAAAGACAAAGAAATTGCAGAATTAAAAGAGCTAATCAAAAAGCAAAATAAACTTTTATGTGAGCGTGAAGACAAAGACACAAAGCCTGAAGCTAATTTAGAAGAAAATGGTGTCATGGCATTAATTGCGAAGATGACAGAGAGACAAGATAGTATCGATGACAGAATTGATTCAATGATTCAAATGATGATGATGCAAACTCAGTCAATGCTTGCGATGTTAAACCAATCTCAAGGGCCTAAGTTTAAATACGCTCCAAGTATTTTAGATGGTACTGGTGCTTATATTGATCCTGTTCACGGTTTACTAAACTCAAGCCTACAGGATATGAGAAGCGGTAGAGGATCTGAAAATATCATTATTTACGGAGATTTTATTCAAGGAAATACATCTTCAGCAGCTCCGAGCCTTAGAGATAGATTTTTTCCACAAGGCTCAATGTTTAATCAAAATAGCGCTGCCAATATGATGAGTGATCCATTTGGTTTTAACTTTAATAGCATAAGTGATAACCAACTTGGAAGTTTTAATCAATTAAACGCTCAAAACTCAAACCAGTTTAATATTGCTGCCGCAAATGATAGAGCTTTGATGATGCAACATAGGTCTGCAGTACTAGGACAACAAAATCCAGCTGCAGTACAAATGCCAGCACAAGCACCTGTATTACCGACACAGTTAAACACAACAGGAATACAAGATTCTTCAAGTAGAATGATCAACTAATTCCAATAAGGGTACGAAATCACATTCGTACCCTACTTTTATACTCAACAGTAGTCACGAACCGGCAAGTTTTTCCTAAACAAATTCTTTATTAGCTCGAAACGATTTATAGAACACGATGATGAATCATCTAGTAAGGAGAAATTTATGCAGGAGCATATTGAACACAATCATCACTCGGCATCGCTAATAAGAAGATGTCATAAATGTGGGCAGATTACTGAATCACATTCAGAACAGACAAAGTGCGTTAATTGCGGAAAAGCTTTTATGCCACTTAACTATTTTGACAAAGTTCATAATCATACTGATGAATATGAAGCATTATTTGCACCTGTTGAAGAACTGGAAGAAAAAGACCTAATTAAAGGCCTATTCGTTCTTTGGTAGTAATTAAAGACATAAGCTTTTTAATTATGCTAATGTAGCAATATGCTACAAACACAACATACTGCAAAAAATCAATACTCTCCTCTTGTTGAAAACTTACTTATTAAAAGAGGACACGATAAAGATAACCTTGAAGACTTTTTCTCTTGGGACCTAAAGTCTATTCCTGATTTATATCAATTAATCGATCTTGAAAAATCTGCCAAACGCATTATTAATGCCATAAATAATAATGAAAAAATTGGTATTTATGGTGACTACGATGTTGATGGAACAACTAGCTGCGCACTTTTGTATCATTTTTTTCAAATGCTCAATATCAACGTAGATCTTTGCCAGCCTAGCCGGTTTATTGAAGGCTATGGAATTCATCCATCGTCAATTGAAGATGCTATTGCAAAAAATATAAAAGTCTTAATTACCGTTGATTGTGGAATCTCAAATGTGGAAACCGCTGAATATGCCAAAGAAAGAGATATTGACTTGATAATAACTGATCATCACAAAGATGCTCGCGAGAAAATGCCTGATGCCTATGCGATCGTCAATCCAAATAGAAGAGATGAGCCCCAAGACTCCCCTCTTACAAAGCTAGCAGGTGTAGGGGTAGCTTTTTGCCTTTGCCTCAAAATAAAAGAAATTCTTGAAGATGAAAATAAACAAGTACCCAGTATTTATCCCCTTTTACAATACGTTGCGATCGGTACTATCTGCGATCTTGCTCATTTAAATAATCTTAACCTTAGGCTAACAAGACATGGACTAAGACAAATAAAAAATACCGACTATCCAGGAATAAATGTTTTTTTCAATGATCAGGATCGCTCAGCACCATTCATTAGTTCAGAAAAAATATCATTTTATGTTGGGCCGCTTATTAACTCTAAAGGCAGGCTTGATCACCCAGAAAAAGCTCTCAATCTTCTGACATCTTCTGATCATAAACAGGCCTATGCTTTTTATAACGACCTTGAAACATGCAACCGTGAACGAAAAGAAATTCAACATGAAGTATTTCAAGAAGCAAAAGAACAGGTTTTAAAGAATATAAAAAACGATAATAATCTTATTAATATTGTTTATGCTCCTCATTGGCATGAAGGAGTTATTGGAATTGTTGCTTCTAAACTGGTTGAGACATTTCAGATCCCGGCAATAGTCCTTACAGGTACAGAAGATAAAAATACCATCAAGGGAAGCTGTAGAAGTGCTGGTGAACTCGATCTATTCAAAGCACTTGATCAATGCAAAGACTTATTCACAAAATTTGGAGGACATAAAGCGGCCGCTGGACTTTCAATGCCACTTGAAAACCTACCTGCTTTTAAAATACAAATGGATGAATATTTATCCCTCATCCCCGAAGTCGAAAGAACAACTCAAGATACTTATGATACCGAAATTGAATTTCATCAAATTAATAAAAACCTTCTAAAACAGCTAGAGATGATGGAGCCATTTGGGATGGGTAACCCTCGCCCTGTCTTTAGAATGAAAGACTGTATCATTGAGTCTTATACATTACTCAAAGATGTACATGTTAAATGGTTTATAACTCATAAAGATAATCCAAATAGAAAAATTACTGGTATTAGTTTTAATTATATAGGTAAGTGGAATTGTATGCATCCAAAACAAATAATGGAAAGACAAACAACTGACCCATTAACACTTCAATTTCAAATTGGAATTAATCGTTTTCGTGGCAATGAGATTATTCAACTCATGGTGGACAAGGTCTTTTTTTGAGTAATAAGTATCCTCACTCATACATCCTAACACTCTCATTTTTAGGCTTTAGATATCATGGTTGGCAAAAACAAGAAGGTGTAAAAACCGTTCAAAAAATGCTTGAGCGAACAATAAACTTTATCATTGATCAAGATTTTAAAACTCTGGGTGCTGGAAGGACTGATAAAATGGTTTCTGCACTTGATTACAAGTGTGAGCTATTTACAACAACAGCACTACCTGATGATTTTTTAACTTTGTTAAAACAAAACTTACCTAAAGATATAAGAGCACTAGGCCTAAAAAAGAAAACCACAGACTTTAATATTATTCAGGATATTCAAGCTAAAGAATATAGATATTATTTTACTCAGAAAATTCTAGAACATCCTTTTTTATCACCATATATTACTGAAGTTTCTAAAGAATTAGACTTTGATCTAATTGAGCATGGCCTAAAGGCTTTTGAAGGAAATAATAATTATACATCATTTAGTAAATCAAAAGCACCTCTTGATGAGAACAAAAGACAGATATTAAGTGCAAAACTTTTAAAAAACCAAAACCTTCCTTGGGGAATTGAATTTGATTTCCCTGTTTATTGTTTTCAGTTTATATCAAAAGGATTTATGCGCTATCAAGTAAGGTTTATGACACAAGCACTATTCGCTCTTGGAGAACAAAAAATTAATTTAACCGAAATTCAAAATCAGTTAAAAAATCCAACTCATAGACTTACAAAAAAAGCACCTGCATCAGGACTAGTTTTATACAAGACTAGTCTCTGTGAATAGTAACTTCTTCTATAATGACATCTTCTACTGGCTTATCATTATAATCTGTTGCTGATTTTCCGATTTGCTTAACAATATCCATTCCCTCACTCACCATTCCAAAAATAGTATAGCCACCATTTAAATGCGGAGTAGGCCCCAAAGTGATAAAGAACTGAGAGCCATTGGTATTAGGTCCTCTATTGGCCATTGCGAGTATTCCTTCTGAATCAAAGGATAGACTCGGATGATTTTCATTATCAAAATCATAACCTGGACCACCTGTACCACGCCCTTCAGGACAGCCAGCTTGAATCATAAAATTGTCTATTACTCGATGAAACTTTATTCCATTATAAAATGCACCACCCTTTTCAGTCTCTTGTCTACCTTCAGCTAGGTTAACAAAATTCCAAACAGTTTCTGGTGATTTATCTGCCAAAAGATTTATTTCAATATTTCCCTTATTCGTTTTCATTGTTGCACGTAAATTTGTAACTTCTTCTTTGTAATCAATCTTTGCCATTTCTAATTTCCTATTTCTATAAATTTATCAATTCCCAAAAATGCCTTAGGCCAAGAACTACCAAATAAAGTAATCTCTTTACCCGGTAATAACTTAGAAAAGTCTAAGGCAAACCCTGTGTAATTTTCATTAAATACATTAAACATTTCAGCACTAATGATCTTAACCCCAAGACTATCAAGACCTAAGGCATTTGCCAATTTTTCAGCTTCACTAATAGACAAGCAATTTGTAACAATAATCGGATGACCATCCAAAACATTGCCTTTAAAAAAACTTTTCAACTGCTGGTGATCATCTAAATATGGGTCAATCCAAACAAGACTGATTTTTTTAAATTGAGGAACTCTAAAGTCTCTTCCCCCTCCAATTACTTGTTCATAAATATTATGAAAAATAAAATTTTGATCCTTACTACTATTAGTTTTCTGTTCATAGCTCATCAATTTCTTGTTTAACATTTGCTGAAGATTTACATTTTGTTCATAAGTTAAACTATAACTTTTATTTAAGTGATCAAAATTCAAATACTTTATAGGTAAATTTCTTTTGCAGCTTCCTAGAGTTGAAAAGTTAATCCACACAGGTAAATCCGATAAAAAATACTGCTCAACTCCCGCTGAAAAACCAATCGATTCATATTCTCGATGTTCTTTCACTTGCCTTGAATGAGTACAGCTAATAAGAAATAATAAAAGAAAGTAAACTCTCATATCTAAAACTAATACCATTTATTATCGTCCATTGTCTCTTGGTATTAGCATCTGTGAATTATAAACTTTATAAAAAGTAGACTTTGGATTCACCTTTATCAACACAAGAAAACTCAGCAAACTTGTAAATAAAATCAATAAAAGGCTTAAAAGCTTGAAAACTTGGTAATTCTTTATCAAATTCACCACCAAATCTTAATGAAGCATCCCCGCGCTCATCAATATGCTCATTAAAATGCTTAATCGAAACGACTAAAGGAAGAAAGTCTTCCTTGGTAAAATAAATTCTTAGCGTAATTGTATCTTTTTGAGCAAAAAAAGCTCTATTACTTGGAGAAAAAGGTATTTGGAACAAGCAACCATCTTGAGAAATATCGATAAGCTGCACACTATATTTAGTCCCATTCTCATCAATTTCAGCATACGAGCCCAAAAACTCAGAAAAAAGAACTCTTTCAAATGAGCGTTTACGCTTCTCAATTGAACTTTGCCTCTTTGCTTGAAAATCAATAATATTAGACATAGAAACTCCTCACTACTAGTTCTACTTACTTATCGACAGCAAAAAGATTTCTATTAAAAAAATGACTTGATTCCACTATACTGGGAAAAAAAGGCCCTTATATGCAAATTAATGACTTTTTAAAAGAATGTGAAAAATACTTGAGTGATTTAGAAGTATTAAGTAAAAATAAACTACTCGATATCTTAATTGAAGACATTCAAAACCAACCAGAAATACTAGAGCAAAAACCATTTTTCGTTATTGAGAACTACAGAAGTCAACTTGGTTTTCAACCTTTTAAACGAGCTAAAAAATTCTCTTTAGCTAAATTTCTTTTCAAAAGTTTTATAATATTATTTTTAATTTTATCAACTTTAACAACTTACCTTATCTGGCAATTTACACCCATAATTAAGCTTGATGAAAAAAATAATCATATAGTCATTCTAGGCGGCCTAATCGATATCAATGGGCAAACGGGTAAGGTCAAAATTTTTGATCAAGTTGAAGTCACAAAAAAGAAATATAAAAATGAATTAAACATGAAAATTCCAATGTCATCAGATCAAGATGAAATTATTATTCAATTTAACACTGCCCACCTAAATCTTAATACTAATAGTACTTCTGAGTTAATTATGGACTGTACAATAAATAGTACTCCTCCTCAAAACATTATCAAAGAGAAACAAAATGATATCAGTATTAATTTGAAAGAAATCCAATCATCTACATGTGAGTTAAGCATACCTCGAGACAAAAAAATTACAATGGAAGGAGATAATGCACAAATCAATATCCATGCTCCAATATTCGATATATTTATTGAAAGTGAGAATAGTAATGTTAATTTTTTCCCAGCTCCAGAAGAAAGCTATAAGTACAATCTTGAAGTTAAGAATGGTTTTGTAGATAGTTTTAATAACTCAGATTCTGATTATGCTTTTGAAATTAATATTAATATTCAAAATGGATCAATCAATCATTTAGAAAGATAAAAAAAAGGGGAAGTTAAATACTTCCCCTCTTCTTATATAAATATTTATTACTTAATTTTAGTGTCCGTGACCATCATCTTTGCTGTGTGCAGCTGCTTGCTCAGGATTAACTTTAAAAAGTTCTACTTCAAAAATTAATGTAGCACCGCCAGGTATTTTTGGAGGAGCACCATTATCACCATATGCTAACTCAGATGGAATAACTAACTTAATTTTTCCACCCTCTTTTACAAGTTGTAGGCCTTCTGTCCAACCCTTAATAACTCTGTTTAAAGGAAAGCTAATCTTTTTACCTCTATCAACAGAAGAGTCAAATACTTCACCATTAGTCAAAGTTCCATGATAATGAACTTCAACTGTATCTGTTGCTTTAGGCATTGCTCCAGTTCCTTCTTTTACGATTTCGTAAACAAGTCCAGAAGCTGTTTTCTTAGCATTTTTATTCTTTTTTAAGTAATCATCTATGAATTTATTCCCTGACTCTTTTTCTTTTTTTGAAATTTGAGTCATTCTTGATTTAAACATTTCTTGAATTTTCGGCTGGAAAACAGTCATATCAACTTCAGACTTCGTCTTAGAAGCAGCATGAGAAACACCTTTAAAAAGCGCTTGTAATTCAGGATCTTTCAGATCTAATCTTTGAAGATTACCACCTAGCATATACCCCATGGCATAAAATGTTTTATCTTCATCAGTTTTTAATTTAACACTTGCTGGATCTTTACCACCATTACAAGCAACAAGACCTACCAGTAAAGTCATAAGAACAAAAATCTTCATTGTAATTCCTTTTATAAATTAGATTATTTTTATTAACTACCTAATAACGATAAACTGTTTTTCTATAATATGCAATGTAAACCAAAACTAATCATTAATTGTAATATTTTGCTTTAATAATAATACCAACAGAGCAATCGCACCTAGCACTGAAAAAATCATTCCAGCAGGAATCTCCGCACCATAAACAGGAAACAAATAACACAGAGAGTCTATCAGCATGAGGAAAGCTCCTCCGATAATAGGTCCCAAAAGAACTTCCAACTTAAAGGATTTAGAAATACAAGGAATCAGCCTTAATAAATGCGGTAGTAATAATCCTAAAAATGAAAAAACTCCACAATACAGGATGACAGCAATATTCAATACACAAGCAATACATAAAATCATTTTTTTGATTTGCTCGCTGTCTATATTTAAGTTTTGTGCAAATTGATCACCAAAAGAAAAGACTTCAAGTTTTTCTGCGTTTTTATAAATAAAACTAAAAGCTAAAAAAAATAGCAAAACTAAAACCAGTAAAGCTTCACTATGAATAAACTTAAAATTTCCAAACCATATCGAACTTGGAAAATCTAAATTAAATGCCATCATTAAAAATTGAAGTAAAGAAAAAATGGCACCCACTAATAAATTAAATGAAAGTCCAATGAGAATTATTCGATTGGTATTAACACCATAATAAACTTTGTACGCTCTTGTTTTATTTTTAGTAAAAAAAACAAGACCAATAGACCCGCATAAAAACAATAGGAGGTAAAAAGAAGGAATTCCTAAAAAAAAACATATTAAAACACCAAGCACACCAAGCCCATCTATGCCTAATGTAGAAGGTGCAGCTAGAGGGTTTCTAAGAGAAACTTGCGTAAAGCTTCCACTAAGACACAAAAATGCCCCAGCAAAAAAAGCACATAATAAACGAGGAAGGTCTATAACGTCATCCATTGCAAACCTCTATATGGTTTAAGCTTTTCTCAACAAACAAAGAATTTAGTCTATGATTACAATCAAACTTTCTATGTTCGACTAAAAGTCCAAAATTATTTTCAGAGGTTAGTTTTTCAATGATCTGTTCCAAAAAAACACTATTATTTTTATCTAAATATTGAAATGGTTCATCCAAAAAATAATAATCAGCACCTATAAAAAGCATTAAACAAATTTTTACCATTTGATTTTGGCCACCACTTAATTTTGTAATTTCAATATCTGCATAGTCTTTTATCCTGAGATAAAAATCCTTGAACAGTGGAGATTGTTTGTATTCAAATTTTTTTAATTTCTTTAATAAGTCATCAAGGGTATGTGCACCAAGAGGGCTTAGTCTTTTTTGATCTAAAAGATAAACTTTTTTCCCCATAAAGTAAGTCTTACTATTTTGTTGTAATAATCTTAAAAAGCTAGATTTACCAGAGCCATTTTCCCCATGAATGAGATAAAAAGAGTCTTTTAAATTCAAATCAAATTTAAAAGATATATCCTTGATAAAAAACTCATTTGCTGTTTGAATTTTCATTTTTGCCCTTTACAATATTTCTATCAAAAGAGGTTTAAAATGAAAAATACAGATCCTTTAATTAAACTTGAAATCGAACTTAACAGACTCTTATCAAGAACAAATGGACGAAGGCTTTTTCTTAGCTCCCTACCCTTAATCCTTGCAGGCTGTGCAACTCAATCTAAGCATCGCTATCAAGAAGGTGATAATAAAGGTCAAAAAACTAGTCTTACTGTGAAAGACGAAATTCAAATGACAAAAGAATACCTACCTAAAATGCAAAAAGACTATCCGACACTCCAGAATAAACAGGCACAAAACTATATCCAAAACCTAGGCCATAAAATAATTTCAGATAACAAATTAGAGAATAAACCATATAAATACAATTTTAGAGTTGTGGAGTCTAAGGCAATTAATGCTTTCGCTCTTCCTGCAGGAGAAGTATTTGTAACTAAGCCCCTGATACTTGCAGTTAAAAATGAAGCAGAATTAGCAGGCGTAGTAGGCCATGAAATAGGCCATATAATGTCACGTCATACCGCAGAGAGAATTGAACTTGCCAAAAAAGAAGAATCAAAATCGTGGATGTATGGTGTAGGGGGAACTTTAGGAGGACTACTAATAGGCCATGGTCTTAGTAAGGTTATTTGTTCTAAACAAGACCAAGAATGTATTGAAAGAGTAACAAAATATGGTGCTGCGGCTGGAGCAATGGGTGGATTGCTTATACAAAAATATGCCTTTATGGCCCATAGCCGAGAAGATGAGTTTGAGGCAGACCGTATTGGCTACAGAACAAGTGTTAAATCTGGTTTTCACAAGGATAAAGTAGGTGGATTCTTTGAAACATTACTTGAAATGGAAAAAGCACATAAAAAAAATCAAAACAATATCCTAAGTGGATTTGCTGATGCAATGAGTACACATCCTCCAAGTGTTGAACGGGTAAAACAAATGAAGTCGATGGCGAGAAATGATAAAATGGCCCAAGGTATTACAAACACAGAATACTTTTTAAAAATGAGAAAAGATTTGAGCTAATCAAATTTATACTTTAAAAACTCATCGACGAAATGAACTTGCCTTATTCCAGGGATAAAAACTCCTCTAAAATTAAGATTGTACATACGATCGCCTACTTTACTTACAACCAATCTGTTAACATTGCCCTCGTCGAATAATCCAATTTGTTGATAGTCTTTATATTCAGTATTCATTTTTTTCGCTGACCAGCTAACATATGAAAAGTCCGATTTATAGGTTTTCATTCCCATACTCTTAAAACTTAAAATTGCTCCATCATTTACAATAATCTTATCTGGTTTTAAATTTGAATTTATTTTTCCTAGAAAAAAAATTAATTGCTTATTTTTTAAACTTCTATTGTCTCTCACTTTTTGTAATAATAGATTTAGTTTTTTTATTCGATCGGTGCATTTATCTAAAAAACTTTCTAGCAATCTTATATTATCGACTACAACCTCAAAAGGATTCTTACCACGAGAATTTATAGAAATGACTTTTGAAGTTTTTTTTGAAAAAAGTTTATTTAACTCTCTGCTTTGATCATAAAATATAATGGAATTCCCAATTTCTTGAAAGAACTTTTCTCCTAAAAAAATGCCACCACCATATTTTTTCCCATTAAAGTTATTAACAGGATGAAATAAAGAAATACCTTTTAAGTTCTTATCTGTAAGAAGTCCTAACTCCTCAAGAAGCATTGTTATAGGTCCTGATAAAGAAATGAGAGGCCTATTTAAACTACAACTCATGCTGGAACCAGTATAAAATAATAACAATAGGCTAAAAGCCAGCTTCATCTAGCGCCTTATTAGCTAACTGGTCAACATACTCATTTTGTTCATGTCCAGCATGACCTTTCACCCATTGGTACTTAGGTGAAAATTGGATATTTAATCGGTCAAGATTTTGCCATAGTTCTAAATTTTCAGGTGGCTTTTTATCTGCTTTTTTCCAACCACGATTTTTCCAACCAGGAACCCATTTAGTAATACCATCAACAACATACTTTGAATCAGTAACCACAATCAAAGACTTGTTGTTAATCAAAGACTGAATATCGTTAAGTGCTTTTAGGCCTTCAATCACACCCTGTAATTCCATCTTATTATTTGTAGTTAACTCAAAAAACTCAGAGCCTTCTAGAATATCATTTTTCTTAGAATCTTGAACTAAGTAGCCGTATGCCCCAGGCCCTGGGTTTCCTCTACAGGCACCATCAGTGTATATGAAAATATCACCAACTATATCCGCCTCTTTTTTTTCTTCAATTTCGATAGTATCTAATTGAGTTTTTAAATGACTAATAGCATCTAATGATTGCTTATCATCAAAATATTTTGAAAATTCCTTCAACATTGTTTGAAGCTTTTTTTTAGTCTTAGAATCCATTATAAACACCTATAACCATTTAAAAATACGTTAACAAATCTCTTTTCAATACTTGAAATATCCTATAATGTTGGAACTTTACAGTATAGGAGTATTTTTGGATATTCAATATTCCATTCAAGTCTATAAGCAATATTTTAATTTTGCGGCTTCTCATTTTCTAATTTTTGAAGATGGCACTCGTGAGCCATTACATGGTCATAATTACCGTGTAAAATTTAGAGGCGAAGCTGGGGAACTCAAAGGAGATATGGTTTTTGACTTCTTAGATATTAAACCTATTGTGAGAAAAGTATGTGATTCACTTGATCATAAATTATTACTCCCTAAGCTAAATTCAAAACTTGAAATTCACACTGAAGACAATAATTACATTGTTAAAACTCCATGCAATTGTACTTTTAGTTTTCCAAAGCAAGATGTATTAATGTTGCCAATACTTAATACAAGTGCAGAAAGACTCGCAGTTTATATTTGTGATCAAGTACGAGAACGTGTTTTGAATGAATATAACTTCCGCTTTAAATCACTAGAGATTGAAGTCGAAGAGACCCCTGGTCAGTCAGCAATATACTCATACAAAGAAGAAGGTTTATGATTTTCTCTCCTTTAAAGTCTGGAAAAACTGTTGAAGAAAACGAAATAGAGTCATTTAAGACAGACTTTTCTCACAAAAAGTACCTCTATTTAATGGGAGGAACCCATGGAGATGAAGTAGAAGGTGTCTATGTAATGGCGCAGCTATTTAAATGGTTACAGAGTGATCACTCGATTAGTGAACTGCCGATCATTGCAATACCTATTTTAAATGTTGATGGTTATCGAGCAGGTACAAGAGTTAATTCTCATGCTGTTGATTTAAACCGAAATTATCCAACTAAAGACTGGTCTGGAGAATTCAAAAAAAAGAAAAATAATCCAGGTCCATCGGCATTGAGCGAACCTGAAAACATCTACCTTGAAAAATTATTTAAAAAATTTCCACCAGGATTTATTATTACCTTTCATTCGTGGAAACCGATTCTGAATTTCAATGGCGATGCTGCTGATGTAGCAGAATATATTTCAAGTTATAATCAATACCCGGTAGAAGGCGATATAGGCTATCCAACACCAGGATCTTTGGGTACTTATATGCCAGAAAAGTTTGACTGCCCCGTGCTTACATATGAATGCCCTGTTCTTGATGATAATATAACATTAAAAAGTATTTGGGAGCAGAACGAAGAAGGTTTAAAAAGCTTATTACAAGGTGAGCTGATAAGAAAGAAACTAAATCTTTAAATGTTAAATCTATTATTTCAACCCTATTTTTACTTAAGTTCTCTCGTTTTTTTTCTTTGTATTGTCCTGCCTCCATCTATTATTGCTTTACCTTTTTCAAAAAGAATTAGAACAAAACTCACTGTTCCTTGCTGGAATATTTTTTTTAAAGTCTTTATCAAAGCCTGTAGTATCTCAAGGGTTCACATCATTGATAGAAGGCCTAAAAAATTTCAAAAGATGGTTCACCCTCCCGGTTTATACATAGCCAATCATCAGAGTTTTATGGACATTCCAGTCTTAATGCAAAAAGTAACAATACCTCCAGTAATGAAAAAAGAAGTGATTTACATTCCAATATTTGGAGTTTGTGCCTATTCGAGTGGAGGGATCTTAGTTGATAGAAAAAGCAAAGACTCGCGAAAAGCTGTTTTTGAAAATGCGAAAATAAATCTAACTCAAAATTTCAAAGCTCTGCAATACTACCCAGAAGGAACAAGACAAAGAACAGGAGACAAGCCTAAAGATGTAAAAAGCATTAAAACCCCACTTATAAAATTTGCCTACAAACAAAACATACCTGTTTACCCTGTAAGTATCTGGGGTACAAAAAATATTTTGCAAAATAGGCTTATTATTCCTTTCAAAAAAATGGGTATAGTTTTAAATGATGCTATAATACCTTCAAGTTGTAATAGCGAACAAGAATTTATTGAAAAATGCTGGTCTAAAGTGCAGGACGGCCATACTGAACTTGATAAATTATTGGGCCTAGCTAATTAAAATTGATACGTGATATGATTTCACCATCTAAGATTTGTGCCATTCCCAAATAATTGTCATTCATATCTTTCACCCAATATATATTTTCTTTGCTGCTCAAACTTTCTTTATTAATAAGATTGGCCCGATCTTCTTTCAGTCTAACACCATTAGAATACAGTCTTGCCTCTTTGGCCTCAAAAACAATATTTCCAAATTTTAAAATTTCCCATGGTGATATAAAGCTTGCGTTAAAACTATTCAGTTCCCATTTTCCCTTTTTCAGAGAACTATTCATATGCTCAGCACCTACTTGTTCTCTGACCAAGGAAACCAAAGTGCCTAGTGTACCTAAATACTGAGCACATTCAGAAAAAAGTGTTCTTATATATGTCCCCGAACTCACCTCAAACCTAATTGAAAGATAAGGATAGGAAAATTTAACAACTTCTATTTTGTAGATTTGTCTTTGTTTTTTTTCCTTAACAATCTCAACTCCTTCACGTGCCCACTGGTACAGTTTTTTTCCTTCGTGTTTAGCCGCAGAATATTTATGAGGGGCTTGAAAATAATTTCCTAGAAATTTTTCTTGTAATTGTTGTTCAATGAATTCGGGCGAAAAACTTGCAATAACTTCAGGCCCATAATTAGTTTCATCTCTTTGAATAATTTCACCCGTCATATCTCCTGTGTCCGAGTAGATACCGAGCTTACCAACAGCAAGATAAGTTTTAGGTAAGTAATCATGAATATAATCATTTAGTCTTTGGGCCCCATTGATCCCTATTAATAAGACTCCGCATGCAAAAGGGTCTAATGTTCCAAAATGTCCAATCTTGGGCCTACCTGAACTTCTTAATATTTTTTTACAATAAGAAACTACTTGATGAGATGTCATACCAACAGGTTTAAAGCAATTTAAGATCAAAGGGCCTGTTTTCAATTATGATTCTTCGGAAATTAATTTATCAATTTTTAATTCATCTTCAAACTGAGAATCATAAAAGAACTTTAGTGAAGGCGTATGTCTTACCTGTAGTCTTTTAGCGAGTAAAGATCTAAATCGAGAACCTACTTTTTCCAAGGCTTCAGATATTTGAGTTTTTTTAGAAGGATCAAACGTGTCCCAATAAATCTTTGCAAGAGAATAATCTTGATTCAATTCAACTCTAGTGAAAGACACAAAGGTTAATCTTGAATCTTTTATTTCACGTCTAAGCAATGAATTCAAGTCATCCTTAATTCTTTGCTCATATTGATATCGATTATTTGATTGCTCTCGGGCCATAATTTATTCTAACTTACGTTTCTTTTCTTCTAATAAGTAAGCTTCAATCAAGTCGCCAACTTTAATATCATTATAGTTTTCAAGCGCCATACCGCATTCATACCCATTCGCAACTTCTTTAACTTCATCTTTAAATCTCTTAAGAGTAGTAAGCTTACCATCATAAAGAATCTTACCCTCACGAAGAAGACGAATATGGCAACCTCGTTCGATCTTCCCATCGATAACACCACAACCTGCAATAGTTCCAACCTTAGGGATACTAAAGGTATCTCTAACCTCAGCCCTACCAATGTATTTTTCAACCTTCTCAGGCTCTAACATACCTTCAAGTGCCAAAGTTATATCTTCAATTAACTCATAAATAATTGAATAAGTTCTAACTTCTATACCTTTTTGTTCCGCTAACTTTCTTGCAGAAGTAACAGGTCTCATATTAAAACCAATCAAATAACCACCAGTATTCCCGGCCATATTAACATCGTTATCAGTTATTGCACCGACTCCGCCAGACACGATTTCAAGTCCAACTTCATCATTACCAAGCACCATAATTGAATCTTTAATTGCTTCGTATGATCCTTGAACATCTGCCCGAATAACAAGATTAAGAACTTTTTTCTCCCCTTCTCCTACATTTACATCAGAAAAGAAATCTTCAAGAGAAGCAACTTTTGGCACTTCAATATTTTCAAGTTTTTTACGTTCAGCAATTCTATTTTCAACAATCTTTTTTGCTTCACGCTCATTTTTAACTACATTTAAAACATCTCCAGGACTTGGTACTCCGTTCAGTCCCAATAATTGAACAGGAATCGATGGGCCAGCATCTGTTACATTTTTACCAGCATCATTCATCAATGTTCTAGCTCGACCATAGAACTCGCCAACAACAACAGCATCACCTTTTTTCAAAGTTCCTTTTTGAACAAGTACCGTTGAAACTGCTCCTCTACCATCTTCGACTTTTGATTCAATAACGACACCCTCAGCTTTACCCTTTGGTTCAGCTCTAAGGTCCATCATTTCAGCTTGTAATTTTACGGACTCTAAAAGGTCATCCATCCCGTCACCTTTCAGCGCTGAAACAGGAACATACATTGTCTCCCCACCCCAGTCTTCTGGTACCAGTTCAAACTCAGTTAACTCTTGTTTAACACGATCAGGATTTACACCTTCTTTATCCATTTTATTTACAGCAACAATTATTGGACATCCCGCATTTTTTGCAAACTTAATCGACTCTTTTGTTTGCGGCATGACACCGTCATCAGCTGCAACAACCAAAATAACAATATCTGTTACATTAGCACCTCTTTGCCTCATAGATGCAAAAGCCGCGTGACCAGGAGTATCCAAGAAACTCAATGTTGCATCTTTAACTTTTACTGAATATGCACCTATATGCTGTGTTATTCCACCTGCTTCACCTTCAGTAACTTTTGCATTTCGAATATAATCTAATAATGTTGTTTTTCCATGATCAACATGACCCATAACTGTAATAATTGGATTTCTGGAAGGAAGGTTTGATTTATCTTTATCTGTATCCTTCCCCAATACTTTATCTTCATCAAAAGCTTTGTTTTCTACTCTGTAATCATACAAAGCAGCTATTTCAGAAGCTAAGATCAAACCAATCTGATCATCTTCTTTTACTAAGAGATTTAACTCTAAACATTTGTTCTTAAAGGATTTGAATTTCTGGCTAAGTTTTTGGGCCAATTCATCAGCCTTAACACAATTGTATATATGAACAACTCTTTTAGATTCTTTAACCTCTGTTATTTCTGTCTCTTTTGTTTCTCCAACATAAATCTTTTTCTTTTTAATCGGAGTATAAATGCTACGCCCAACGACAGTAGAAGCAAGCTTCATTTCTTCTTCAGCTCGAATCATTGTCATATCTTTTGCTTTTCCTGTTCCTTTTTTAGAAACAATGGCAGCAAGATCGCCCATTCTCTTTTTATCAGTAGTTTTCTTCTTATCTAAATCTGAATTAGCAGAAACAACCGAAGGATCATTATACTGCGGCTTTTCTGATTTTTGAGTAGTGGTATTTGTCTCTTCAGTTTTCTCTGGAACATAAACTGGTGTAAAGCTATGCATTTTCTCTTTAAATACATCTTTTGTACTCTCTTCTTTTTCTCTCGCTTTTGCAGCTTTTTCTTCAGCTTTTTCAGCGGCTGTTTTCTTAATAACTTTCTTTTTCTTTTTAACAACTTTTTTAGGCTCATCCTCAGTTGTTTCAACTTTTTTTGCTTCAACTTCTACTTGAGTTTGCTCTTCCTTAACCTCTTCTGGAGCTACTTCTTCTTCAACATCTACTTCTTTTTTAGTCGTGGCTTTTTTAGAAACGACTTTTTTTGTAGTCTTCTTTACAACTTTCTTTTTTGTCACTTTCTTTTTAGCAACTTTTTTCTTAGCTACTTTTTTCTCTTTAGGAGCAAAAAGGTCTAAAGCCTTTCCAACTTCTTCATCACTAAGAGTTACCATATGATTCCGAACACTCATCCCTTCAGACTTTAGTTTTTCTACTAAGTCGATAGCTCCAACACCTATTTCATTTGCTAACTCAAATACTTTTTTTGGCATGTATACTCCAAGTTTTTTATCACGCTTAATTTTATTTTAGCTTAAAAGCCGCCAATTCTTCTCTAAGCCTTCTCTCTGCTTCTGAGAATTTAGATTCATCATCATCTTGTCCTTCAACTTTAGCACCATGTTGAATAACACCCATTCTCTCTGATGGAACTGCAGAAGCTGAAATAATCTCTTCTTCTTCTTCTGGCTCGTTTGCAATCTCACTATTTTCAATTGCAGCAACCGCGGTACTAACCATTGCCTTAGCCGTTTCTTCATCAACTTCTAATAGTTTTTGAATATCAGCAGCCTCACTCGCACTTAAATCGACAACTGACATTACACCATACTGAACTAGCACCTGTGCAACAGCTTCATTAACACCATCTAATTGCAGTAAATTCTCAACCGCCATCTTCACTCTTTCTTGTAACTTAGATTTAGAAATAATATTAACCTTCCAACCACTTAGCATGGCCGCTAGTCTTACATTTTGACCTCTTCTTCCAATAGCTAAAGATAACTGATCTTCGTCAACGATCACATCTAAAATATGATCCTCTGAGTTTCTATTAATTGAAGTAATATCAGATGGCGCAAGTGCATTTCTAACAAAAACTTCTACATCTTCATGCCACTTAACAATATCGATTTTCTCACCTTGTAATTCATTTACAATATTCTGAACTCTTGAACCTTTCATTCCAACACATGCACCGACAGGGTCAAGATCTCTATCATTTGTATAAACTGCGATCTTAGCTCTATGCCCTGGTTCTCTAGCAGCAGCTTTAATCTCAATAGTTCCATCTTGAATTTCAGGAACTTCAATTTCAAAGAGCTTAATTAAAAACATTGGTGAAGTTCTTGTTAAACGAATTTCAGGCCCTCTATTTGTCATTACAACTT
>CATLVU010000046.1 GCA_950061135.1 uncultured Oligoflexia bacterium
TCAGTCAAGAAAAGAACTGATAGAAAGAACTTTTGAATCTCTAAAAGGAGCGAAAGACGCAATCCTTCATGTCTATAATTCAACATCTATAGTTCAGAGAAGAGTTGTTTTTAAGAGTGATAAGAAGGGTATAAGACAGATTGCATAGAGAATTATGTAGTATCTAATCTTAAAGGTTCCAAAGATATCTCTAATCCTTCGAACCGTAAACATACAAACAACAAAGAAGTATAACAGCCATGAAACAGCAGTCCAAATGTGGAGAATTACTGCACTCCATATAGTAGTAGGCAGTATCTTTAAAGTTTTCAATTCTGTGATAAGTGAGTCGTTATCAAGTGCCATAGCGCTGAAGTTGAAATGGCTAAGGGTAATTTTAAGAAAATTAAGAGTATCCTGACCATAAGCAAAGACAAAGCCAATAATACTTAGAGCACAAGCAACAAGTAAAGGGATTATCATTCCATATAGTAAGAAATCTATTCTATTCGTAACACCTCTCCAGTAGTTAAACTTTATTCTCATTAGCTCCTAATTAACTGACTGAATTTGCACTATTACTCAAACCTTTTTAAGTATCTCCTTAAAGCAAACGCAAAATAAGGTGTTCTTTTACTTGGATATACACCAAATTTATCTTTGATTTTAGGGTTGGCACCGGCCTTAATCAATAATTTAGCCGCAGTGAAGTTTCCGTAAAAAGCTGCGAGGTGAAGTGGTGTTTCAAGGTCTAGGTTTTGATTATCAAGGGCTACTTTTTGACTGAGTAGGTATTTAAAAGCTGCCATTTTTCTTTTCTTGATTGCTAAATGTAAAAGAGTGTTTTTGTTATTATCATAATTGATATCTTTGGCGGCTAGCTTAGGGTACAGTTTTTTTAATTTTTTGATATCACCTCGAGTTGTAGCTAGCAATAATTGATCTCTTAGTTTTAATACTTCGATATCTGTTATTTTAGAAACAGCTTCACCAAGATTACTTTTTCCTTCAATATCATGATCTACTTGATTAACTCGTATGCATTTATTTTCTTTGTCTTTAACGTAATCGACTGCACCTCTTACTAGAATACCTTCGACAATATTTGTTCTTTCATTAAATACAGCAGAGCCTGAGTTTCCTCCAAAAGTATCAAGGTTTGAAACGAAACTATAATCACCATTTATTGCAGTAACCTGTGCATCAGCTGCTACTTTTGTTGGAAGTCCAGAAGGATGGCCTATTACTAAAATGTCTTCACCTACTTGTATAGAACCTTGAGTTCTATATTTTAAGTACTCTCTTTGAGGGACATTTCTATCTAGTTTTATTAAGGCATAATCGCGAGCACTCGCTCTTGAACCTACAAGCTTTGCCTCCACTAATTCTTTACAATGAAAGACCTTGCTTTTAGGTACTAAAATATTTGTTCTTTTAGTCTTTTCTTCTTCTTTATAGTCAAAAACCCAAGAGTATTTTTCACAATCTTCTTTAGTTGTTACGCAATGGCCTGCAGTAACCAGTAGGTCAGGCCCTATTAAAAAGCCTGAGCAAATAACAGCACTGGGTTGCTTGTAAAATCTTTCCGACTCACAAAGTCCCATTTCTTGATCGATAGTCATAGGTGGGAGCATATAATGATCATTAACACCAACAAGTTTTAATTTCTTTATCATTCCGGCGGTAGACTTTGCTAAACGTTGTTGGGTGGCATTAACTTCATAGGTCTCAAGTCTGTTATCTTCTCCGTATATAATTGAAGCTTCTGATACTTCACTTATATCTGCATGAAGAGAGTAGCAAAGAGTGAAAACTGACAAAATGAGAATTGATTTAAAAGATTTGATCACTGGTACCTCCGTAATTGTCATAAACTATGTTTTACGAGAGTAAAAGACTATAAAACTGTAAAACTTTCATTATGATTTGATTAAGATGCTTCTAATTTTAGGCATTTATAGTATGATCTAGATCGATATAAAGGATAGTTATATGGCAATTTACACAAATAGAGTTTTGAATCTTAAGCATATAAAAGTAATTGGTTTTGATATGGATCATACCTTGGTGCGTTATAATACTGAGCTTTTTGAAGAGTTAACTTTTTATGAGTCTATAAAAAAATTAATAAAAGACAGAGGTTATCCAAAAGAAATTAAAGAACTAGAGTTTGATTTTTCAAAGGCAGTCAGAGGCCTAATCGTAGATAAGGATAACGGAAATATTCTAAAAGTGAGTCTTTATAATAAGATCAAAAATGCTTTTCATGGAACAAGAAAGTTAAATTATAAATTTGTAAAGAAGCTTTATGGTGGAACAAGTGTTGATCTGAGGGATAGTGAGTATGTAAGTGTTGATACTGCCTTTTCTATCGCTTACACCGTTTTGTATATGAATCTTGTTGATTTACGAGACCAATATCCTGATCAGTATCCATCTTATCGCGATATAGCTGATGACATATCCTATGCTGTAGATTTGGCCCATAGAGATGGAACTTTAAAGGATGTTGTCAGAAAAAATCTTCAAAAATATGTAAAAGTTGATCCAGAGACAGTCGAAGCATTGGAAAGATTTAAATCATATGGAAAGCGACTTTGGGTAATCACAAATTCTGATTTTCAATACACTAAGGCGCTTCTTGACTTTACAATTAATCCTTATTTAAAACAGCACTCATCGTGGGACGAGCTTTTTGAAATAACAATTACGCTAGCGATGAAACCAAGATTTTTCAATGATAAGATGCCTTTGTTGAAAGTCGACTTAAAAGACGGAACCTTGCAAAACTATGATAAAAAAATAGTTCCCGGAGTTTTTCAAGGAGGAAATGCAGTTAAGGTTCAAAATGATCTTCAACTGAACGGTGATCAAATTTTATATTTTGGTGATCATATTTATGGTGATGTGGTTAAACTTAAAAAGGCCTGTGAGTGGCGAACAGCTATGGTCGTTGAGGACCTAGACTTTGAGATCGACGCTTATAAGAAATCAAAAAAACTAAGTAAGAGTATTGATAACTTAATGAAAGAAAAAATAGGTAAAGAGTCAGAAATAGATGAATTGTATGCCCAAGAATTTGAGTTTGATAAAAAAGTTGATAAGGAAGTCTTAAAGCAGAAATTTTCAGAGATTGAAAAACTTGATAAAGAAATTGGAAAGTTATTAGGACGATATGAAAAGCTTTTTAACCCATCATGGGGAGAAGTTATGAGGGCCGGTATTGAACCTAGTTTCTTTGCATCACAGATTGAACGTTACGCTTGTATTTATATGAGTAAGATTTCTCTTTTAAATGATTATAGTCCTAGACATTATTTTCGACCTAAGAAAAGAAAAATGGCCCATGAATTATAAGTTTATATTGCTGTATAGATAGCAAAGAAATGTAGGACAGCTCCGCCTAGAACAAAAATATGCCATATACTGTGATTGTATTTTAGTTTTTTGAAAACATAAAAGATTACACCAACTGTATAGCAAATCCCACCTGCAAGTAAGAACCTGAAACTTATTTGAGGAAGAACATCTATTAATTCTTTTTTGGCGAGTAAACACATATATGAAAATACTAAATAAGGAACTACTGTAAAGATAGCATTGTTAAATTTTAGTTTGAACTTTTGAATTACTCCTACAAGGGCAATTAACCAAATAAAAATTAAAAAATAATACTTCCAAGAAACGTCCATGTTTATAACGACAAAAGGTGTGTAACATCCGGCCATGAAAATATAGATACATGAATGATCAATTCGGCGCATGAGTAATTTATTTGTTCCATTTTCAGTATGGTGATAAACGGTAGAAGCAATAAATAATAAGATGAAAGTTAGAGAATAAGTTATATAACTTAGTAGGTGCGATACGATACCATTTTCTAAAAACTTATATGTTAAAAGTAAGAGTGTCACAAATCCGATTATTATTCCTGGAGCGTGAGTCAGAGTATTGAGCTTTTCTTCTATTTTTGTGCATTCTGAGTGATATTCTTTCATATTCTAATTTTACCTTACAAGCATGTAAGCTCAAAGATCTTTTTAAATTACTTAAGCTTAACTTAAAATTAATATTATTTTTTCTTGCCAATAGTTACCTGAGTTGTCTACTCTAAATTTATATCAGGGAGGAAAAATGAAAAATATTTTAATAATATCACTTTTAATCGTGGCCCCTCTATTAGGCCATGCTTCTCAAAATTTCACAATAATGACTTATAATGTTGAAAACCTTTTTGATAATGTTCATGATAAAGGCAAGAATGATTGGACTTGGTTATCGTTAGAGACTAAAGAGAACACCCCTGAAGCTTTAAAGTATTGTAGATCTATTGAGCAGTCTCATTATAGAAGAGAGTGTTTTGAATTAGATTGGAATGATGAAATTTTAAATAAAAAACTCAAAAGCTTATCTGAAGTTATTTTAACTCCAAAAAATACACGTGTTCCAGATGTAATTGTTTTCGAGGAAGTTGAAAATAAGAGAATACTTAAAATCCTTGTAGATAAATACTTAGCAAAAGCTGGTTTTAAATATATTAGTCTTTTAGAAGGGGCTGATACCAGAGGAATTGATATTGGTGTTGTTTCACGTTTCCCTGTTAAATCAGAAAAAATTCATCAAATAAATCTTGCTCCACATTCATCAAGAACAACAAGGCCGATTCTGGAAACAGTTCTTAATGTTTACGGCAGAGAGATAACAGTCTTTGGTAATCATTGGCCGTCTCAAGGAAATGTTGATGCGACAAGATTAAAGGCTTCTAGTATCTTAAAGCAAAAAGCACTGGCGTCTAAGTCTGATCTTGTGTTAGCGGTTGGAGATTTTAATACTTTACCTGATGATAAACCGCATGGGATTAATATAAATATTCTACCTATATTTGAGGATGTCGAAGTGAAAGCAAGGCAAATAAATAAAGATTTGGCCCCAGGAACTCATTGGTATAGAGGTCACTGGGATTCACTTGATAAAATTTTTGTTTTAAAGCGTAAGAACTCAAAAGGTATTTTTACTGAATATTCGTCATTTGAGATTCTAAACCATTCATTTATGTTAAGAGATCTTATTTGGACAGATTTTGACACTGGAACAACTTATACTGACAAAAATATTCCTCACCGTTTTAATAAAATCACGGGAGAAGGGTTTTCTGATCATCTACCTGTAAGCATAAATTTTAAAATATACTAAGAATTATTAATAATATGTACAATCAAAATTGTAAGTATTGAAATTGCTAATAAGCTTTGTTTCATTACTAGTATTTTATTAATCAGTAATGCTTGTTGCTGATTGGATAGTTGGTATAGTTCTTTGAAATTCTTTTTTATATTTTTAGTTATATTTTTTTGATTAAACATAATCAGACGATAGAAAATTAATGGGACAAGAAATATCAAAAAAAGATAAGGGATTTTAAATTGAATATATTCAAGATATAAATAGGGAAGGGTTAGGCCCAGTAAGAAAAGTAAAAAACCAAAATCAAAACGAATATATTTTATAATTAGCATTTTTTTATTCTAAAACATTTTCATAGCATTTGGTTAGCCAATTTTTATAAAATTTGCTTCGATTCATTTTTTTTACAAAATGTCCTGTTGTGATAGGGAGTCCATAAAACTCGACAAAATGATAATACAATTGTTTTTTCCACTCTATTGGGAAGGAGTCTTTAATCTTGTAATCTTTACCTCTGATAAAGATATAAGAAGGAAAAAACTCATCGCTGAATTTTTTGTTTTCAAATAATGTTTTAAATTCGATATTTTCTTTTGTAAGTCCTATTCTTTTTGCGATCTTTTTTAATCCCTTTTTGCTAAAACATCCTCGGTCGAGATATTTGAGGCCATGTGCCAGTAAAGTGCGGTCTAGTTCATTATAAAGCACTGAGATGACATTTCCTGCGCTATAGCCATATAACTCATGAACTGCATCAGTCAGAGGAATTGAATTATAATTACTATCAAACCAGTTTCTGATCTTTTTTGTTAATAAATAGTTTGATGGTAAGGATCGATCGTTTTCTATGATTGTATCTAAAACACCATGAGAAATTTCATGAAAAATCGTTTCGGCAGCGGCCATAAAATACTTCTTTCTTTGATGCATCTCTATTGAGTTCATAATTCTTTTGTTGATAAGTAATTCTTTATTAAGAACAATAGTATTAGTTAAGGGGCGATAGTAAGCTGCTCCGGTGCCCATTCTTTCCCAGAAAAATGGAGTACGGAGATTTAAGGGGGCTGTATATTTATCTAAGGAAGGTTGATTAAAAAAAAGTTCGTTGGATAAGGATTTATTAAAAGAAGAAAATGGGTTTGCGTTAACAAGAATTGGTAAGAATAAAATAATTATATATGAATACTTCATACGGCCCTCCAAAAATAGAATTAGGCCGTATAAAGAATTCATTGGCAAAGTATTATGTAAAACTTATATTCGTATATTACTAAAGAGTTTTATTTAGTGTTCTTTTTAGCGAATTTAAAAATTTAACACCACGCGCTGAGTATAATTTAGGTTTCGTTTTAAATTCTTTTACTAAGTGATCTACTGCACCATATCTAAAGGCCATCACTTCAACGTAATTTAGTTTTTCAAAAGCCTGATTCATTCTTGTAATATGTTTTTTATGATCATCAGCAAAGACGATAGCTTTAAAATCTGTATTTGTTTTTGCTAATAAGTTTCTAAGCATTACCCCTTTGTTTTGTCCTGCTGTCATATAAACGCCATTCATATAACTTACAGGGCGAGGTTTTTTTAAATTTAATCTTTTTGCATCACTTTGATTTAATCCATATCTATTTAGGTTATTTAGTTTATACGGAAGGTATGTTCCACCATAACCTTGTCCAGGTCCAATTGCTGTTTTTGCAAAGTTTAAACCATTTTCACTTAATTGAAGTTCAGTCGAATTTCTAAACTCAGGGCCTCTACTTGTTAGTAAAATGACTTTAAAGCCTCTTTGTTGGAGGTTGTGAATTGTTTTTACTGTTATTTTTTCAGTTGGAACCATCGTTGAAATAGCAAACAATTGACCTTGAACATTAAGAAGTTCTCCGAAGTTACTTGCAGCGCAATAACTTTTATTATTTGTTTTTCCAAGGCAGTTTTTACTTTGCCAGCTAAACCATTGATCACTTCCAAACTGTCTTGGCATTGTAAGAACAGTATTATCTATATCTAATACTACTAGTGTTTGGTCTACACCGTACTTTTTAGCATAACTTAGAGCTTGCTTTTCAATTTCTGTAAACGAGGTAATCTCTTTGCCATAGCAAATTGATGAGAAGATTAGTAAAATAGTTAAAAACGCCTTCATTTTAATTTCCTTTTGCCCTATAGGACATTAATTGAGCCTGGCAAACTCATAACATAAACAAAATGAGAAAACTATGCTGTTTAGAAAAAACATAAAATACTCACAAAAAATTAACCTTTCAACTTGGCGCAAAACAGCTTTTGGTACTTGGTCGATGACCGGTGATTGTCAGGTTTACTGTCTGCAAACAATTGATGTTTCAAAATGCTTGGAATTATTAGATGAACATAGTTCTCTTTCAATGACACATCTAGCAGGTGCAGCACTTGGTAGAATGGTACAGATGAATCCAGTCATTAACAGAGTAATTCGATTGGGGCAGTATTATCAAAGAGAAGATATATCAGTTTTTTTTCAAGTCGCTACAGATAAAGAAGGAAAAGATCTATCAGGTTATACTGTAAAAGATGCTGACACAAAAACTGCGGTTCAAATAGCGAAAGAGATGAATAAGAATGTTAAAAAAATTAAAAAGGGCGATGATCTCAATTATAAAAAAGTCAAAGAAACGATGGCCCATGTACCGACAATCTTGATGCCGCCAATTATAAAAACTCTTGGCACTATGATGTATACTTTTAATTTATGGAATAAAGTTCTAGGGCCTCCTCAAGACTCGTTTGGTTCAGCAATGATTACAAATATTGGAAGCCTTGGATTTCAAACAGGATTTGCGCCTCTTGTTCCTTATTCTCGAGTCCCGCTTGTTTTAGCAATGGGGAAAGTCTATAAAAAAGCAGTAGTAGAAAATGATGAGGTTGTAATTAAGCCTGTAATTGATTTTTGTTGGACAAGTGACCATCGTTTAATTGATGGGGTAACGGGGGCGAAAATGTCTCAGGATTTTGAAAAGCTAATCTTGTCACCACAGCAGTTAATTTAATACTTAAACATAAATGAAAATCCAGTTGTTGTATCTTGGACAGTCTCGATATCATTACCTGCAAAATAAATAGCGTATAAAGTCATACCTACGTTTTCAGAAAACCATAAATTCATACCTGAAGTTAATTGAAGGTAGGTTACGTCATATTCATTTATAATGATATTTCCATTTTCATCACCAAGCTCGATATCAGAGCTATCAGTGCTTACAATATTTATACGTGGATTTAAAAAGAGTTCGAAACTTTCTGTGAATGCCAAAGAAGAAATAAGCCCGCTATAATAAAACTTTGTCGTATCTGTCGAGCCATAGCCAAATTCAAAGGCATTACTTAGGCCTGTCTTATTATTCATGAATGAATACTTAAAAAACAAAGCTGAAGTTGAGATGGCACCAAACTCCATAACAAAACCTATGTCCATACTCTCCGAAACCCCAGTACCTATTTTTATATGATAAGTTGAATTTACATTTCCAACACTGGCCTTTACTTTACCTGCTCCATAGGATTGCCCAGAAGTGTTTGGACTAAACGGTGCTAAAGAGCAGCTTGTTAATATTAAAAATAAGGTAGCTGAAAGAATTAATCGAGTAATTGGAACCTCCCCCAAATAGGAAAATGATCACTAGCTTTTTTAAAGTTAGTATAATTTTTAGTAACGATGGCATAATTTGTTTTGTTATTATCTAAATAACTGATCAGTTCTTGATTCTTATTTAGGTTAACTTCAGGCTTTTCTGTACCTAGTTCTATGCGATGGTAATTAGGATGGAGGATTTTCCCTTCGAGTACTTTAATATTTTTAGAAACAAGAATGTAATCCAGGTTCAAACGAAAAGGATCAGGAGCTAAACTATCAGACTCATAGGTATGTGTTAGGTTTTGAAGAGGTAACCAAGATTTTGTTTTATTGATTAGGTTTTTCAGAACTCTTGCACCTTCTTTTTGCGCCTCTTTAATATCAACATTAAAATCACCTGCGGCCAAGTAATGAGTATTTTCTTTTAGAGGGTTTATATTTGAAAGACTGACTTCAAATGAAGTTTTTCCTGTTAGATACCACTCTAAAAATTTTAATTGATCTGCATTTCGTGCGAAATTCATTGTGTTTTTATTGCCAAAGCCAAAAGCTGTGACTGCATGTAACAATACAAGATGAAGCTTTTTTTCATTTATTGAGATGGTGATGTCTGAAAAAGTTTTATCAAATAAAAGTATATCTTCAGGTACAGGATTACCATTCGCTAATTTAAACTTTGAAAGATCAACAGATGGGTTAAAGTCTTTCCATTTTAAATTAATAAGTTTTTCTTCGAGTATCTTAAACTTAGAGATTAGTCCTGTTGAGTATTGAGCAGGCATAATTCCAAAGTTTATCTGATCAGCATTGTTTCTCGCTTCAGTAGAGTTTGGATCCGAATAATAGCTTCCATCTTCTTTTTTAAGGGCATTATTTCCTGTTAAAGCTGGATGAAAACTTGAATAATTATGAGGCAGCTCAAACAGTTTAATGAGTTGGCTAAGATTTTGTCCCTGAGTCTTAATAAGGTTATTTGGAATATTAGGTGAATCGTAATGGATTTCATTAAGTGATAAAAAATCAAAATTATTCTCATTTAAGATGTTTTTAACCGCCTTAACTTGTTCTGAGTTTTTCAGAATTTTGAGCGAATCTAATTCTTTGATATTGTAATGTAAAAAAGAGAATTCTTGAGCGTAAGAGTGTGTCATTGTTATTAATAACCAAATAAAGAGGATTTTCATAGAGTTTATAGTACCTAAAAAAAATCCACTTAAACAAGCTTGACGGGCAAAAAATAAGTATTATCTTGTTATATGACAAGGAGATAACACATGTTTAGACGTATTGTATTTTTTGGTTTAATGAATATTGCCGTTATTGTCAGTATTAACATTATTCTTCGCTTACTAGGGGTAGAGCCTTATCTTAATGCTTATGGATTAAATTATGAAGCTTTAGCAATTTTCTGCCTTATTTGGGGTATGGTTGGTTCTTTTATATCTTTGGCCATGTCAAAATTTATGGCCAAAAAATTTATGGGTGTTCAGATCATCGATGAGAGAGGACAGTATTCTGCTCTTGTTAATAAAGTACATCAAATGTCAAAGGCAGCAGGTCTTCCAAAAATGCCAGAAGTTGGAATTTATAACTCTCCGGAGGTAAATGCTTTTGCCACAGGCCCATCAAAGTCTAATTCACTAGTTGCTGTTTCTACTGGATTACTTCAATCTATGAACGAAGATGAAGTTGAAGGAGTCTTGGGACATGAAGTGGCCCATATTGCCAACGGTGATATGGTAACAATGACTCTTATTCAAGGTGTTATTAATGCTTTTGTAATGTTCTTTGCTAGAGTTGCTGCTTTTGCAGTTCAAAATGCTATGAGATCAGATGATGATGATGCGCCAGTAGGTCATGGACTTAGTTATTTTTTTACAACAATAATTTTTGAGATGATTTTTGGATTTATTGGAATGTTTATTATTGCATACTTTTCTAGACTTAGAGAATACCGCGCAGACCAAGGTGGTGCGAGATATGCAGGTAAAGAAAAGATGGTTGCTTCATTAAAAAGATTGAAGTCCCAGTTTGAAGGTGGAGGCTATTTTGATGATAGTGAAAAAAATATGAATACTTTAAAAATTTCTTCAAAGCCTAAAGGCTTAATGCAATTTCTTTCAACTCATCCCAAACTAGATGATAGGATTAGAGCATTAGAACTAAGTACAAACTACTAATTATAGCTTTAAGTTTAGGCCCAGTTTGGGCCTTTTCTTTTGATAAAAACCCCATAAATCCTTTTTTAACGGATCATTGTACAATGTTTATTGAAGGTGGCTGGAGTCCTTGTTGTGTCTTACACGATATTGCTTATTGGCATGGGGGGGATCGAAAATTAAAGGATATCGCTGATTTAGATTTTAAAAAATGTATTAAGGATAGGGGTTATCCTATCATGTCGTTCATCATGTATTATGGAGTTCGTTTTGGAAGTATTTCTCCAATTAAGTATGGCTTTCGTTGGGGGTGGGGTTCAGATCCTGATACAAAGATAAAGCTTGATTCACAATATTTTGAACTATAGCTTCAACACTTGGAATATCTGAAATCGAGGAATAAACCTGTCCGATCTCTAGTTCTCCATTGTCTAAATCTCCAAGATGCATTCCTTCTTTTGCTCTTCCTTTTCCAAGATGCTCTATTAGCTTCTCAGTTGGAGCGCATGTATTTTCTAGCTCTTTAATTTCTTGATAAAATTTGTTTTTAAAAAGCCTAACTGGAACAGTTGATTTCATTACAAGTTCTGTAGATGTTTCAGGCTCATTAAGTAGTAAGCTTTTATATTTCTCGTGAGCTCGGCTCTCTTGAGAGAGAAGAAAGCGTGTTCCCATCTGAACAGCACTTGCTCCTAAGGCAAGCCCTGCAAGGAAAGTACGAGCATCATAAAAACCTCCGGCGCAGATAACAGGAATAGAGACAGTATCTACACATTGAGGGACTAATACTAAAGAGGTCAGTTCATCACGACCATTATGTCCTCCGGCCTCAAAGCCTTCGACGATAACCGCATCAACACCAGCATCTTCGCATTTTTTTGCGAGCTTTGCAGAGCTTGTTACGTGGATAACAATGCAATTTTTATCTTTTAAATATTTCGTATAAAGCTTAGGGCTTCCAGCACTTGTTATGAAAATTCTAATTCCTAACTCATATGCTAGATCAATTTGCTCTTTGGAGAGTTTGTAGAGTAGGGGGATATTTACCGCCAAGGCGGTTGAATCAATTTTTTGCGCTTTTTTTATCTGCTCTTCTAGGACATCAAGCTTCATACTACCTGCGCCTATTACCCCTAATATACCAGCTTTAGAGGCAGCACCTGCGAGCTTTCCACCTGAAACCCAGACCATCCCTGCTTGGATAATCGGATATTTTATATTAAGCATTTTGCAAAGTTTATTATCGCCAAACATTTTTAGTATCCATTTTATATTCGAAATAATTAAGATCAGTGATTTCTTTAGCAGGGCTTCGCTCTAGCTTTGATAAAATCTCAGGCTCTGTCTCTCCGACCAGCTTACATCTTGTCGAAGATCTTTTAGGTCCAAACTTCACTCCATTAAATACTGCCCAGCCTGCTGCTAACATGGACTTTCTAATAGAAGAGCTTGCACTATATGTACTCAGGATACAATGATCATGGGCCAAAGATTTAAGCTCAGTGAACCATTCTGTAGTCCACAAAATAGAGTTTCTTTTAGGGCTAAAAGCATCTTGGTAAATCCCATCAAATTTTAAATTGTTTTCAATAAGTGTTTTAATTGTATGTCTAGCATTTCCAATTAAAACATTTAATTTGTATTTTTCATTATCCCATTTATTATTTTGATAAAAATAATCCACAAGGGCTTGATCGATTTCAAAAGAATAAAAGTTCAGTTTACAATTATACTTTTTGCATATTTTGATAGTCTCATCAAAGCCAATGCCTGTTCCAAATCCTACTTCCAAAATTGAAATTTCGTCATTGTGTTGGGCCAGCTTTTCGATCTCACATCCTTGGATATAATGAACCCTCGTTTCTTCTCTTGCTCCTGAAGTTGAATGACATGCTTCTCCGTATTTTTTTGAGTACAAAGTCATACTTCCATCGTCAGTTTTTATTAATTTATAATTTTCTAACGTTTCCATCTTATCCCTAGGGGTTTATCATTAATACTATGTTTAATGAATCAGATTATCAATTTTACGACGATTCTTATCGCTTTGTAACGCCCAATTGGCTTAGTTTTGAAAATCAAAATGTTATTGATTCGTTTTTAGAGAAAAATAACGAAACAATGATTGATTTCATTGATGACTTTTCTGGAAAGTTTGATTTACAAAAAAATTCCTTTCTTGAGTGTGGTTGTGGTCTTGGAGGATTGTCGATTAAGCTAAGTTCTTCATTTACTGATTGCTATGGAGTTGATGTTTCAAATCTCGCGATAATGGGTGCAAATAGAATTTGCGAACTCAAAAATATTTCTAATAGTCAGTTTCAGGTTGGAGATTTAACTAAAGAGATTAATTTAAAAAAACAATTTGATTTAATTGCTGATTCTCATTTACTACATTGTTTGACTGATTCTAGTCACAGACAAAATTACTTTGATTTTATAAAAAAACATCTATCAAAATCTGGTTATTTTCTTGTTGAATGTATGACATTTCAAAAAAATATTGATTTCCCAATGGAATACGAGTTAACAGATTCAAGTGATATTATTCATCAAGGCAAAAAGATAAGGCGATTACTTACTACTCATGAGCTGGAGCAAGAATTCTTATCAGCAGGCTTTAAGATAAACTATTTATTTTACCATGATGAATTAGCTTTTGATCTTTTCACTGATTATAAGCATTATCCCCATGAAAAACTTCCTAAAACAACTCGAGTTGGATTAAGCCTAAATTAGCAGATAATTCCCATTCACAGTTAGCAATACTTCACTTAGAATATAAAGTATTAACTTTTTACTCACAAATAAAAGAGGTTTTTAATGAATTACCCATGGTTTTCTAGTTACGAAGAAGGTGTTAGTCATCAAATTGATCTTAACAAGCATAGTAGTATTATAGATATTCTACAAAATGCTTTTAAAAAATATTCCGACAGGCCTGCATTCACAAATATGGGTAAAAGTTTTACTTATGCTGAAATAGATAATTTAAGCCAGAAGTTTGCGTCTTATCTACAAAATGATTTAAAACTTGAAAAGGGATCTCGAGTTGCTTTGATGATGCCAAATATTTTGCAATACCCAATAGCATTGTTTGGAATTTTAAGAGCAGGAATGATTGCAGTAAATGTAAATCCTTTGTATACAGAAAGAGAACTTGAGCATCAATTAAAAGATGCCGGAGCTGATGCAATAGTGATTTTTGCAAACTCTGCACATATGCTTGAGAAGGTTTTACCTCAAACAAATGTAAAGCATGTTATTACTACTCAAATTGGCGACCTATTATCATTTCCAAAATCATTAATCGTAAACTTTGTTATAAAAAATGTTAAGAAGATGGTTCCTAAATACAATCTTCCAAATGCGATTGAGTACAAAGACGTTTTAGTTCATGGTGATGAATCAAAATTTAAAAAAGTTGAATTAACTCATGAGGATATTGCATTTTTACAATACACAGGTGGAACAACTGGAGTTGCAAAAGGTGCTGTATTAACTCATAAAAATATTATTGCAAATATGCTTCAAGCTGGAGAGTGGTTAAAAACAGCTGTTGGGGATGAGAGACAAATTATCATCACTCCGCTGCCGCTTTATCACATTTTCTCTTTGACAGCGAATTGTATTGTTTTTAGTAATCTTGGTGCTGAAAATATTCTCATTACAAACCCTCGTGATATTCCAGGTTTTGTAAAGGAGATGTCTAAATATAAGTTCACTGCCATTACAGGTGTAAATACATTGTTTAATGCTTTATTAAATAATGAAGAATTTAGAAACCTAGATTTCTCTACATTAAAACTTACTTTAGGTGGAGGTATGGCAGTACAAAAAGCAGTGGCAGAAAAGTGGAGAAAAGTTACGAATAAACCTTTAATTGAAGCCTATGGCCTTACTGAAACATCACCAGCTGCTTGTATCAATCCTCTAAACTTACAAGCTTATAATGGTAAAATAGGGGTTCCAATTCCATCTACTACTGTGAAGATTATTGATGATAATGAACAAGAAGTGGCCATGGGAGAACGTGGAGAGTTAGCAATTCAAGGACCGCAAGTTATGCGCGAATACTGGAATAGACCTGAAGAAACTGCAAAAGTTATGACAAGTGATGGTTTTTTCAAAACGGGTGATATTGCAGTTATGGATGAGAAAGGATTTTTTCAAATTGTTGATCGTAAAAAAGATATGATTTTAGTTTCTGGATTTAATGTTTATCCAAATGAGGTTGAAGATGCAATCGCAGGCCATGAAGGAATTCTAGAAGTTGCGGCCATTGGTGTTCCTGATGAAAAATCTGGTGAAATTGTTAAGGTTTTTGTAGTTAAAAATGATCAGTCCTTAACTGAAGAAGATGTTATTGCTTACGCTCGCGAAAATCTTACTGGTTACAAAGTTCCAAAAAAGGTTGAATTTAGAGATGAGCTTCCAAAAACAAACGTTGGAAAAATCCTAAGAAAAGATCTTCGTGCAGAAGAGTTGGCAAAAAACTCTTAATTTTTTCGAAATTTTAAGAGTTTAGGACAATTTCTTGGTTAAAATCTGCTAGTAGGGTAGAATATAGTAGTGAAATTACTCATTTTTTTGCTTTTATTTACTCTTAATTTTCAAACTTTTGGAAATGATGAAGTTGAACAGAGTCCTCAAACTAGTGCTTCTGATGACGTTCCATCGGAAGAAGTTGAGACTTTTTTAACTTCTATTAAAGAAGCAGAAGTCGAAGAAAAACTACTTGATTCAGAGCAGTTTAAAACCTGTAAATCCCAAGCTCAAGGCGCAGCAGAAGAAGATCGAAGTAAAAAGATTGAAGAATGCATTAAAAGCGAAGTCAGCAAGCTAACACCTGAAGCCTTAGAAGACTTATCTAAAAATTTAAAGCTAAAAGCATTTGATAGAAATGCGACTAAAAGTGCCAAATCAATTAGAGAGTACCTAACAGAAAGACTTAGAAAAACTTTATATGGCCCTAAAAAAGCAAAAGATGAAATTCAAAAATTAAAAGATACAAATTATGTTGATCATAAAATTTTTGTAGAACTCTATAAAAATCAAATTGGTAAGAATCTCTTAGTTGAAGTATCACAATATTGTCTTGAAAATTTTGGTGTAAAAAAAGGTCCTGGATATTTATTAAGAGGCTCTTTGGGGCAAAAGACTGATAAAGATACCGGTAAAGTGAGTGATGTCTTTGTACCTACAGGCATACAGAGTGTTGCAAAAAAAGAGAATGGACAATATGTAGAAATTCCAAATGGTAAAGCAATAGAACCTGATTCTGATTTAAGTAATTTCGTTCAACCTAATAAATTTGTTAATCCTGAAAAATTTAAAGAATACAGAATTTGTCCTAAATTACAAAACTGTGGCGAGAGTGGTCCTGAAGATGATGATAATTACAGAACAGTCGGGCTATTAGAAATACTCAAAAATCAGGACTTAAAACTTAATAAAGATGATCCTAAAATGATAGGGCTAAAATATCAGTTTTGCGCTGGTACTGTTATAAAAAATATGTGCGAAGTTTATAAATGTAATAACACATATGGTAGTGATACTAAAATCACAAAAGATAAAACAGCAGGAGTATTTTGTAGGCAAAGATTTGGTATTGAAGTTAGTAATGCTAGCGAAACAAAAAACACTACAGGGCAAATGGCCTGTAATTTAGTCGCTAGACTTAAAGAATATCGTAAAGTACTACAGTTAACAGACGATACTTTAGAAAAATTTCAAAAAGATTTTAGACCTAAGACAGACTTATCTGCCATCAGAGCAGCAAGCTTTAAACAGGACTTTAATGCGTCTGATAGCACACTTGATGACTTAACAAGTATTTCATCTACCGAGTTAACAGATAAAGTTGATACTTTCAGTAAAGGGGAAGATGAAGCTGAAAGATTACAAGAAGAATGTATCGATGGTGATGTGTTTAATGAGGAAGAATGTGAAGAGCTAGCAATCACTCTTGATAAAGATAAATTTGATGAAATTAAACAAAATGATTTAGCTCAAAGAGAGCTTTATTTAAAAAGAGTTGAAAATGCTAAAAATAATAAAGAAGAACTTGAAAAACTCCTTAAAGAAAATGGCCTATATGAACGATATAAAGACCTTTTAGATGATCCGGCTGCTCTTGAAACAGATCTAGTTAATATTATCACGGACAATTATAAAGCTGAACGAGAAGCTGCAATTAGCGACTTAAGTGAAAGGTTTAAAAAAGAAATAGGGCTAAAAAATAAAAAGAATGATAGCTCCGAGGCACAGACAAAAAAAGAAATTGCACAAGAAAAAATAGATGATATTGAAACTCAAAAAAAACGAGTTGAAACACTTTATCAATATTCAAATATTGCAAGTTCATTTTTAGATGTTGAAAGCTCAGATGGAAAATCTGCAAGCAATGTCAGAGCAAGAGAAATAGAATTAGCCGATTTAGAAGATGGTGATTTAGTAAAAGAGTATCTAAAAGACGCACCAAGTACGGAACAAGGCTCTGGAAGCTCAACCAATATTGATCTTAACGTGATTGATACTATTCTTGGGAATAATGCTAAGGATGATAAATAAGAATTCCTATCAATTTAGCAGTAACGCACTGCACGATAATATTTCTTATCGTGCAGTCATAAGAACAGCCTAAATTTCTCCTGAGATATCGCTATTTCTATTCATATGCATTTTTAAAGCATCATTTACAGTTCCTTCAGCTCTAAGATGAACAGTTCTGTTTGGAAATGGAAACTCAATACCTTCACTATCAAATGCTGCTTTGATTCTTTTGTTAAACTCTCTGGTTATCATCCAGTGTTTACCTGGTAATGTTTTGAAGCGACATCTAATCATTACTGCCGAATCAGCAAATTCAGTCAGTCCAAAAATTTCAAATTCGCCAATGAAGTTTTCTTGAAAATTTACATCGGCCAATAATTTATCAGCTTCTGCCTTTAAAACTGAGCATACGTGCTCATAACTTGAGTCATAGCTAACTCCGATATTTAAAACCGCAAATGAATAATCTCTCGTTGCATTTTGAATCTTTGAAATACGGCCATTTCTTATAAAATGAAGTGTTCCTGAAGCGTCACGTAATGTTATTGTTTTTAAACCCATTTTTTCTACGGTTCCACTACTGCCATCAACTGTAACGAAATCACCTACATGTACTTGATCTTCAAGTAAGATAAAAAAACCAGAAATTAAATCAGATACAAGCTCTTTTGCTCCAAAGCCAATTGCAAGGCCGAAAACTCCTGCCGTAGCGATAATTGGTGCAAGGTCTACACCGAACTCACTTAAAAGTAATGCACCAGCAACGCCCATAATAATAACTTTCAAGGCTAAGTTTGCGATTGATGCTAGAGTTTGAAGTCTTTTATTCTCACCATTTGATGTATATTTTTGCAATATACCTTGAGTATTCCATTTTAAAATTTTTAATACAATAAAGGCACCGATGATAATAAATAAACACCTTACGCCACTAGTCATTGCCCAATCTGATAACATCACACTAATTTTCTCTGAATTTGAAAATAGATTTTGAAAGTTCATAAGTCCCCTTTCAGAATTAAATTTTTATTAAGTATTTGTATAACGTAGATAATAGAAGTTGTCTAAGTTGGGATATTTTAGTCTAGAAATTCACTGACACCGTATGTGTCACAACCTACTGTATGTGCAAGATTTTTCCCATTGATATAGAGATAAGCAAGATCAACAATTTCTCCATTAATTGTTATTCTGTGTTCTGTTATCCCAGCAGCAGG